>DASVSP010000121.1:0-43728 GCA_036388065.1 Allosphingosinicella sp.
TCCAGGCGAAGGTCGTAATGGAGGCGGGTGGCGTCGTGCTTCTGGACCATGAACAGGGCAAGAGCGTTCGGTCCGCGCGCCGGTCCGGCCGTGCCCGGCGGCTCCGCGGTCTTCGCGAAGTCGCGCTTCTTGTTGTAGGTCTCGAGCGGATCGGCGGGTTTCTTGCGCAGGGCCATTCATCCTCCCCGCCGCGAAGCGGTGGGGAGGGGGACCATGCAGAGCATGGTGGAGGGGTAGAAGTCGCCGACGCTGCCGGTTCTCGCGCGAACCTCAGACATCACGGCAGCTACCCCTCCACCACCCTTCGGGTGGTCTCCCTCCCCATCTATCGATGGGGAGGACATCATGCCCGCTTCCGTGCCGGCGCCGCCTTGGCCGGCGCCTTCTTGGCCGCGGGCTTCGTGGCAGCCGGCTTCGCCGCGGCCTTCTTCGCGCCGCCGCTTGACGTCTTGCCGCCGCCGGAAGCTTCCTTGCCTCCCGGCTTCTCGATCGAACGCTTCAAGGCCGCCATCAGGTCGATGACGTTGGAGCCGCGCGCCGGCGCGGAATCCTCCTCGGTGTGGATGGTCTTGCCCTTGCGCTTGCGCTCGATCAGCTCCTCGACCGCCTCGATATAGCGGTCGTGATATTTCGACGGGTCGAAGGGCGAGGTCTTGCGCTCGATCAGAGCCTCGGCGAGGTCGAGGAGCTCCTCGTCGGGCTTCGCCTCGGCGATGTCGCGGAAGTAATTCTGCGCCTTGTTGACCTCGTCGGCATAGCGAAGCGTCTCCAGGACGATGCCGCGGCCGCAGGGCTTGAGGCTGACCAGATATTCGCGGCCCCTCAGGGCGAGCTGGCCGAGCGCGACCTTCTTCGTTCGCTTCAGAGCCTCCCTCAAGACGATGAACGCCTCCTCGGCGAGGTCGTCGGCGGGGACGACGAAATAGGGCTTCTCGTAATAGAGGACGTCGATGTCGTCATAATCGACGAACTGGGTGAGTTCGAGGGTCTTCTTGCTCTCGAGCTTGGCCGATTCGATCTCCTCGTCGGTGAGAAGCACGTAGCTGCCCTTCTCATATTGATAGCCCTTGACGATCTCCTCGGGGTCGACCGGGCCGACCCCGGGAACCACCTTCTCATATTTGACCCTCTTGCCGGTGGGCTCGTGGATCTGGTTGAAGGCGATGGTCGCTCCGCTCTTGGTGGCGGAGAAGATTTCGACCGGGATCGAGACCAGGGCAAGCCTGATCTGCCCCTTCCAATAGGCGCGTGCGGCCATCAGTTCGTGCTCCGACAAATCGATTCGTTGCCGATTCAATCCGCGGGGAGGTTGGCGGTTCCCGTCATCCCGGCGAAAGCCGGGAGCTCAGGGAGACCCGCCGAGACTTTCCGGCCCGAGGTCCCGGCTTTCGCCGGGATGACGGGGGAGCGGTCAGACCGGTATCTCCGTCGTGTACTTGACCTGTCTCAGCGCGAAATTGCTCGCCGCATTGGCGACGCTGGGGTGGGCGAGGACCCCGCGCATGATGAACCGGTCGTAATCGGCGACGTCCCTCACTGCGATCCGAAGCAGATAATCCCATTCGCCCGACATTGAGTAGCATTCGACGATCTCTTCGCGGGACTGGATGAAGTCCTCGAAATCGGCCCGGGCCTCGACCGTCTGCCGAGCCATCCGAACCTGGCACAGGACGTTGACCGATCGGCCGAGCGCCTCGGGGCTCGCGATTCGGACGGTCCGGCCCAGCACCCCCGCTTTCTCGAGCGCCCTGACCCGCCGCCACACCGAAGCGGCGGAAGCTCCGACCCGGTCGGCGAGCGCCGCGTGGCTGAGGCTCGCATCGCGCTGCAATTCGCGAACGATTCGGCGGTCGACCGCGTCGAGACGATCATCATCTTTCATTCAGTGGCAATTAGTCGAATATCTGTTTCAAATCCACCCTGCGCTTCGTCAAGTCTGATACGCAATCCGAACCGAAAGGGCGTAAAGCGCGTTCAGGCTGCATTCGGAAGGGACTCGGATGGAAAATTCATTTCTGCTCAGCGACGGGCCGCCGCTGTTCGACCGGCTCGACGAGCAGAAATCGGACTCCCTTCTGCAGCTCATCGCGCTTTGCGACTCCGATCCGCGTCCGGACAAGATCGACGTCGGGGTGGGGGTCTATCGCGATTCCGCCGGGGGTACTCCGATCCTTCGGGCGGTGAAGAAGGCGGAGCGCCTGCTCTGGGAACGGCAGGAGACCAAGGCCTATCTCGGCTCGCAGGGCGACGCGCGCTTCACCGAGCTCATCCGTCCGATCGTCTTCGGAGAGTCGGCGGCGGCGGACGAGCGGATCGTCGGGCTCCAGACTCCGGGCGGCTGCGGCGCACTTCGCCTTGGCGCCGATCTCGTCACCAAGGCCAATCCGAAGGCTCGGATGCTGGTCGGTCAGCCGACCTGGCCCAACCACGGTCCGCTCATCGAGTGCGCCGGAGTCGAGATGGTGCCGCATCCTTATTACGACCCGGCGAGCCGGCGGATCCTCTTCGCCGAAATGATGGAGGCACTGGACAAGGCGGAGGCGGGGGACCTCGTCCTGCTCCACGGCTGCTGCCACAACCCGACCGGCGCCGATCTTTCGGCGGGCCAGTGGGCCGAGGTCGCGGAGATCGTTTCGAGCCGCGGCCTCGTCCCCTTCGTCGACCTCGCCTATCAGGGCCTCGGCCACGGCCTCGAGGCCGACGCGGCGGGAGTCCGGCTCGTCGTCGGCAAGGCGGAACAGGCGCTTGTCGCGCAAAGTTGCGACAAGAATTTCGGGGTCTATCGCGAGCGGGTCGGCAATCTGTTCGTCAAGGCGCCGAGCGCCAAGGCGGCGCGGGTCGTCTACGGCAACCTCCTGCAGCTTTCGCGGACGATGTGGTCGATGCCGCCCGATCATGGGGCGGCGCTGGTTCATATGGTTCTGGAGGACCCGGAGCTTCGGGCCGACTGGGACCTCGAGCTCAAGGAAATGTGCGCCAGAATCAGGAGCTTGCGGGCTAAGCTTGCCGCGTACGACGAGCGGCTGGCCTATATTGACGGCCAGAACGGGATGTTCTCGATCCTTCCGCTCAGCCAGGCCCAGGTGCTCGAGCTGCGCGAGGAGAAGGGCATCTATCTGGCCGATAGCGGGCGATTCAACGTCGTCGGACTCTCCGACGACAATGTCGAGATTTTCGCCGCGGCGGTGGTGGAGAAGATGGATGGCTGAAAGTGGAGAGAAGCTGAGGAATCGCCACAAATCGCCACAGGAAGGCTATGATTGGCGGCGGATCGCCTATGTCGTCCAGGTCAGCCGGGCGATGGACAAGCTCGAGGAGGAAAGGCTCGTTCCCGAGCGCAAAATCCTCTACCAATTCTCGGCCCGCGGCCACGACATGGCCCAGGCGATCCTCGGAAGCCGGCTGACCCACCGCCGCGACGCGACCTGCGGCTATTACCGCTCGAGGCCGCTGCTGCTCGCCTTGGGCGTGCCGGTCGAGGACGCGCTCGGTTCGGGAATGGGCCGGGAAGGGGGCTATTCCGACGGCCGCGACATCGGAGTGGTGTTCAACTATCCCAATGCGGGCGGAGCCCCCGCGCTTCCGATGTCGGGCGGAGTCGGAGCCCAATATACGCCGACGGCGGGCTGGGCGCAGGCGATCGAATATTATCGGACCGAGCTCGGCGACGAGAGCTATGACGGTGCGATCGCGGTGGTGCTGGGAGGCGACGCCTCCTGCGCGACGGGGGGCTTCTGGTCGGCCTTGACCATCGCCACCACCCAGAAGCTTCCGATGCTCTTCTACGTCGAGGACAACGGCTTCGGGATCTCGGTCCCGTCGAGCTTCCAGACTCCGGGCGGCGACATCGCGAAGAACCTCTCCGGCTTCGGCGGTCTCGCAATCTTCGCGGGCGACGGGACCGACCCGGCCGAAGCGGCCGAGCTTGTCGAGCGCGCCGTCGGCCATGTCCGGGCCGGCAACGGTCCCGCCTTGCTTCGGCTTACCGTTCCGCGCCTCCAGGGCCACAGCTTCCAGGACACCCAGACCTACAAATCGGAGGAGACGGTCCGCGACGAATGGACCCGCGATCCGCTCCCCAAGCTCAAGGCGCATCTCGTCGGAGCGCTGATGACCGAGGAGGAATGGGACAGGATAGAGGCCAAGGCGAGGGCCGACGTCGAGTCGGCGCGCCAGGAAGCGGAGTCGCGGGGAGTCTCCGATCCCGAGCGCGTGCTCGACCACGTCTTCTACGACGGCGAGATGCAGAAGATGGGGGGCCAGTGGACCCACGGCTACCGGGCGCCGCGGAGCCACGAGGAGCCAAAGCCCGAGGGCCAGCGGATCAACATGGTGACCGCGATCCGCCGGACCCTCGACCACGAGCTCGCAGTCAATCCGCGGGTCCTGCTGTTCGGAGAGGATATCGGGCCCAAGGGCGGAGTCCACGCCGTCACCCTGGGGCTTCAGGAGAAATACGGCTCGAACCGGGTCTTCGACACCAGCCTCAACGAGGAGGGGATCATCGGCCGGGCGGTGGGAATGGCGATCGCCGGGCTGATGCCGGTGCCCGAAATCCAGTTCCGCAAATATGCCGAGCCCGCGACCGAGCAGATCAACGATTGCGGGACGATGCGCTGGCGGACCAACAACCGCTTCGCGGCGCCGATGGTGCTGAGGATACCCGGCGGCTTCTTCAAATGCGGCGATCCCTGGCACAGCCAGACCAACGAGGTGGCCTTCGTCCACAATCCGGGCTGGCAGGTTGCGGTGCCCTCCAACGCGGAGGACGCGGTCGGGCTTCTCCGGACGGCGCTTCGAGGCAACGATCCGGTGGTCTTCTTCGAGCATCGGGCGATGCTCGACGACAGCTGGGCCCGGCGGCCCTATCCGGGCGACGGCTACGCGCTTCCGTTCGGCCGGGCGAAGAAGGTCCGCGAGGGCGATGAGATCACCATCGTCACCTGGGGCGCGATGGTGCCCCGGTGCGAGGAAGCAGCCAGGGTCGTGTCAGCCGACGTCATCGATCTCAGGACCCTGATGCCCTGGGACAGGGAGACGGTGCTCGAAAGCGTCCGGCGAACCCGCCGCTGCCTGATCGTCCACGAGGATCTGAGGACCGGCGGCTTCGGCGCCGAGATCGCGGCGGTGGTCGCGGACGAAGCCTTCCTCGACCTCGACGCTCCGGTGGCGCGGGTGACCATGCCGGACATCCCCAGTCCGCACAATCCGGTGCTTCTCAACTGGGCGGTTCCGTCGGTGGAGCGGATCAAGGCCAAGATCGAAGAATTGGTGGGGTTTTGACGATGGGCGCCGTCATTGCGAGCGAAGCGAAGCAATCCAGGGCCGGGGATGTCGCAGGCGCCGCGCTGGATTGCCGCGTCGCTTCGCTCCTCGCAATGACGGGATCAGGGTCATGATCGAAATCCTCGTTCCCGAGGAGCAGGAGGGCACCCAGGCGGTGGTTCGCGCCTGGCTGAAGAAGGTCGGCGACCGGGTCGAGGTCAACGATCCGCTGGTCGAGCTCGAGACCGACAAGGTCGCGATGGAGGTGCCGGCGCCGGCGGCGGGGGTGCTTCGGGAGATAGTGCTCGAGCCCGAGGCCAAGGCGGTTCCGGGCGCGGTGCTCGGGCGGATCGCGGTGGAAGGGGAGGCGATTGACCGGGAGGGACCCGTCATCCCGGCGAAAGCCGGGACCTCCGGACAAGAAGTCTCGGTGGGTCTCCCCGAGGTCCCGGCTTCCGCCGGGATGACGGGGATGCGGCTTTCGCCCTCGGTTCGCCGAGCTCTTCTCCAGCACGACATCGATCCTTCGCGGATCGAAGGCACCGGCCGCGACGGGCGCATCACCCGCGCGGACGTCGATCGGGCCGTGGAGTCTGCGACCAGGGTTCAGAGCGACGAGCCGCGCACCACGGCGCAACCTGCCGTCATCCCGGCGCAAGCCGGGACCTCGGCTCGGGAAGGCTCGGCGGGTCTCCCCGAGGTCCCGGCTTCCGCCGGGATGACGGGGGAGGTCCCGGCTTCCGCCGGGATGACGGGGGAAGTCCCGGCTTCCGCCGGGATGACGGGTATCGCATCCCACTCGATCCCTCACGACCGGATGCGCCTCCGGATCGCCGACAACATGCTCGCCTCGGTGACCCGGGCGCCGCACGTCACAGCGATGTTCGAGGCGGATTTCGGCGCGATCATCGCCCATCGCGAGGCGCACAAGGCCGCCTGGGCGAAAAAGGGCCTGAAGCTCACCTACAGCGCCTACATCGTCGCCGCCGCGGCCGAGGCGATGAAGGTCGCGCCCGCGATCAACAGCCGCTGGCACGAGGACCGGCTGGAGATTTTCGACGACGTCAACATCGGAGTCGGGACGGCGCTCGGCGAGAAGGGCCTGATCGTCCCGGTGCTCCGAAAGGTCCAGACCCTGTCGCTGAAGGGAATCGCCGCCGGACTCGACGAGCTGGTCGAGAAAGCGAGGGCCGAGCGGCTCGCCGCCAGGGACGTGTCGGGCGGCACCTTCACCATCTCCAACCACGGGGTCTCGGGCTCGCTCTTCGCCGCCCCGATCATCATCAACCAGCCGCAATCGGCGATCCTGGGCGTGGGCAAGCTCGAGAAGAGGGTGGTCGTTCGGGAGGTGGGCGGAACCGACGCCATCCTGATCCGGCCGATGGCCTATGTGTCGCTGACCATCGACCACCGGGTCGTCGACGGGCATCAGACGAATGCCTGGCTGACGCGGTTCGTCGAGGTGCTGGAGGGGTGGAAGGATTGATTTGCCTCCCCGCGCGAAGCGGGGGGAGGGGGACCAGGCGAAGCCTGGTGGAGGGGTAGAAGGCGGGGCGTGCGAGGTTCGAGCGTGAACCGCCGGGCTCCTCGGCAGCTACCCCTCCACCACCCTTCGGGTGGTCCCCCTCCCCATCTGCGATGGGGAGGCAAATCAGTCGAACAGGGCCTTGAGCTCCCCCTTCAATATCTTGCCGTTGGCGTTTCTCGGCAGAGGCTGGGGGAGGAAGACGATCCGGACCGGGGTCTTGAAGACGGCGAGGCGGGCGCGGACCCAGGCCTTTAGCTCCTCCTCGGTGGCGGCGGTGCCCGGGGCGAGGTGGACGACCGCGGCCGGCTCCTCGCCCAGGGTGCGGTGGGAGAGGCCGATGAGTGCGGCGTCGGTGACCGCGGGGTGGTCGAAGAGGACGTTTTCGACCTCGATCGAATAGATGTTCTCGCCGCCGCGGATGACCATGTCCTTGGCCCGGTCGACGATGAAGAGGAAGCCTTCCGCGTCGAGGCGGGCGAGGTCGCCGGTCCTCACCCAGCCGCCGACGAAGGTCTCAGCGGTCGCCTCGGGCCGGTTCCAATAGCCCTGGACGACCTGCGGGCCGCGAGCCCATAATTCGCCGACCTCGCCGATGGGCATCTCGGCCGTCCCGTCGGGCGACATGATCTTGAGGTCCGCGACCGGAACCGCGGGCCCGGCGCTGTCTGGGCGATGGAGATAATCCTCGCCGACATGGCTCGTGACCGTCGCCGTCGTCTCGGTCATCCCCCAGCCGTTGCCGGGAAGGGCTCCGAATTCCTCCCAGATCTTGCGGACCAGCTCGGGCGCGGCCGGAGCGCCTCCGTAGCTGATCTGCTCGAGGCTGGAGAGATCGAAGCGGGAGCGCTCGGGATGCTCGAGCAGCTGCCATGCGATGGTCGGCACTCCGCCCGTCAACTGCACCCGCTCACGCTCGATGATCGCCAGGGCTTCCAGCGGATCCCATTTGCGGATGAAGACGATCGTGTGGCCCGCGACCATCGTCCCCATCAGCATCGCGCTGAGCGCGGTGCAGTGGAACAGCGGGATGACCATGAGGGCGGTCTTGGGCTGCGGCTCGGGCGGCGCCTCGCCTCGCCGAAGCGCCGCTCGGGCGTTCGAATAGCCGACGGAGAGGATGTTGGTGGTGAAGTTGCGGTGGGTGTGAAGCGCCCCCTTGGGCCGGCCGGTGGTTCCGCTCGTATAGAGGATCGCCGCTTCGTCGTCGGGTGCGAGCTCGATCTCGGGAAGCTCGGCGTCGGGCAACCCGCTCCAGGCGCCCGGCGCTCCGATCATCTCCTCCAGCCGGACGACTCCGGCGAGAGGCTCGTCGCAGCGGCCGACGACGACATGTTCGAGCTTGGGCAGAGCGGCCCGGTGGGGCTCGATCCGCCGCCAGCGCGCCCAATCGGCGATCAGGAGCTTCGAGCCCGAATCGGCGAGCCCGAATTCGAGCTCCGCCCCGGTCCACCACGCGTTGAGCGGCACCGCGATGGCGCCGAGCGCGGTGATCGCGAAGAAGGCGACCGGCCATTCGGGAAGGTTCGCCATCGCGATCGCGACCCGGTCGCCCTTGCCGATCCCGAGTCGGCCGAGCTGTGCCGAGAGGGCGACGATGGCGCGATGTTGCGCCTCCCAGGAGACTCGTTCCTCTTCGAAGACAGTGGCGATCCGGTCGCCGTGGCCGAGCGACAGTCGGACCAGGAAGGGAAGGTCGGGCGGAGCGTTCTTCCAGATCCGGGTCGGGATCCCGCGGATGACGGCCTCGCCCATCTCGAGCCGGGAGCCGGGCGCGGTGAGGAGCGCGTCGGCCTCTTCCAGGCTCATTCGCGGCCAGTCGGGATCAAGCTCGAACCCTTCGATCACGCGCCTCTCCTTTTTCGTTCAGTCTCCGTCATTGCGAGGAGTGAAGCGACGAAGCAATCCAGCTTCGCAGGTCCGTGCCGCTGGATTGCTTCGCTTCACTCGCAATGACGTTGATTCGGCTTGGGCTCAAGCGGTAGGCGCGGGTTTCATAATCCTCCCCGGCCTTTGCCGGGGAGGGGGACCATGCGAAGCATGGTGGAGGGGTTCTTCCTCGCTCCGAGAACCCCTCCACCGCGCTGCGCGCGGTCCCCCTCCCCCGGAAATCCGGGGGAGGACTTAAGTGAAGGAGCGAGGATGGACAGGCTGGACGCTGCCCAAGGGGGGTTCGATGCCGAGCGGCTGGCACGGATCGACCGGTTCCTGGACGCGACTTACCTCGCTCCCGAGCTTCTCGCCGGAGCGCAGCTTCTGATCGCCCGCGAGGGCAAGGTCGTTCACCTCTCGACCGCCGGCAAGGCGCGGGCGAGCGGCGAGCCGATGGGCGAGGATTCGATCTTCCGAATCGCGTCGATGACCAAGCCCGTCACTTCGATCGCGTTCATGATGCTGGTCGAGGAGGGCCGGGCGGCCCTCGACCAGGCGGTCGAGGAGGTCATCCCGGAATGGAAGGGGATGGGCGTCTACGACGGCGGCGGCGGCGGAGCGCCGTTCCTGGTCAAGCCGCCCGAGCGGCCGATGGCGATGATCGACCTCCTTCGCCACACGTCGGGCCTGACTTATTCCTTCCAGCACCGGACGAACGTCGACGCCGCCTATCGAAGCCGCAAGCTGGAGGGCTGGCACGGCGACTTGGATCTCGACGGCTTCGTCGCGGCGCTTGCCGACATTCCGCTCGAATTCTCGCCCGGAACCGCCTGGAATTATTCGGTTTCAACCGACGTCCTCGGACTGGTCGTCGAGCGCGTGTCGGGGATGAAGCTCGACCGCTTCTTCGAAGAGCGGATCTTCGCTCCGCTCGGGATGGTCGACACCGCCTTCCACGTCCCGCCGGACAAGGCGCACCGGCTCGGCGACGCCTTCGCCTGGCGAGAGGGAAAGGGGGCGGTGGTCTACGATCCCGGGGCGAAGAGCGCTTGGAGCGAGCCGCCCAGGCTGCTCGCCGGAGGCGCCGGGCTGGTCTCCACGATCGCCGACTATCATCGCTTCTGCGCGATGCTCGAGGGCGGCGGAGCGCTGGACGGCGCCCGGATCGTCGGGCGCAAGACGCTCGAGCTGATGACTTCCAACCACCTGCCGGGCGGCGCCGACCTGACGGAGATGAGCCGCTCGCTGTTCAGCGAGGCGGTCAATGCCGGCCAGGGCTTCGGGCTCGGCTTCGGAGTGAATCTCGACCCGGCGAAGACGATGCTTCCGGGCTCGAAGGGCGAATATTATTGGGGCGGAATGTTCTCCACCGCCTTCTTCGTCGATCCGGTCGAGCGGCTGCACATGATCTTCATGACCCAGCTGATGCCGTCGTCGACCTATCCGATCCGGCGGCAGCTCAAGACTCTGATTTACGCGGCGTTGAAGTAGCTCGTCATCCCGGCGGAAGCCGGGACCTCGGGACGAGAAGTCTCGGCGGGTCTCCCCGAGGTCCCGGCTTTCGCCGGGATGACGGCCGGCTTTCATGCGGTGCAAGGGCGGGGCATAAGGCGGCCATGACGACCCCGCCTCCGCCCCGCCCGAAACCGCTCATGCCGGGCGAGGCGGTGCCGTGGTTCAGGGCCAAGGCGATCGGCGGGAGCGACAATTACGTCTTCGACACCGCCGCCGGCCGCTTCGTCCTGATGCTCTTCTTCGGCCGGGCGACGGACCCGGGGGCGGCCGCTGCGCTTGCCTGCGTCGCCCGGCACCGGGCCCTTCTCGACGACGACCAGGCCTGCTTCTTCGGAGTGACTTCGGACCCCGACGACTCGTCGGCCGGGCGGGTCGCCCAGCAGCTGCCCGGGATCCGGTTCTTCCTCGATCCCGGCGGCGGGCTTCCCGCCTTGTTCGGAGGCGGTCCGGCCGGCGAGGGGGAGTCGGACCGGAGGCACTGGCTCCTGGTCGATCCGATGCTTCGAGCGGTGGGCGTCTTTCCGCTCGACTCCGGGGAGGCGGCCTTCGAGGCGCTCGCCAAAGCCATGGCCCGGATGCCCTTGCCGGACTGGGCGCCGGTGCTGATGGCGCCCAACATCCTCGAGCCCGCTTTGTGCGAGCGCCTGGTCCGGCACCATCGCGAAACCGGCGGCGCGCCTTCGGGCTTCATGCGCGAGGTGGACGGCAAGACCGTTCTGATCACCGACCCGGCGCACAAGATGCGGCGCGACCGCGAGATCGCGGACGAGGGCCTGTGCGCGATCCTCCGGGCGCGGATCCACGCCAGGCTGGTGCCGATGGTGAAGAGGGTCTTCCAGTTCGATGCGACCCGGATGGAGCGCTACATCGTCGGCGCCTATCCGGCCGGCGAGGGCCATTTCCGGCCGCATCGGGACAATACGACCAAGGGCACGGCGCATCGGCGGTTCGCGGTGACGATCAACCTCAATTCGGGCGATTACGAGGGCGGCGACCTTCGATTCCCCGAGTTCGGCCGGCGGACCTACAGGGCGCCGACCGGGGGCGCGGTCGTCTTTTCCTGCTCGATGCTCCACGAAGCGACCCCGGTCACACGGGGTACCCGCTACGCGTTCCTTCCCTTCCTCTACGACCATGAAGCGGCCCGTCAGCGGGAGGAGAACAACCCGCATCTGGGCGACGGCGTGGCGGCGTACAAGGCTTCTTAGGTGGAGAGCGTCTCGGTCGTCATTGCGAGCGAAGCGAAGCAATCCAGAGCGGCCTCCGTGGCCCGCTGGATTGCTTCGTCGCTACGCTCCTCGCAATGACGGACTCAGCCCTCTTCGGTCTGGTTGTGCTCGCCGCCGGGGTCAGTGATCCCGTCGAGGGCGACCGAGGCGGCCTCGCTTTGCTCCGAGCGGCTGATGTCGCCGAGGGAGACGATCCCGACCAGGGTCTCGTCCTCGCGGCTGAGCACCGGCATCCGGCGGACCTGGGCGTCGCTCATCTTGAGGGCGACCGCCTCGACCTCGTCGTCGTCGAAGCAGAAGAGGACGTCGCCCGACATGACGTCGCGGACGGGCGTTTCCGGGCCGAGCCCTTCGGCGACCGCCCGGACCGCGATGTCGCGGTCGGTGACCATCCCGATGAGCTTGTCGCCCTCGCTGACCGGCATCACGCCCGAGTCGGAGCGGAGCATGAACTGGGCGGCTTCCTGGATCGGCTGGTCGGGATTCACGATCTCGATGTCGCGGGTCATGCATTCGGCGATCTTCATGGGGGCTCTCCTGAACGGTTCGAGCCAAGAACCCCCGGGCGTCCGAACCGGGCCCGCATTCCAGCGCGGCCCGGTCACGCTCTGGCTAGTCTTTCGGATTGGGGACGATGGCGATCTCGAACAGCTTCGCCCAGTTCTTTCCGGTGACGAACAGGCGGTCGCCCTTCCTGTCGTAGGCGATTCCGTTCAGGACCGCGTCGGGATCGCCGTTGGCGTTCTCGAGCGCGAGCCGGGAGAGGTCGATCCAGCCCTTCACCGCGCCGCTTTTCGGATCGATCCGGGCGATCCGCCGGCCCATCCAGATGTTCGCGAAGATCTCGCCTTTGACGAATTCCAGCTCGTTCAGCCGCTCGACCGGCTGGCCCTTGAAGGTGACGGAGACCCGCTTCTTCTCCTGCATCGTCGCAGGATCGAGGAAGCGCAGCTGGCTGGTGCCGTCGCTGAGGATGATGTTCCTGCCGTCCTGGGTGAGGCCCCAGCCTTCGCCGGAATAGCGAAAGCTGCCCTTCGGCTTGAAGTCCGAGCGGTTCCAGCGGAAGCCAATGCCGTCCGTCCAGGTCAGGCTGAGTAGGTCGGGGCCCCAGTCGACCAGGCCCTCGCCGAAATATTGCGGGGCGATCGAGACCGAGCGCAGGACCTTTCCGTCTTCGAGCCGGACTTCGCGAACCGTCGACTGGCGATTCAGCCCGGTGCTCTCGTAGAGCTTGCCGTCGAGATAGACGAGGCCCTGGGTGAAGGCGGTCGGATCGTGCGGATATTCCCTGACGATCCGGTAGCCGTCGACCGGCGGCTCGGCGGTCGCCGAGGCTCCGCAGGAGGCCAGAGCGAAGAGGGGGAGCAGGGGCAGGGACCGGTTCATCATGGCGTGTTCATCGTGAGGAGGTCGTAGGAGGCCACCACCTCGTCTTTCTGGTTGAAGACATAGACGGCCCAGCGCACCTCGCCCATCTCCTCGTTGCGCACGCTCTTCGATTTCACCGTCAGCTCGACCCGCATCGAATCGCCCGGATAGAGCGGGGTCTGGAATCGAAGGCCCTCGAGGCCGGTATTGGCGAGCACCGGCCCCGGATCGGGATCGACGAACAGACCGGCCGCGAAGCTCAGGATCAGATAGCCGTGGGCGACCCGGCCGTCGAAGATCGGATTCGCCTTCGCCGCCTCCTCGTCCATATGGGCGTAGAAATTGTCGCCCGTGAACGCCGCGAAATGCTCGACGTCCTCGAGGCTGACGGTGCGGCTCGCCGTCTTCAGGGTGTAGCCGACCTCAAGCTCCGAGATCCGCTTCCGGAACGGGTGACGGTCCCCCTCGGGCTTGGGCGCCCCGGGCAGCCACTGCCGGACGATGCTGGAAAGCACCGCGGGCGAACCCTGCAAAGCGGTGCGCTGCATGTAGTGGGCGACTCCGCGAATTCCGCCCATCTCCTCGCCGCCGCCGGCCCGGCCGGGGCCGCCGTGGACGAGGACCGGGAGCGGGGAGCCGTGGCCGGTCGATTCCCCGGCCGAAGTGCGGTCCAGGATCACCATCCGGCCGTGATAGGCGCCGGCGCCGAGCACGAACTCTTCGGCGACCGCCGGGTCGAAGGTGAACAGCGACAGAGCGAGGCTGCCCATTCCCCGGTTGGCGAGCGCGACCGAGTCGGCGAGGTCGCGATAGGGCATGATCGTCGACACCGGGCCGAAAGCCTCGACGTCGTGGACCGCGGCCGATCCCCAGGGATCGTCGGAGCGGAGCAGGATCGGTGAGATGAAGGATCCGTTCCCCTCGACCGGCGAGCGGTCCGGATCACCCGAGACGATCCGGGCCGACTTGGCGAGCTCCGCCACCGCCTCGCGCACCGAGCGGAGCTGCGAGCGGCTGGCGAGCGCGCCCATCGTCACCCCCTCCTCGCGCGGGTCGCCGATCCGGGCCTTGCCAAGCCGCTCGATCAGAGCCTCCTGGACGGAGTCGAGATACTCCGCCGGGGCCAAAGCGCGTCGGATGGCGGTGCATTTCTGCCCCGCCTTGACCGTCATCTCACGGGCGATTTCCTTGATGAAGAGGTCGAACTCCGGCGTTCCCGGGGCCGCATCGGGTCCGAGCACCGAGGCGTTGAGGCTGTCGCGCTCGGCGATGAAGCGGACGCTCTCGCGGGCGATCACCGGGTGGGTCTGGAGCTTCATCGCGGTCTGGGCGGATCCGGTGAAGCTGACCACGTCCTGGAGGGTGAGATGGTCGAACAGGTCGCCCACGCCGCCCATAACCAACTGGAGTGCGCCGGGCGGCAGGATCTGCGACTCGATCATGATCCGGAACGCGGCTTCGGCGAGATAGCCGGTCGCGGAGGCCGGCTTGACGATGGCGGGCACTCCGGCGAGCAAAGTCGGGCCGAGCTTCTCGAGCATCCCCCAGACCGGAAAGTTGAAGGCGTTGATGTGGACGGCGACGCCCTGCAGCGAGGTGTAGACGTGCTGGCCGACGAAAGTGCCGCCTTTGGACAGGGGCTCGACGGCGCCGTCGACCAGGATCCGGCCGTTGGGAAGCTCGCGACGGCCTTTCGAGGAGAAGGAGAAGAGGGTCCCGGCGCCGCCTTCGATGTCGATCCAGCCGTCGGTCCGGGTGGCCCCGGTCGAGTAATTGAGCTCGTACAGCTCTTCCTTTCGCGCCATGATCGCGTTGGCCAGCGCCTTCAGCATGTGCGCCCGCTCGTGGAAGGTCAGGCTCCTGAGCGCCGGGCCGCCGACCTTGCGGGCGTGGTGGAGCATCGCCGCGAAATCGAGGCCTCCGCTTCCCGTTTCGGCGAACACCTCGCCGGTGACGGCGCTTTCGACCGGGGCGAGGCCGGCTTCGGCGCCGTACCAGCGGTCCTGGGCGTAGTTGAGAAGCTTCAGAGTTTTCATGTCTGGTCCTTTAGCCCGTCATTGCGAGCGGAGCGAAGCAATCCAGTCCAGCGTGTGTCGCGGGCGCCACGCTGGATTGCCGCGTCGCTTCGCTCCTCGCAATGACGGGGTTCATGTCCCAGTGAAATTCGGCTTCCGCTTTTCCATGAAGGCCGCCACGCCCTCGCGATAATCGTCGCCGAAGCCGAGCTCGCGCATCGAGTCGCGCTGCAGGTCGAGCTCCTCGTCGAGGCTGTGCCCCCAGCTTTCGCGGATCATCTTCTTGATTCGGCCGAGGCCCTTGGTCGGAGCCTCGGCGAAGCGGGCGGCCAGGGCGTCGACCACTTCGTCGAGCTTGTCGTCCTCGACCGCTTTCCAGATCAGGCCCCATTCCGCCGCTTTCTCCGCCGGCAGAGGCTCGGCGGTCAGGGCGAGGCCGAGCGCCCGGGCCTGGCCGACGAGCCGGGGAAGCACCCAGGTTCCGCCGCTGTCGGGGATGAGCCCGATCGAGGCGAAGGACTGGATGAACTTCGCGGACTTTCCGGCGATGACGATGTCGCAGGCGAGTGCGATGTTGGCTCCGGCGCCCGCCGCGACCCCGTTCACCCGGGCGATGACGGGGAAGGGGAGACCGGTCAGGGTGCGTATCAGGGGATTGTAGCGCTTTTCCACCGACTCGCCGAGATCCACCGCCTGGCCCGGAGCCACCGCCCGATCGTTGAGGTCCTGCCCGGCGCAGAAGCCGCGGCCGGCGCCGGTCAGGACCAGCACCCGGGCGCCTTCCAGACGGCCCAGGGCGTCGGCCACCTCCTCGTGCATCTCGACGGTGAAGCTGTTGAGCCGGTCGGGCCGATTGAGGGTCAGCCGGGCGATTCCGGCCTGGTTCGTGAACTCGATCGTGTTGTAGGTCATGACGGAGGCTTTAGGCCTGGCGCGGCGGCGGCGGAAGTGGCGTCATCCCGGCGGAAGCCGGGACCTCGGGGAGACCCGCCGAGACTTCTCGACCCGAGGTCCCGGCTTTCGCCGGGATGACGTGACCTCTCCCCCGGCGCGCGGGGAAGCGTGGCAATGCTGCGTTAAGGCGGGTTTGTTATATTGTCACGAGCGTCTATGTCCGGCCGGGACAGGGGGTTTTTTCGATTTTGGCAATGCCGGGTTCCAACGCGATTCCATGACTCGTCTCCTCACTGTGCTGATGATCCTGGTGCTGGTGATGGCCCACGGCTCCTCCGTGGCGGCCGCGATCTGCCGCCACCAGGACGGCGTTGCCCACGTCGCCGCTCTCGGAAGCCAGGACGCCGGGATTTCCGCCGCCGCTTATGGCGAGGAAACCGCCGCCAAGGCCGCCGGCGGGAAGGGCGCGCCGGCGGATTCCGGAGCGGTCCACTCGCCTTCCGACATGCTTCCGGCGCCGGCGCTTCCGGTCCCGTCCGAAGTCACGGAACCGGCGGAGCGGAACCCGGCCGAGGCCCCGATACTGATCGGCGCGTCGATCCGCCCGCTGCTCGAGCCTCCCTCCGCCTGAGCCCCGGAGTGCCGCCCGGCATTCCCGATCACGCTCGGACGCGCGTCCCCGCGACGCGCAAATCGGATGCCCACGAGGCCATCGAGAATTGGAAATTTCGAAATGATCCGCTCAGTCCTTCTGGCAGGCGCAGCCACGGTCCTGCTTCCCAACCTCGCATTCGCTCAAGAGGCCCCGGCCGGGGAAGCCGCCGCCACGCCGCCCACCGAGGAAGCCGCCGCCACGCCTCCCGCCCAAGCCGCAGTGGCGAGCGACGACGATCCCCACGCCGACCACACCCAGGACATCATCATCACCGGCTTCGCCCGCAATCGCGACGAGGTGCTCTCGGGCACTTCGGTGGTCTCGGGCGCCGAGCTCGCCCGCGAGCTCCGGCCGACGATCGGCGAGACGCTTGCCCGGCAGCCGGGAGTTTCGGCCACCTCGTTCGGTCCCAACGCCTCGAGACCGGTGCTTCGCGGCTTCCAGGGCGAGCGGGTTCGGGTGCTGACCGACGGAATCGGAAGCCTCGACGCCTCCAACACCAGCGTCGATCACGCCGTCGCAATCAACCCGCTCACCGCGGACCGGATCGAAGTGCTTCGCGGGCCCTCCGCCTTGCTGTTCGGATCGGCGGCGATCGGCGGAGTGGTCAACGTCATCGATTCGAGGATCCCGCGCCGGATTCCGGGCGACAGCGTCCATGTCGCGGCCATTGCCACCTACGGGTCCGCCGCCGACGAACGGTCGGCCAATGCCACGATCGACGTTCCGGTCTCGGGCAAGTGGGTGATCCACGCCGACGGCAATTACAGCAAGACGAACGATCTCAGGATCGGCGGCTTCGTGCTGTCCCGCGAGTTGCGCGCCCAGGCCGCGGCGAGCGAGGATCCGCAAGTCCGGGCGCTGGCGGACCTGAAGGGCCGGCTTCCCAACACCGCGGCCGAGACGTCGGACGTCGCTCTGGGGGTCGCCTATGTCGACGGCAAGACCAATTTCGGCCTTTCCGTCAACCGCTATGACAGCCTCTACGGCATCCCGGTTCGATTCTCGCTCGAACCGGGCGCGGAAGCGGAAGCGCCCAGGATCGACGTCCGCCAGAACCGGGCGGACGCCCGAGCCGAGATCGACATGGGACCGGGCTTCGTCGACTCCGTCCGATTCCGCGCCGGCTACTCCGATTATCGCCACGACGAGCTCGAGGAATCCGGGGAGATCGGAACCACCTTTCTCACCAAAGGCCTCGAAGGCCGGCTCGAGGTCGTTCAGGCCGAAAGGGGCGGCTGGGGCGGAGGCTTCGGGGTTCAATATTTCCGCCGCCACCTCGATGTGATGGGCGAGGAGAAGTTCCTGCCCGAGAGCCGGACCTCGCAATTCGGAATCTTCACGCTGCAGAATTACGAATCGGGCCCGCTGCGCACCGAAGCCGGCGCCCGCTACGAGCGCCAGACGGTCAGCGCGGAGGCCGACTCGGATCTCGGCAATCCGGCGCTGAAGCGCGGCTTCGACGCCTTTTCCGGATCGCTGGGTGCAAGCTTCGAAATCGCCAAGGGCGTCCGGTTCGGCCTCAACGGCTCGCACACCCAGCGCGCGCCTTCGGCGGAGGAACTGTTCGCCAACGGTCCCCATGCCGGCACCCAGTCGTTCGAAATCGGCGACCCGGACCTTGGCAAGGAGAAGAGCTGGGGCCTCGAAGCGACGTTCAACGCTGAAGGAGACGGCTACAGCCTGTCCGCGTCCGTCTTCAGGAGCTGGTTCGACGATTACATCTTCGAACGCAGGACCGGGGACGTCGAGGACGATCTGCCGGTGTTCCAGATCACACAGGCGGACGCCCGCTATTCCGGAGTGGAGATCGAAGGATCCGTCCGGCTCGCCCGCACGGGCGCAGTGACGTTCGTCGCGGACGGCGTGGCCGATTACGTGAGAGCGACGATCCTGGGCGCAGGCCCGGCGCCGAGGATCCCGCCGTTCAGGCTGATGGGCGGGCTCGAGGCTCAGGCGCCCCGGGTCCAGGGCCGGATCGAGGTGGAATGGACGGCGAAGCAGGACCGGCTCGCCGAGCTCGAGACCCCGACCCGCGGCTTCACCCTGGTCAACGCCTCGGTTCAGTTCAAGCCGCTGCGCAACAACAAGAACACCAGCATCACGCTGGCCGCGAACAATATCTTCGACGTCGACGCCCGGCGCCACGCCAGCTTCCTCAAGGACGTGGCGCCTCTGGCGGGACGGGACATCAGGCTGACGGCGCGGCTGAACTTCTGACGTCATCGCGAGGAGCGAGGCGACGCTTCAATCCGGTTACGGCGTTGTGACGAACGCTGTGCTGGATTGCTTCGCTCCGCTCGCAATGACGGACCCCTGTCCTCCCCCTGCATTCGCAGGGAGGGGGACCAGGCGAAGCCTGGTGGAGGGGCATGGCCGCGAAGAGCCCCTCCACCGTGCTTCGCACGGTCCCCCTCCCCGCGAAATCGCGGGGAGGATAGGAGTCCGTCGCAAGCCTGGAACGCCTCATCGAAACGCCTCGTTTTTAAGCTGGCGGAAAGCCTCGCCTCCGTATGATGATTCTATTGGGGAATAAGGGTTTAGGAGGGGCCAGTGACCGTATCGCGCCGCCAGTTCATCGATGGATCGGGCCGATTCGCCCGGGGAGCCGCTTTAGTCGGGATCGCCGCGATCGGTGCCGCCAGCGCAGCGCTCGCTCAGGCTCAGCCGGGCGGAAGCCGTGCTTCGGGGCCGTCATTTCCATCGACGGTCAGGGGCTATGACGCTTCGTCGACCTACGCCCCGGCGGCGACGGCGCAGGAGGCCGCCGCCCGGCGGATCCTCGAAGGCCAGGTGAAGGCTCTGGGCCAGGCGTTCAGCGGCGACATCGGGATCGCGGTCCGCGACGTCCAGAGCGGCTGGACGACGAGCTATGACGGCGACACCTATTTCCCGCAGCAAAGCGTCAGCAAATTCTGGGTGGCGCTCGCCGCCCTCGACAAGGCCGACCGGGGCGAGCTCAGCCTGTCCCGGCCGGTGACCCTGACCAGGTCGGACATGACGCTCTTCCATCAGCCGATCGCGGCCCAGATCGGCACCAACGGCTACACCACCACCATCGACAGCCTGATGACCCGGGCGCTGCAGCAGAGCGACAACACCTGCAACGACGCGGTGCTTTGGCGGGCGGGAGGGCCGGAGGCGGTCCGGGCTTTCCTTCGCGACAAGGGGATCAGCGGAATCCGCTTCGGGCCCGGCGAGCGGCTGCTTCAGAGCCGGATCGCGGGAATGGAGTGGAGGCAGTCCTACGCTTATGGCGGAGGCTTCTACGCGGCCCGGAACGCGGTTCCGGCGAGCGTCCGCCGGGCAGCCTTCGAGCGCTACATCCAGGACCCGATGGACGGAGCGACTCCGAACGGGATCGTCGGCGCTCTTGCCCGGCTGAAGCGGGGCGAGCTTCTCTCGCCCGGCTCGACGGCGAAGCTTCTCTCGATCATGTCGAACACCAAGACCGGCCCCCAGCGGCTGAAGGGCGGCCTCGCTCCCGGCTGGAGGCTCGCCCACAAGACGGGCACCGGCCAGGTGCTGGGCGGAGTCCAGGCGGGATATAACGACATCGGAGTGATCACCGGCCCCGACGGCCGCTCCTACGCCGTGGCGGTGATGATCCGCCGCACTTCTGCGCCGCTCGGCCACCGGATGGCGGCGATGCAGAGTACGGTTCGGGCGGTGATCAGCTTCGACCAGAACCTGACCGGCTACGGAATGGCGCGGTACGGGGCGAGCGCGGACCGGGGCAGCCGCTGACCTTCAGCCGCCGCCCTCGACCCGGGCAGCGGGGAATTCCAGGCGGAAGAGCGAGCCGGGTCCGGAGCCTATCAGCCGGACCTCGCCGCCATGCGCATGCATGATCTCCCGAACCAGGTGGAGGCCAAGGCCGCAGCCGTCCCGATCCCATCGTTCGCGGTGGAAAGGCTCGAAGATCCGCTCCCGGGCCTCGACTGGAACTCCAGGCCCGCCATCCGCTACGTCGATCCGGCCGCCGCGGCCGACATGAACCTCTATTGTGCCCGAATTGCCCCCATGGGCGACGGAATTGCCGAGCAGGTTGGCGATGGCGCGAGCGACTGCATGCCCATCGGCCTCCACCGTCACCTGCTCGCGCTCCGAGCTGAACGCCATCTCGTATCCGCTGGCGACCGCCAGGGGCGCGATGTCGGCGACCGTGGCCTTCGCCAGCGCGACCAGATCGACCGGCTCCCGGCGCCGGGCGGCGAGCGCAAGACGCTCGGAATCCAGCATCTGGCCCACCATCTGGCCGAGGCGGAACACGGTGCGCTGAAGATCGGGCTTGGGAGCGGAGTTCGGCAGCGCCTCGACATGCATGTTTAGGATCGCGAGCGGAGTCCTCAGCTCGTGAGCGACGTCGGCGATGAAGCGGCGGCGCCGCTCGAAGCCGGCTTCAAGCCGCTCGAGCGCGCCGTTGAAGGCCCGGACCAGAGGAAGGAGCTCCTTCACCACCTTGCGCTCGGGCAGGCGTTGAGCCGGGTCGGTGGGATCGAGCGCGGCGGCGGCGCGGACGGTGGGGCGGACGCTGCGCAGGACCAGGGGAATCGCGATCAGCGCGCCCATCAGGCTGAACAGGGCGCTGAGGAGGGGCATGAAGAGGTAGAGTTCGCGGTGAAGGTAGCCGAGCCACGTGCCGAACGTTACCGCCTCCGCCCGGACTCCGCCGGCGGCGAGGAGGAGCGAGTTGGGATCCGCGTCGCCCCGCGCCACCTCCATGTCGCCGGCGCGGCCGGTGGCGCCGATATTGCCGAAATCGGCCAGGATGGTGACGGGGGGCAGGTTTCCGAGCACCTCCGTCGCCTGAGCGGGCACCGGCCCCCAGCGCAGGGCGCGCGTGCCCTTGCGAGCGACGAACCAGACACCGGGAGTCGTACGGGCGAACGCCTCAAAGCTGTTGCCGGGCCGGAGGGTAAGGGCTGCGGGGGTCTCCACAAGGTCTTCGCGCAGCATGGCGATGACGACGCCGGGGCCGATCTGATCGACATCGTCATCGCGCACCAGGGGTACGAGCGAGACGAGGAAGATGAACAAGGCAATCGTGTGGCCCAGGATGTAGGCGAGCGTCAGCCGCCGGACGAGCGAGGCGCGGGGCAGCCTCATGCTGCCCTCAGCATGTAGCCGACGCCGCGCACTCCGTGGACGACGACCCGGGCGCCTGCGTCGGCGAGGCGTTTCCTGAGACGGGATATGTGGGCTTCAAGCGCATTGGAGGCGATCTCGTCGTCATAGCCGTAGACCTGCGCCTCGAGATGCTCGCGCATCACCACCCTCCCTGCGCGGCGGGAGAGGGCGTCGAGGATGGCGAGCTCCCGGCGCGGCAGGGTGAGCGGCACGCCCTCGACCCGTGCCTCGCGGGACGCGAGGTCGAATTCCAGGCCGCCGACGGTAACGCTCGGCGCCGGCGCGCCTGCGCTCGAGCGCCGAAGGAGGACCCGGATTCGGGCAAGGAGCTCGTCGAAGGCGAAGGGCTTGATCAGATAGTCTTCTGCGCCGGCATCCAGGCCGGCGACCCGGTCGGGGACGTCGTCCATCGCCGTGAGGACGATCGCCGGGGGCGGTGAGGGGCGGGTGCGAAGGACCGGGAGCAGCGAGAGGCCATCGCCGTCGGGCAGGCGGCGGTCGAGGAGCAGAAGGCGATATTCGGCGCCGAGCACCGCCTCGATCGCTTCGCCGAGGCTTGCGACATGATCGACGACGAAGCCTTCGCCTTTCAGCCTCGACGCGATGGCCACGCCGAGCTCAGGCTCGTCCTCAACCAGCAAGATGCGCAACGGCCTCCCCTCCTTCTTCAGCTTTCATTTTGCTGAACCGACATTGCGGGGAGCTTACGGCGAGGAGTGCCGCTGCGTAATATTCCCACAAGCGCCCGCGTCCAAATCCATCCCTGCGCCGCGCCATCTTCGGGCAGCGGCCAAGGGAGGGATAGATGCAAAAGACGGGTACCATGAACGCGGCCTTGGTTGCCGGCGCGGGATTCCCGCCGGGGACGGCGCAGGCTCGGACCCCCGGCGGATTCGAGGCAGGAGTCGAGGTCTTCGACTACGCCTATCGGGAGCGCCTGGAAGGGGAGACGGTGGTCTATGACGACGGCCTCTTCGGCGGCTTCCACGTCAATTATGTCGAGACGCTCGGCGGCGGCTTCTTTCTCCGCGGCAAGCTGGCGGTCGCCACGGGATCGGTGGATTATCGCTCGCCCGACCCTGCCGGCGACGAGCGGATCGAGAATGTCGACCAAAGCGTCGGCCAGCTCGAGCTGCATGTCGGGCTCGACGTTCCGGTGGGCGGCGGCGCGACCCTGAGCCCGTTCATCGGCCTCGCCGGACGAGCGCTCATCGACGAAAGCGGCGGGGAGACCTCGTCCGGCGGCCTCAGCGGCTACGACCGCGAGGTCGGCTACGCCTACGTCCCTATCGGAGTCGGTGCCCGGCTTCCGGTGGGAAAGGGCGCGGTCCTGTTCAACGCCCAGTATAATCTCGTTCTGAACGGGACTGCGGAATCCAAGCTGTCCGACCTCGATCCGGAGGTTCCGGACCTCAAGCTGGACCTCGACGGCGGCCACGGCTTCGAAGCCAGCGTCGCCTATGAGATGCCGATCGGCAAGCATGCGCTGAGCTTCGGGCCCTTCGTCCGGCACTGGAAGATCGACCGCTCGGACAGCTTCACGATCACCAATCCGGACGATCCCAGCGAGGCCATCGAGTTCTTCGAACCGCACAACCGGACGACCGAGCTCGGCCTCAGGCTGTCGTTCCGGTTCTAGGCGCTATCGCTTCAGGTTGATCCGGTCATTGCGAGCGGAGCGAAGCAATCCGGAGCGGCCTCGGAAACCCGCTGGATCGCTTCGTCGCTGCTGCGCGGCAGCAGCTTATCCTGACCGCCGCCGCAGGCGGCGTCGAAGGGCTCCTCGCATTGACGGATCGGACAAAAACATCGTGCCCTAGGCGTCGTAATCGACCTCGAGCCCTTCGCCCTTGGGCACCGACTGGCAGGTGAGGATGTAGCCGTTCGCCACCTCCTCGTCGGTGAGGCCGTAGCGCGCGGCCATTTCGACTTGGCCCGAAATCACCCGGGCCCGGCACGTCGCGCAGACCCCGGCCTTGCAGGCGAACGGCGCTGGGAGGCCGGCGAGTCGGGCGCTGTCGAGGATGTTGCCGGCCTCGGCGCTGAACGGGACCCGGCGCTTTCGGCCGTCGAGCGTGACCAGAATGGTCGCGCCCTGCGCATGCCTCGACAAAGCGTCGAGCTGGGCCTGGAGCGCCTCCGGAGGGCGATCGGCGGTGAATCGCTCGAGACGGATCTTCCCGGAGCTCACTCCCCGCTCGACGAGGGCGCCTTCGGCCGAGTCCATCATCGGGCCGGGCCCGCAGATGAAGAAGGCGGCAACGTCGGCGGGATCGATGAGATGCTCGAGAACCTCGCCGCATTTGGAGCGGTCGAGCATTCCGTTGAACAGGTCGATGTCCTCGGCCTCCTCGGCGAGGAAGTGGTGGATTTCGAGCCGCTCCATGAACCGGTTCTTCAGCCGGGCGAGCTCTTCGAGGAAGATGACGGACTGGCTGTCGCGGTTGCCGTAGAAGAGGGTGAAGCGGCTCGCGGGCTCCTCGATCAGAGCGGTCTTGAGCAGCGACATGACGGGGGTGATTCCCGAGCCTCCGGCGAAGGCGGCGTAACGGTTCGCCAGCCGCGGCTCGAAATTCCAGGTGAAGCTTCCGTGCGGCTCCATCACGTCGATCCGGTCGCCGGCCCGCAGGGTGTCGTTCGCCCAGTTGGAGAAGAGGCCGCCGGCGATGCGCTTGACGGTCACCTTGAGCTCGCCTTCCTGCGGGGCGACGCACAAGGAGTAGTTTCGGCGGACTTCCTCGCCGCCGATCTCGGCGCGCAGAGTCAGGTGCTGGCCGGGCCTGAAGCGGAAAGCCTCGCGAAGCTCGGGCGGCACCTCGAAGCGGATCGACCTGGCCTCGGCGGTTTCGTCGATGATCTCGGCGATGGCCAGGCTGTGGAAATTGACGCTCATCCGAGTTCGCTCAGTGGCATTTGAACAGGTCGAACGGCTCGGCGCAGGAGCGGCAGCGCCAGAGGGACTTGCAGGGGGTGGAGCCGAAGCGGCTGATCTCTTCCGTTTCGGTCGACCCGCATTGCGGGCACTCCACCGCGGAGCAGGTCGGGGGGGCAATTCCGTAGGCTCGGAGCTTGGCTCGGCCTTCGGGCGTGATCCAGTCGGTCGTCCAGGCAGGGGAGAGGACCGTCTCTATTCGGACGTCGCGGTAGCCGGCCGAGTCGAGGGCATCACGAACGTCGCGCTCGATGACCTGGGCGGCGGGGCAGCCCGTATAGGTCGGCGTGATGACGACCCGGTCCGGTTCGACGGAACGGACGATTCCGAGGTCCATGACGGAGATGACCGGAATCTCCGGGTCGGCGACCTCGGCCAGGACCGCCCGTATCCCCTCCACGTCATCCCGGCGAAAGCCGGGACCTCCCGCAGGAAAAGGTGCTTTCTCGACCTGAGGTCCCGGCTTTCGCCGGGATGACGGGAGCACCACGCTCACCATTTCGCGTCCGGATAGGTGCGCGGCAGATATTGCATCGCCGCGAGCAGATGGCCGAGATGCTCGGAGTGATGGCCCCGCCGGCCGCCCAGGATCGGCCGCTGGTCGGCCGGCGGCTGAAGCGTCGCTTCGGCGAGGACGGCGGCGACCTGCGAATCGTAATCCGCCCGCAAAGCCCCGAGATCCGCGCCGATTCCACGCTCCGCCATGAATGCGGCGAGATCGTCCGTCTCGAACAGCTCCGGCACGAAGCGCCAGTTCCACGCGAGGCCGTCCTCCATCCGGCGCCGGCTCTCCTCTGTCCCGTCGCCGAGGCGGACCACCCATTCGCTCGCGAGCTCCTGGTGGTAGGTGACCTCCTTGACGGCCTTCTCGGCGACCCCGGCGACGAGCCCGTCCTTCGAGCCGAGAAGCGCCCGCAAGTGCAGCTTCTGCCAGGTCGAGAAGAGGAATTGCCGCGCCATCGTGCGGGCGAAATCGCCGTTCGGCTGCTCGACCAGCCAGCAATTGCGATAGTCGAGCACGTCGCGGCGGAAGGCGAGCGAGTCACCGTCCCGGCCCTTGCCCTCCACCTTTCCGGCATATTCGAGAAAATGGGTGGCCTGGCCGATCAGGTCGAGTGCGATGTTGGCGAGGCTGAGATCGACCTCGACCGACGGCGCGTGCCCGCACCATTCGCCGAGCCTCTGGCCCAGGATCAGGCTGTCGTCGCCGAGGCGGAGGAGATATTCGAACAGCGCCCCGCCTTCGGGCTCGCCTTCCGCGTCGAAGGCGCCGTTCGGCGAATCCATGGCGGCGCGGCGCTCGTCCTCGGGACGGATTGGGGGAAGCGCGGGCATTTAAGTCCTCCCCTGCATTTGCAGGGGAGGGGGACCATGCGAAGCCTGATGGAGGGGCCTTCCGGCGCCCGAGAACCCCTCCACCGCGCTTCGCGCGGTCCCCCTCCCCAGGAAATCCTGGGGAGGATTTTTGGCATCCCCCCTCATATGTGCGTGATGCCTTCGGGGATGTCGTAGAAGGTCGGGTGGCGGTAGACCTTGTCGGCGGCGGGATCGAACATTGCGGAGTCCTGGCCCGGGTCGGACGCGACGATCGAGGCGGAGGGCACGACCCAGAGGCTGATCCCCTCCATCCGGCGGGTGTAGGTGTCGCGGGCGTGGCGCAGCGCGATCTTCGGGTCGGGGGCGTGGACCGAGCCGACGTGGCGGTGGGCCATCCCGCCCTTGGAGCGGACGAAGACCTCCCAGAGGGGCCAGTCCTTCATCGTTCGTCATCCCGGCGAAAGCCGGGACCTCGGGGAGACCCGCCGAGACTTTTCGACCCGAGGTCCCGGCTTTCGCCGGGATGACGGGTGGGTCGCCGGCCTCCGCGCGTGGATGTCATGCCGCCTGCGCCTTCCGGCTGTGCTTCTCGGCATAGGCCGCCGCAGCCTCGCGCACCCAGGCTCCGTCTTCCCAGGCCTGACGTCTTGCAGTCATCCGCTCCTTCGCGACGGGGCCCTCGCCCCGGACGACGGCGTAGAATTCCTCCCAGTCGACCTCGCCGAAATCGTAATGGCCGGTCTCCTCGTTCCATTTCAGCGCCGGATCGGGGACGGCGAGGCCGATCGCCTCGGCTTGCGGAACGGTGATGTCGACGAACTTCTGCCTGAGCTCGTCATTGGTGTCGCGCTTGATCCGCCAGCGCATCGACTGGGCGGTGTTGGGGCTGTCGGCGTCGGGCGGCCCGAACATCATCAGCGACGGCCACCACCAGCGGGTGAAGGCGTCCTGCATCATCCGCTGCTGGTCGGGCGTTCCGGCCATCATCGCCATGCAGATCTCATAGCCCTGGCGCTGGTGGAAGCTCTCCTCCTTGCAGACCCGCACCATGGCCCGGGCATAGGGGCCGTAGGAGGTGCGCTGGAGCGGCACCTGGTTCATGATCGCGGCGCCGTCGACCAGCCAGCCGATCGCCCCGATGTCGGCCCAGGTGAGGGTCGGATAGTTGAAGATGGTGCTGTACTTGGCCTTGCCCGAGTGGAGCGCCTCGATCATCTCGCGGCGGCTGGTGCCCAAGGTCTCGGCAGCCGAATAGAGATAGAGGCCGTGGCCCGCTTCGTCCTGCACCTTGGCGAGCAGGATCGCCTTGCGCCTCAGCGACGGCGCCCGGCCGATCCAATTCCCCTCGGGGAGCATTCCGACGATCTCGCTATGGGCGTGCTGCGAGATCTGGCGGGTGAGCGTGCGGCGATAGGCCTCGGGCATCCAGTCCTTTGGCTCGATGAACTCGTCCGCCGCGACGCGCGCCTCGAAGGCGGCGAGCTTGTCGGAATCCTCGGTGGAGGCGACGTTCTTGGTCTTGCCCAGCTCGGTCGTGTACATGGCTGATCTCCTGGCGCGGGCCCTAGCAGGAGGCGCCTGTTGCGGCAATGAACGCTCGAAGGGGCGGGAGGCTTCCCGTCATCCCGGCGAAAGCCGGACCCCAGGACGCAAAAGGCTCGGCGGGTCTCCCCGAGGTCCCGGCTTTCGCCGGGATGACGGGCTCTCACCGCCTCTCCGATCAAACCCGCTCGATCACCAGGGCGATGCCTTGCCCGACCCCGATGCACATGGCGCAGAGCGCATAGCGGCCGCCTCTGCGGTGGAGCTCCTCGGTCGCGGTCATCGCCAGCCTTGCGCCCGACATCCCGAGCGGGTGGCCGAGAGCGATGGCCCCGCCGTTCGGGTTGACGTGCGGGGCATCGTCGGGAAGCCCGAGCTCGCGAAGCACCGGCAGGGCCTGGGCTGCAAAAGCCTCGTTTATCTCTATTACGTCCATATCGCCGATACTTAGGCCCAGGCGTTTCAACAATTTCTGAGATGCAGGGGCGGGGCCGATTCCCATGATCCGGGGCGGAACCCCGGCGACTCCCCCGCCGACGATCCGGGCGCGGGGGACAAGGCCGTTGCGCTTCGCTGCCTCCTCCGAGGCCACCACCATCGCTGCGGCGCCGTCATTCACTCCCGAAGCATTGCCGGCGGTGACGGTGCCGTCGCCGCGGACGATCGGCTTCAGCTTGGCGAGCGCTTCGACGCTGGTCTTGCGCGGATGCTCGTCGCGGTCGACGACCAAGGGGTCGCCCCTGCGCTGCGGGATGGTGACCGGAACGATCTCGGCGGCGAATCGGCCATTCTCCTGCGCAGTCGCGGCCTTGTCCTGGCTTCGGACGGCGAAAGCGTCCTGATCCTCGCGGCTTACCTGCCACTCCTGAGCTACGTTCTCAGCCGTCGAGGGCATCGTGTCGTCGCCATAAGCGTGCTTCATCTTCGGGTTGACGAAGCGCCAGCCGATCGTCGTGTCGTACATCTCGGCGTTTCGGTCGAAGGCGCTCTGGGCCTTCGCCATGACGAAGGGGGCCCGGCTCATGCTCTCCGAGCCGCCGGCGAGGACCATGTCCGCGTCGCTTCCGCGGATGATCCGGGCGGCCATGGTGACTGCATCCATTCCCGAGCCGCAGAGGCGGTTCAGGGTCACTCCGCCCGATTTGTCGGGGAGGCCGGCGAGCAGCCCGGCCATCCGGGCGAGGTTGCGATTGTCCTCCCCAGCCTGGTTGGCGCAGCCCAGGATGACGTCGTCCAGCTCGTCCCAGTCGACTTGTCGGTTGCGCTCGATCAGCGCCCGGATCGGGATCGCGGCGAGATCGTCGGCGCGGACGTGGGCGAGGCTTCCGCCGTAGCGGCCGATCGGGGTCCGAACCGCGTCGCAGATGAAGGCTTCGGTCATGTCTCTTTCCCGTGGCAATGAGGGGGTGTCGCGCCCTAGCCGTTCGGCCTGAGCTTGTCGAAGGCCGTTGCCTGCGCCGTGCGACGACAGGAAACGGCATCGACAGGCTCAACCCGAACGGTTTCGACGTTCGGCGAGATACGGCTTGAGCTTCATCCACTCCGCAAGCTTGTCCTGGAACGGCCGAGTGTAAGCCGGGCTGCTCGACGGCAGCGGGATCAGAGCCAGGTCCGCTCTGCCCGCGAGCTGCACCCTTCCGAGCGAGGCCGATTTCCCGCCGTTGAAGCCGACCGCCCTGAGCTCCGGCAGGCGGCCGGCGAGGTCTGCGAGGTCGTTCGACAATTGGCCGCGAATCGCGCCGTCGAGGCTTCCTCGGCGGGTCGCCGAAGCGACCGTGTCCCAGAGTCCGATCCCAGCCTCGATCAGCGCCTTTAGGCGCGCTTCGTAAGGGAGCTGCACCAGATCGAGCCCGGCGACCTCCCCGATCAGCCGCCAGAAATGGTTGCGGGGGTTGGCGTAATATTGGCTTCGGGCGAGCGATTCCTCGCCGGGCAGGCTTCCGAGCACGAGCACCCGGGTTCGGCAGTCGACGACCGGCGGGAAGGAGCGCTTGACCTGGTCCATCCGCCGCTTCTCGGGGATCGGGCGCGGCGCCGCAACCTTGCCCGAGCCTTGGCGGATCAATCCGGCGGGGAGGGGCGCCTTCGGCTCCGGGGCCTTGGAGGAAGGCGGTCGTCGCCGAGGCCGACCCGGCGAAGCCACCGCGCCTCGATGAGCTTGATGACGTCGTAGCCTCCGATCGAAAGCATCGCGGCGGTGAAGGCGGTGCCGCTTTTGCTGAGGCCGAAAAGCTCGGTCGCTGCCGTCGCGGCGATGACCAGCAGCGGGGTGATCAGAAGCCGCCGAATCCACCATTCGCGATTGGGATGGCGGCCGGCCTCGAGCTCGCGACCGTAAGACGCCGCGATCCCGGCCGCCAAAGCGGCTCCGATGACCAGATAGATGGCCCACTCGGCCAGGAGCTTCGTCCATGTCATTGGATTCGCGCTTCCTCCCGCTCGATGAAGGCGAGGACTCGCTCGAGCGTGGCTTGGCGCGGCTGCCTTCCGTCGCGCAGGTTCATCACGAAATTGGGATCGCCGACGGCGTCTCTACCGAGCCGGGACGGAGAGGATTTCGAGCTTCGAAGGTAACGGTCGATGCGGTCGAGGATCATTGCAAACTCCGAATCGGTCGATTTCCTATTCTCCCATGAAAGTTCCTACTTGTCTAGGACAATTCCTGCCGCTAGAAGGGCGATATGGACCGCAACGACCCTCGCGAAACCCTCGCGCGCCTCCTCAAGGAACGGGGGGAGGACTTTGCCGGCCTGTCACGGCTGATCGGCAAGAATCCCGCCTATATCCAGCAGTTCATCAAGCGCGGCACTCCGCGAAAGCTCGACGAGGACGATCGCCGAACCATCGCGCGCTATCTGGGAGTGAGCGAGGCGCTTCTGGGCGGACCGTCCGGCCGGCAGAGCGAGGATTCGACCGAGGGGATGATCAAGGTTCCCCGACTCGACGTCGGAGCCTCGGCCGGGCACGGCGCGATCACCGACGGCGAAACCGCCGTCTCGCACATCGCCTTCGATCCCAAGTGGCTGCGCCAGCTCTGCAAAGGCGGAACCAACAAGCTTTCCTTCATCCGGGTCCAGGGCGATTCGATGAGCCCGACGCTGGCCGACGGCGACGACATACTGGTCGACGGAGCGGACGGCGCCGACAGGCTTCGCGACGGGATCTACGTCCTTCGCCGCGAGGATACGCTGATGGTCAAGCGCCTCGCCATCAACCCCTTCGCGGCGCGGGCGACGATCACCAGCGACAACCCGGCCTATCCGGAGTGGAAGGATATCGATCTCGCCACGCTCGCGATCATCGGACGGGTCGTCTGGGCCGGGCGAAGGCTTAGCTAGGCTCCGGCGCCTCCGGTCGCGAATAGGAAAACGGCCGGCGATGGACTCCGCGACTGGGCTCTCGCCTCGGCCGCTTCAATTTCCTACACGGCCGGACGAACAACCGGTCCGGACCCGACGGCAGAAAATGACCTACACCTACGATCCCGCCCCCGACCGCCATTCCAGGCTGCTTCAGGCGCATCGGATGGCGATGGACCTGCTCCGGTCCGCGGAGGAGACGGGGCTCTTCAGGGCCGGAGTGACGGAGCTTCAGCTCAGCCGCGAGCTTCAATCGCTCGGCCAGGAGATGTTCGGAACCTTCAAGCACTGGCACAAGCGGATCGTCAGGGCCGGGCCGAACACCTTGTCGACCTTCGGAGACACTCCGGCCGACCTCGTGATCCAGGCCGACGACCTCGTGTTCGTCGACTTGGGGCCGATGTTCGAATCCTGGGAGGCGGATATCGGCCGCACCTATGTGATCGGCGACGATCCCGGCAGGATCCGGCTCCGCGACTCGATCGAGGCGGCCTGGTACGAAGGCCGCGACTATTTCAAGAAGAACCGCGGCTCCGTCACCGGAGCCGACATGTACGAGCTTGCCGTGGAAGCGGCTCGGGCTCACGGCTACACCTACGCGAACTGGCATGCCGGGCACCTGATCGGCAGCTTCCCGCACGAAATCGTCCAGGGCGAGCTCAGCGAGAATTATCTTCATCCCGGCAACCGGCTGCCTTTGTCCGGGCCCGACCGCGACGGCAATGCGCGGACCTGGATCTACGAGGTCCATTTCATCGACCCGGACCGCGGCTATGGCGGCTTCTTCGAGCAGTGGCTGGAGCTGGACGACCCGGCCTAGGGGCGCGCCCGTCGTCATTGCGAGCGAACCGAAGCAATCCGGCGCCGCGTCGGAAGGCCCACGGCCCGCTCAATCGCAGCTCGGCGCGCACTCCTGCCTCAGCGGGCTGGACCGGACGAGCTGGACCGGATCGGCCGCCCTCAATCAGCGAACGCGCCCGACGGCGAATTGGGTGCTACTCATCCTCTCATGAAACAGGGGATGAGCCATTTCGCCCGCTTCGCGCTGGCAGGCGCCGGAACGTACGAGCCCGCCGACAGGGTCACGTCCGACGCACTGGACTCGAGGTACGGCCGCCCGGCGGGAACGGCGATGAAGCTCGGCATAAGCGAGAGGCGCTATGCCTCGGCCGAGGAGACGAGCAGCTTCATGGCGGCCGAGTCCGCTCGGCGCGCCGCGGAGGATGCGGGCTGGGAGCTCGGACAGATCGACGCCCTGATCGGCGCGTGCGGGGTGATGGAGCAGCCGATTCCGGGCACGGCACCGCTCGTCCAGCGCCGTCTAGGGCTCGGCGACTCCGGGATTCCCGCCTTCGACGTCAACGCCACCTGCCTCTCCTTCCTCCCGGCGCTCGACCACGCGATCGCGGGGATCACGATCAAGGGCTGGCGCAGGGTGCTGATCTTCGCCTCCGACATCGCTTCGGCGGCGCTGGACCATGACGACCTCGAAGCCTCCGCGATATTCGGCGACGGGGCCGCCGCCGTGGCGCTCGAGGCCGGCGGCGGCTCGCGGATCCTGGCTTCGCGCTTGGAAACCTATGGCGACCACAGCGACCTGTGCCGGCTCGAAGCCGGCGGAACCCGGCTGAGGCCGAACCAGGACCTGCCGGACTTTCTCGCACGAAGCCGCTTCCGGATGGAGGGGATCGCCCTGTTCAAGGCGACCGCCCGCCGCTTCCCGCCATTCATGGCCCGGCTGCTCGCCGACGCCGGCCTCGGGGCCGACGAGATCGCGAGCGTCATCCCCCACCAGGCGTCGGCACCGGCCCTCGAGCATCTCGCCCGGTGGCTCGGCGGCGATCCGGCGCGGATCGTCGATACCTTCGCGATGCTGGGCAACCGGATCGCCTCGAGCCTTCCCCACAGCCTCGCGGTTGCGCGCAGCCAGAACCGGCTTGTACCCGGCTCGGCGTCGCTCCTCGTCGGCTCCTCGGCCGGGCTGTCGCTGGGCGGGACGATCATCCGGTGGTGAAGGTCCTCGTCACCGGCGCGACGGGGGGGATCGGCCGGACCCTCGTGCCTTTGCTGGCCGGCCGGGGCCTCGACGTCGTCGCGACCGGGCGCGACCCGGAAGCGGGCCGCGCTCTTTCGGGTCCGGGCGTTCGATTCGAGCCTCTCGACCTGGTCGGAGGCGACATCGCGCCGCTCGTCGCCGGCGCCGGGATCGTGGTGCACCTCGCGGCACGCTCGTCGCCCTGGGGGCCGCCGGAAGGGTTCCGGGCCGACAACGTCGTCGCGACGGCCAGGCTGGTCGAGGCCGCGGCCCGGGCTGGGGCGGCGCGGTTCGTCCATGCCTCGACCCCGGCAATCTTCAGCGAGCGCCGCCATCGGCTCGATCTTCGAAGCGGCTCGCGCCCGGCGGCCCGGCCGGTCAATTGCTATGCCCGGACCAAGCTGGAGGCCGAGCGGATCGTCATGAACGAGCGCCGTATGGCGACGATCGTCCTCAGGCCCTCCGCCGTTCTCGGGCCGGACGACAGGGCGATCCTGCCGCGGCTGATGCGGGTCCTCTCGCGGGGGGTGCTTCCGGTCGGGAACGGCGGCGAGGCTTCGTTCCATCCGACCGACGTGCGCGATTGCGCCGAGGCCTTCGCCGCCGCCGCGCTCGGCAGCTCCACCGGCGCCGCCAACGTCGCCGGGCTCGAGCCGATCGGGATCGTCGAGATGGCGAAGGCGCTCGCCGGACGGCTGGGAATAAGCTTCCGGATTTTGCGCCTGCCGGAGCCGGCGCTGCACACTCTTGCGGCGGCCGCGGAGCTCACCGGCCGGGCCACCGGCCGGGAGCCGGCGCTGACCCGCTATTCGGTGGCCGGTCTCTCCTGGTCGCGAAGCTTCGACCTTCGCGAGACCGAGGCGCTGCTCGGCTGGCGCCCGGCCTTCGGCCCGATGGACGCGCTTGCGCACGCGGTGCCGCGATGAAGGAAATGGGCCTGCGAATCGTGACGACGGGATCGTGCCGCCACCCCGAGGTTGCAACCATCAGGGGCGGCTCCTGGCGGCCGGCGACGTTTCCGGCCCTCGTCGCCCTCATCATTCACCCGGCCGAGGGACCGATACTCTTCGACACCGGCTACGACCCGGCCTTCCTGAGTTCGACGGCGCGGTTTCCGGAACGGCTCTACAGATGGCTTACCCCGCCCGACATTGCCAGTCCCGCCGCCGACCGCCTTGCCTCCGAGGGCATGGATCCGGGCGAGGTGCGCCACGTCGTCCTCTCCCATTTCCATGGCGACCATGCCTCGGGCCTCTCCCGTTTTCCAAACGCGATGGTGCATTGCTCCAAGGCCGGGCTTCGAAGCGTCTGGGGCCGCGGCCGGATCCGGTCGCTTGTCGCCGGCACCCCGCGCGGGCTGCTCCCGCCGGACCTGCCCGGGCGCTGCGCCTTTTTCGAGGACAAGCCCCCGGTTCCCCTCGGCAGGGACCTTCTGCCGTTCGACTCCGGAGCCGACGTCCTCGGCGACGGCTCGCTCCTCGCCGTGCCGCTGCCGGGCCATTGCGCGGGACATTGGGGGCTGCTCCTGCGCGAACCGCGCGGACTTCACTTCCTGGTCGCCGACTCGGCCTGGTCCTCCCGCGCGATCCGGGAGAATCGGCCCGCGCCGACCTTCACCGCCGCCTTGCTCGGAAATGCCGGTCAAGGCCGGGAGACCTTGTCGAAGCTCCACGAGCTCCGGACCCGAAATCCGGACATCCTCCTCACCCCCTCCCACTGCGCCGAGCGCGCGGCCGAGGAAGAGAGATGACCCGGATCCTGGTCACCGGCGCCCGGGCCCCGGTGGCGCTCGACCTGGCGCGGTCCTTCCGGGCGGCCGGGTGCGAGGTGGCTCTCGCGGATTCGGTTCGGCCGTTCGCGGCCTCGCTCTCGCAGCCGCGCTTCGAGATCCTTCGGCTGCCGCCGCCGCGCCGGGAGTTCGGCGCGTTCCGAACCCGGCTCCGAGCCCTCGCGGGCGGTTACGACCTCGTCGTCCCGACCTGCGAGGAGGTGTTCTGGCTTGCCGCGGCGGCCGAGCTCGACGGCTGGACCGACCGACTGTTCGCGCCGTCGAGCGCGTCGCTTCGAGCACTCCACTCCAAGGTCGATTTCCCGGCCCTCGCCCGGGAAGCCGGAGTCGCGGCTCCCGCGACCTGGACGATCGCCTCGCCGGGCGATGCCGCGCTCGTGCCGATTGCTCCCGCCGACCTCGTGCTGAAGCCCGAATTCTCCCGCTTCGGTTCGAAGACCATCGTCGGGCCGGGCGCCGGGGCCGCCGCAGCACTGCCCTTCTCGCTCGGACGGCGCTGGGTCGCCCAGGAACGGCTGACCGGCGAGGAGCTTTGCGTCTGGTCCGCGATCCGCGGCGGGCGGCTCGTCGCCTGCATCGCCTACCGGCCGGTCCTGAGGAACGGCCGGTCCGCGGCTTTCGCGTTCGAGGCGGTGGATTCGCCCGCTCTGGTCGAAATGGCGCGCCGGATCGGCGGACATGTCGGCGGCGACGGTCAGCTTTCCTACGACGTCATCGTCGCGCCGGACGGAAAGGCGGCGCCGATCGAATGCAATCCCCGGGCGGTGAGCGGCGTTCACCTGCTCGACGGCTCGGCCGAGCTCGCTCATGCGCTGCTCGGCCGAAGCGAGCTCCCTCGGCCGCCGGCGGGGACGATCCGCTACCTCTCGCCCGCCATGGCGCTGATCGGCGCTCCTTCGGCGATTGCCGGCGGCACGCTCGGGAAGCTTCGCTCCGCGTGGCGCAAGGGCCGCGACTCGGTCGGACGGCCCGGAGACCGGCTCCCGGTCGCTGGCGTGATTCTCGACGCGGCGCGGTTCGCCCTCAGGGGCGCCGCCCGCTTTCACGGACCCGCCAGCGAGAGCACCCACGATATCGAATGGAATGGCGAGGACTTCGAGTGACCGCCGCCATGCTCCGCGAAATGACTCGCCTCGGCGCGCCCGCGATGGTGTCGAACGTCGCCACTCGACTTTCCACCCTGGAGGTGGCCGGCCGGACGATGCCGGTGACCGTCGACGACGGCGCGCTGGGCGGAAGCTACGTCTGCAGCCCGCACAGCGCCTACGTCCTCTACGCACGGGCGGAGCTCGACCTGTTGAAGGTGGGATGGACCTCTTATCCTTCGCGAGCGGCGCTCGCCGGCCTCGACCTCGTCCTCAAGGCCGCCCGGATCAACCGGATCGCCCATCTCGGCAACTGGCTGCTTTCGACCAATCTTCACGACGGCTGGCGCGGGGAAGGGGTGAAAGCGGCGCGGGAGGCGCTGGCCGAGGCCCATCCCGACCACCTTCTCGGGGTCCGCTCGATCGACGGCTGGTCGTCGCCGGGGCTTCGCGAGGCGCTGGAGGCAGACGGCTGGATCCTCGTGCCGAGCCGCCAGATCTGGGTCGTCGACGATCTCGGGCGCGACTGGTCGAGGCGGAACGCGTTCGGCAACGACCGCCGTCTCGTGGCTCGCTCGCCGCTCGCGCTCGTCGACCTCGGGAAGGTCGAAGCCCGCGACGCCGTCCGGATCGCGGACCTCTACGCGATGCTCTACGTCGGCAAATATTCCGCGCTGAACCCGATCCTGACCCCCGGCTTCATCCAGGCTTCGGCCGAATCCGGAATGATTTCCTACCGGGTCGCGCTCGACCCGGACGGGACGGTCGCTGCGGTAGCGGGAATGTGGGAGCGGGGAGGGGTCATGACTCCCCCGGTCGTCGGCTACGATACGGGCCGCCCGAAGGACGAGGGACTGTACCGGATCGCCACCTGGATGTTCATGGAAAGGGCGCTCGAGGCGGGCTGGCGGCTGCACGCGTCCGCCGGGGCGGCCCATTTCAAGCGGTTGCGGGGGGCTCGAGCGGTCATCGAGTGGAATGCATACCACGCCGCGCACCTGCCGCCGGCCCGGCGGAGGGCGGTGCGGGCGCTGGCCCTCCTGCTGAAGCGCTTCGTCGTGCCGGTGATGGTTGCAAGGCAATGGTAGCCGCCTGGCCCGCCGCGATCGTCTCGGGCTGGCACCCGGTCGCCTTTGCCTCGGCGGTCCGCCGCCGTCCGGTCGCGGCGAGGCTGATGGGGCGGCGGCTGGTCGTCGCGCGCGACTCGAACGGCCCGTTCGTTCTCGACGACCGCTGCCCGCACCGGGGCGTTCCGCTGTCCCGCGGCCGGATCGAGGCCGGAGCGATCGTCTGCCCCTATCACGGCTGGCGGTTCGGGCGGGGAGGGGATTGCCTCCAAGTCCCCGGATCGCGGCTTCCCGGGGCGCCGGCGAGCGCCTTGCCGTGCGTGGAGGAAGCGGGCCTGGTCTGGGTCAGCCTGGCCGCTGCGCCGGGCCCGTTCCCGAAGCTGCCCGACGCCATGGCGGACGAGTCGCTCGACCGCTTCTGGTGGCCGCTCGCGGCGAGTCCCGCCGGCCTGCTCGACTCCATCGAGAATCATCTCGACCCGGCCCACCCGCACCTCGTCCATCCCTGGATGGTGCGTTCGCCAACCCGCCGCCGACCGGTCGAGGTGTCGGTCCGGTCGGGGCCGTGGGGCGCCGAGGCGGTCTATCTGGAAGGCCGGACGGCCGCCGGCATAATGCCCAAGCTGCTCGAAGGCAGGCGCGTCCGAAGCATCGGCCGCTACTATCCGCCGACCATCGCCGAGGTCGCCCTCGAGGGGGAGCGCGGACTCAGGCTCTCGGTCGCCGTCATATTCGGCCCGGAGGAGGACGGCCTGACCCGGCCCTGGGCCCATTTCGCGACCCCGCGAGGCCTCGCTCCCGCCTGGCTGAAGCGCGCCGCGCTCAAGGCTTTCCACCTTCCGGTCCTGGCCCAGGACCGCGGGATCCTGCGCCTCCAGCAGCAGTGGCGCGAGGGGGAGCCTCCGCTCTACGCCGTCGGTCCCCTGGACGTCCTCGGCCCGACGATCTGGAGGCTCGCCAACGGCCTTTCCGAGCCGGAGAGCGAGCGATCGCTGACGCTGGAGCTTTAGTCCATTCCCCGTCATTGCGAGGAGCCCTTCGACGCCGCCTGCGGTGGGCAGCAGCGGCGAAGCAATCCAGGATAGGGGACGCTCACACCCTCTCCCGCTTTTCGCGGGAGAGGAGGGGCCCAAGCCGAAGGCTTGGGAGGTGAGGGTCTTGCTGACTCCGGCGTACAGACCCTCACCTCCCACCGCTTCACGGCGGGCCCCTCCTCTCCCGTTAAGGACGGGAGAGGGAATGATGGTGTTAGCGCTGCCGCTCGACCCGGCGGAGCTTGCGGTCGAAGCGGGGACTGATTCCGCGGCGGGTCTCGACCGGCGGCGCGGCGTCGAGCCGCGCTAGGGTCCGCTCCACGCCCCGCCTGACGGCGGCGTGGACTTCCTCGTCAAGCGCCTCGTCAAGCTCGACCGAGACGCGGCCGTCCGCCTTCTGGACGATCCTATAGTCGCGGATCCGCGAGTCGGAATCGACCACGGCGTTGCGGAGCACGTCCGGGGTGACCGTCACGCGTCCGCACGGCCCCTCGAACTCGAAGACGTCGTCCATCCGGCCGTGGACGCGGGCGACGGCCTGGTAGGGGGAGCCGCACGGGCAGGGCGCGCTCGACAGCTCGAGAAGATCGTTCATCCGGTAGCGGATCATCGGCTGCACCCGCCGCACCATGTCGGTGACGATTGGGGCGACGAGGCCGCTGCCCGGCACCTTCTCCCATTCGAACCGGACGACGTCCTCGGCGAGGTGGAGGGTCCCGTGCCCGCAGCCCACCGCGAACAGGCCCTCCGTCGCCATGTAGATCTCGCGCACCCGGCGCCCGCTCGCTTGCTCGATGATCTCGCGGTCGATCGGGTCGAGGACTTCGGCGCCGCTGAACGGCTCGACTCCGCGGAGCGCTCCGTCCTCGGCAAGCCGGCGAAGCACCTTGGGCGGAGCCACCAGCACTTGCGGAGCGAAGCCGGCGAGTTCGTCGCGCCAGGCGTCGACCCCGAGCGCCAGGTCGAAGAAGGCGAGCCGGATCCGGCTTCCGCTCGAGGCGGATTTGTAGAGCGCGGAGAAGCCCGGAAGGGCGAGCGCAACGCGCCGCCGCCGGATCAGAGCGTCTGGGACCGCCTTGGCGACGATCGTTCCGAGCCAGGCGAAGCGCTCGGCCGGCGAGATGACGAAGCGGCCGCGATTGCCGCTCGTGCCCGTGCTCTGCCCGACGAAATAGCCGCGCACGGTGTCCCGCCCGGCGGCGAGCGCCCCCGCCGCCTCGTCGAGGGTGATCCGCGGGCGGTTGAACTCGTGAAAGCGGGATTGCTGGATCGCCTTGTCGACGATGGGCATGTCCTCGAAGGCGGGCCCCTTGTCGCGGTAGAACGGGATTGTAGAGCGCGCCGCGGAGGCCAGGCGGGCGCTGGCCCGGACCTGATGCCGCTCGATCGCGCCGCGCGAGCGCAGGAGCGTCCGCAGCGCCCGCGTCCTGGCGAAAGCCGCCGCGGCATGAGCGGCATCGAGCATCGCGGAGCCTCCGAGCTGGGCCGGCCGGAGGCGCGGCAGGGATGAATCGGCCCGGACGCTATCCGCTTCCCGGTCCAAAGTCAGGCGCCCGGCTAAATCGGCGATGGAGCGATGTCTTCCGAGTCGCCGAGCCTCGTGACGGCTGCTGCAGCGACTGGCCGCCTCTTGGAAGGGCTCCACCGCCGTCGCCCGCGCCGGGGTTCTCCGACCTCGAAAACGCAACTTCAGACATCGTGGGGCGGAAGGTTCTTATAGCGGTCGAGATAGTGCGGATACACCCGCTCGTGCATCGTATCGAGCCGCAGGTTGGAGCCCGCCTCCGGCACGTCGGGATCGATCTGTCCCGTGACGGGATCCCACAGCGCAAGCGCGATCGCCTCGGCGAGATGGTTCTGGTCGAGCTCGTCCTTTCTCGACCCCAGTCGCTCGAGCGTCCTGACGATGTCCCGCCGCTGCGCCGCGGGGACCGCCGGGGCCGGCAGCGCTACGATGAAGGCTACGATGCAGTAAGGGAATCGCGTGTGAACCGTGGCGGCTTCCGTGGCGAGGTCGTTGACCATGTTCTGCCAGTTTTTGCGAACGCTGCTCGTACCGTTGAGGGTCTTGCTGTCGAACACGATGCGCGGTCCGTCCGGCCGATAAGCGGCGTCGTAGTTCTGCGGCCGAATACCTCCGACGATCCGCGTTTTCCCGACCTCCATCACATTCGGTTTTGGCGGGATGAGGTCGTCCGAGTCGCGCTCGAGGACTTCAATGTCCCCGAGCATGACGGCTACCGACTTGGCAAAGGCGAGGTCGAAGACCTTGCCGAAATCCATCCCCTGCTTCTTGTCGAACCAGGAAGCCGCTTTCGCCACGAGGCCGCCGTTCTTTCTCGGCGTTGCGTCGAGGCCGAGCCAGCAGGCGCCCCACTGCTGAAGCGCGGAGGCGTCGATGGCCAACGCCGGCATATCTTTCAGTGCGGCCATTTCGCCCTCCCCGCATTCGGGATACCAGAGCGGCGCCCACGCTCAAGCGAGAACCGCCGAGCCTCCGGATCCCGCCCAAAACGATCCGCCCCGGCCGTTGTACAATCCGGGTCGTCTAGGAGGTGGTGGACGCACTAGGGCTCGAACCTAGGACCCGCTGATTAAGAGTCAGCTGCTCTACCAACTGAGCTATGCGTCCATGCCTGTCGGGCAGACGGCCATCTAGGGGCGACCGCCGCGGATTGCAACTGCGAGTCGGCCCGGGCCCGATCGCATCCGGCGAAGGCCGCTACCCAGACCCGGCGCCGTGCGACCGGACCCCGGCCTTCGCAGGGGAACAAGCCGCTATCGCCCCGCCGGCGGCACGAAGATTGTAAGCTTACGACAGGCATTGGTAGCGCCGAGGCCTCGCCTCAACGATCCGCGGTCACCGCCGCGAGCTCGTTTCCGCTCGGATCGAGGAAGTGGAAGCGGCGGCCGCCGGGGAAGGCGAAGATCGGGCGGACGATCCGGCCTCCGGCGGATTCGACCGAGGCGAGGGCGGCTTCGAGATCCGGGACATCGATGACGGGGAGCGGCCCCTTGGTCGCCTCGCCGGGGTCGCCCTGGAGGCCGATGTCGGTGTCGCCGGTGATCGTCGCGGCATAGGTCGGGCCGAACCCGGTCAGGCTCCAGCCGAACGCCGCCTCGTAAAAGGCCTTGGCCGCTCCGGTATCGCCGACCGGGAGCTCGACATAGTTGAGGCGTGCCATCGTGATCCTCCGTCTTGCGTCACCCCGGCGGAAAGCCGGGGCCTCGGCGGGTGAAGGACTGGGCGCCTTTCACTCGCTGGGATCCCGGCCTTCGGGTTCCCATCAAAGCAATACTTTGACGGGGTCCCTCCCGGGATGACGTTTCATTCGCCCGTCGGGCGAACGAACGTCAATACCTCCTGAGGAGCCCCGCCAGGCGGCCCTGGATCCGGACCTGCTCGGGCCGGTAGCGCTGCGGGTCGTAGCGGCGGTTGGCCGGATCGAGCCGGACCATCTGGCCCTCCTTGCGATAGGTCTTCAAGGTCGCCTCGTTGTCGTCGATCAGCGCCACCACGATCTCGCCGTCGCGCGCCATGTCGGTCTTGCGGATCAGCGCATAGTCGCCGTCGAGAATGCCTTCCTCGACCATCGAATCGCCGGCCACTTCGAGCGCATAATGCTCGCCCGGACCGAGAAGTGCGGCGGGGACCGGGAGGCTGGTCTGCCCTTCGAGCGCCTCGATCGGCTGACCTGCGGCGATCCGCCCGTGAAGCGGGAGCTCGATCACGTCGTTGGCCGCCTGAAGCGAGGCCGGAGGCGCCTTGAGCTGGACTGGGCTTGCCGGCTGCGCCTCGGGCATTCGCAGGATTTCGAGCGCCCGGGCCCGATTGGGCAGCCTGCGGATGAAGCCGCGCTCCTCGAGCGCGGAGATGAGCCGGTGGACTCCGGACTTGGATTTGAGCGCCAGAGCCTCCTTCATCTCCTCGAACGAGGGCGAGACCCCGCTCTCGGCGAGGCGGGCCTGGATGTAGGTCAGAAGCTCACTTTGCTTGCGCGTCAGCATGTCGGGTCCCCTGAGAAACGAACGCGGAACGTGTAGGGAACGTTACGGGAGCTGTCAAGCGGCGGCGGAACAGTATGCGATTCTGATGAATTTTCCCAGGAGCCGGTGGCCCTGCTCGCTGGCCACGCTCTCCGGATGGAACTGCAGGCCGTGGATCGGAAGGCCGGTGTGGCGAAGCCCCTGGACGGTCCCGTCCTCGGCGCTCGCGTTGACCTCCAGGCCGAACGGGACGCTTTCTGGCGCAACCGTCAGCGAATGGTAGCGCGCGACGGTGAAGGGCGAGGGGAGGCCGTCGAACAGGCCTGTCCCGGAGTGGCCGACGGCGCAGGTCTTGCCGTGCATCACCGGATTCGAGCGCACGATGCTTGCTCCGAAATGCCGGGCGATGGCCTGGTGGCCGAGGCAGATGCCGAGCAGCGGCCGGCCGGCTTCGGCGCATGCCGCCACCAGCGCGAGCGAGGCCCCCGCTTCCTCCGGCCGGCCCGGGCCCGGCGAGATCAGGAAGCCCGCGGCGCCTGTCGCAAGCGCCTCGGCCGCCGACAGTGCGTCGTTGCGCTCGACCCGAACCTCGGCCCCGAGCTCGCGCAGATAGTGGACGATATTCCAGGTGAAGCTGTCGTAATTGTCGAGGACGAGGATCATCGGGGCCTCGTCGAACCCGACTCGTCACTGCACCCCGCCGGGCCCCGCCAACTCGGCCTTGAGCTTTCGAACGGCGTCTTCGTTGCGCTCGATCTTGAGGTCGTCCCGGATCGCGGCGGTGAACTGGCGCGCATATTCGTCGCCGATGATCCCTTCGAACTGCCTTCGAACCGCCTGGATGATGCCCGGCTGCTTGCTCGCGTCGCCCGGCACGATCTTGTCGAGATAGACGACGAACCAGCCGCGTCCGTCGGGTGCGGGGAGAAGCCGGGCCTTGCCGCGCGGAAGACTGAACAGCATCGCCAGGGGCGGCGGCACCTGGGCCTTTTCACGGGCGATGTCGCGGCGGGTGGCGGTAAGGGTCTGCACCGGCGGAAGCTTCACCTGCGCCTGTGCGAAGGCCTGGGCGGGGGGAGTCCCGGCGTTGATCCGGGCGACGATCGCGCTCGCAATGGCCCGCGCCCGTTCGGAGGCCCGGCGAACGACGAGGTCGGCCTTCACCCGGTCGCGAATCGAGGCCAGAGGCGGCACCGTGGCCGGGATCGCCCGGGCGACCGCGAGCACGGCGTAGCGCTTGTTCTCCTCGATCGTCTCGACCGCCGGATCCTCGCCTGGATCGACCGCGAAGGCGCCTTCGAGCAGCGGCTGGAGCTCGGCGGGCGCCTGCCAGCCCGGCGTTTCGGGAGCCGCCCCGGTCGCGGTGACCGGCGCCGTTTCCTTGACCGCGAGCTTGTTCACGGCCGCGATCTCGTCGAAGGTCGAACCGTCGCTGATCGCATTCTCGATCCGCGAGGCCAGGTCGTTGAGCGCGTTGCCCGCTTTGCGCTGCTGGATCTGAGCGGCGAGCTCGGAACGCACGGAGTCGAGCGGCCGGGCGGAGGACAGGACGACGTCCTCGACCTTGACGACGTGCCAGCCGAACGGGCCCCGGACGGGGCCGACGGTGGCGCCCTTGGAGGCTCCGAACACCGCCGCCGCCACGGCGGGCGAGCTCTTGGCGGCATATTCCTCGCGGCTGTTGGCGCCCAGCGCGATGTCGGCGGCGCTCCGGCCGGCCTGGGCCGCGGCGGCAGCGAAATCGGTGCCGCCCGCGACCTTCTGGGCAAACGCCCGAGCCTGCGCTTCGGGAAGAACCACCTGGGACAGCCGGCGGGTCTCTCGAGCGGAATAAGCGGGGTTGGAACGATAGGCCGCCTGGACTTCGGCCTCGGTCGCCTGCGACTGGGCCGCGACATTCTCCGCGCCGAAGACGGCATAGCGGATCACCCGCCGCTCGGGGATGGTGTAGCGGGCGCGGTTGGTCCGGTAGAAATTGGAGAGCTCGGCCTCGCCGGGCTCCGCACCGGCGCCGATCGCCGCCGACGGCACCGCTCCGACGACTCCGCTGCGCGATTCGAGCAGCAGGGACGCATATTGATTGGCGATCGCGTTCGGGACGTGGGCCGAGCGG
>DASVSP010000122.1:0-10076 GCA_036388065.1 Allosphingosinicella sp.
CGTCGGCATGGCTCGGGTCAAGGCGAACAACTATCGCAACTTCGCGAACGCCACGCCCTTCCTCGACGGCTCCGATTCGGGTCTTGCCTGGCAGGTCTTCGCCGGCGTCCGTCAGGCGATCAGCGACAATATCGACGTGACGCTGAAGTATCGCTTCTTCAACGCCGACAAGGTCCGGATGGTCGCTTTCAACGGCGCCGAGACCGAAATGCGGTTCCGGTCTCACAGCCTTCTCGGCGGCCTGACCTTCAACTTCGGTGGCGCCGAGCCGGCGCCCCCGCCGGTCGAGCCGACTCCGCCGGAGCCGACCCCGATCCCGCCGGCCCCGCAGCCCGAGCCCCCGGCTCCGCCGCCGCCGTGCGTCGCCGGTCCGTTCATGGTCTTCTTCGACTGGGATCGCGACGAGATCACTCCGCAGGCCTCGGCCATCCTCGACAACGCGGCTTCCGCTTATCAGACCTGCGGCCAGGCCCAGGTGATGATCGCCGGTCACGCCGACAAGTCGGGTTCGGACCAGTACAACGTCGGTCTTTCGCAGCGTCGTGCCGCGAACGTCCGTTCGTACCTGGCCGGCCGCGGCATCCCCGACGGCGTCATGACCACGGAAGCGTTCGGCGAGAGCCGGCCGCTGGTCGAGACCCAGGACGGTGTCCGCGAGCCGCAGAACCGGCGCGTGGAAATCTCCTTCGGACCCGGCTCCGGCTGGTAAGAAGGGTTCGCCGCTCCGGCGGCGAAACGCCAAGAACAAGGAGGGAGTCGGCTTTCGGGCCGGCTCCTTTCTTTTTGCGCGCGGCCCGGCCGGGACAGGCCGCACATTGTCCCTCCACCGAGCGCTCACTGCCTTTTCCCGTCCTCGCGGGGAGAGGGGGACAGTCGTTACCCGAGCGGCCCCCCGCCAGCGGGGCCGCTCCGGGGCTTCCACGCATCCGCTTGAGGGCTTGGGACAAGGGTCTCCCCGACTCATCGGCACGGCCCTCGCCCCCAACCCCTTGGCTGCGGCCCTCCTCTGCCGTGAAGAGGGAAAGGGTTCAGGCTCCGGCTTCGAAGATCGCCGCGACATAAGTCCCACGTTTCAAACGCTCCCGGTCCGGAGCGCCCGCGCAAGGCGATGGCCGAGCCGGTCCCGGTCTACCTGCGAAGCCCACCCCGAGGATGTCGAGCGGCGGGGCCTGCGCGGTTGCCGGATCGGCGGCTCCCCCAGCAACCAACCGTGAGGGCAACCGTTGCCGCGCGGGAACGTTCTCCCTCACGAAGAGGAGAATGAGGATGAGGCTCGCTCAATTGCTGATCCCGGGCTTTTCAGCCCTCGCACTGACCGCCTGCGCGACAGACGACGCCGCCGACGCGGGGAACATGTCCGGCGATGCGGGACCGCCGACGGCGGTCTCGACCATCGGTCCTCCCCGGCTCACGGCCGATCTGCGCGATGCCCAGGGCCGGGTGCGAGCCCGAGCCACCGCCGAGACGGCCGGCGACAGCTTGAGGGTGAGGGTCGAGGCGGCCGGGATGAGCGCCGGCGCCTATGGCGCGCACCTCCACACCACCGGCCGCTGCGATCCGCCCGGCTTCGAGTCGGCGGGCCCCCACTGGAACCCCACCGCCCAGATGCACGGCAAAGACAATCCCAAGGGAATGCACAAGGGCGACCTGCCCAACCTGGTGGTCGGGACCGACGGCAGCGGAAGCTTCGAATATACGATCCCCAATGCAGGGCTTTCGGGGATGCTTCCAACGTCGCTGATCGACGGCGACGGAGCTGCCGTGGTGATCCACGCTTCCCCCGACGATCACAGGACCGATCCGTCCGGCAAGAGCGGAGCGAGGATCGCCTGCGGAGTGCTGGGATAGTTTGCCTCCCCGCGCAGCGGCGGGAGGGGACCAGGCGATGCATGGTGGAGGCGTTCTTCGGTTCGGGCTTCGAAAGAACCCCTCCACCGCGCTTCGCGCGGTCCCCCTCCCCGCGAAATCGCGGGGAGGAATTCACGCCCCCGGCGAGACCGTCGATCTCTCCAGCCTCCCCCGCCAGGCCAAGCGCGCCGGGATCCTGAGGACCAGGCTGGCGAAGGAGCGCTAAGCAAATGCTCCCCGGATTTCCGGGGGAGGGGGACCATGCGAAGCATGGTGGAGTAGCTGGCGCTGCCTTTCCGCGATACCAGCGCGAAACGGAGTGGCCTGCGCCTTCTACCCCTTCACTACCCTCCCCATCTGGCGGTGGGGAGGCAAGTTCAGATCCTTTCTCCCGACTCCCTCGCGCGGTCGACCTTGCTGGCCTCCAGCTGGGCGATCCGGCGCGAGGCGACCCACAAGGCGGCCAGGGTGAAGGGCGGAACGACGTAGAGGGCGAAGATCCCGGTCGCGAGGTCCCCGGAGATGACCGAAACCTTTCCGGCATAATAAGGGCCGAGCGCGAGCCCCACCATCGTCGTGCCCAGGACATAGGTGGCGCCCGCGGTGGCGCGCATCCTCGGGATGACGAGGTCCTGGAGAGTCGCGACGGCGGCACCCACCCAGGCCGAGGCCAGCATATGGGCGATCGGATTGACCCAGTAGAAGGCGGCGAGGCTGTCGGTGGTCAGGAGGAAGGCGACGAAGGGGATCGGGAGCGCCACCGACAGCATGTTGACGAACAGCCGGCCCCTCGGATCGCGCTGGCGCCAGACGTCGGAGAGATAGCCGCCGAGGATCACGCCCGCGGCGGCGGACAGGGCGGCCGACCAGCCGAGGATCAGGCCGATCTCCTCCTTAGCCTTCATCCCGCCGATGAAGCGGGCGGGCTCGAGTGCCCCGCCGTAGAAATTCTGCTCGACATAATGGGGCATCCAGAAGCTCGTCGCATAGGTGACGAAGGCGATGCTCCCGAAGGCGACGGCCAGGGTCACGACGATCGGGCTGCCCCAGATCAAACGGTAGACCGGCGGATCGCGGAACTTGAGCGACTGGACCCAGGAGAAGATGGCGTAGACCCCGAGCCCGTAGGCGACCCATTGCGGACCGTCGCCCGTGAGCTTGTAGAGGCCGAAGGCGGCGGCGACGATCAAGGCGAGCGCGATCAGGTTGAGCCTGAGTGCTCCCGGGTAGCGCGAGACGCTGAGCAGGGTCAGAGGCGGCAGGATCGCGACCAGCTCGCCGCCGAAGTCGCGCCAGGCGTTGGGCCGAACGATGGGCTGCGGGAGCCCGTCGGACGCGCCCCGCTGCGGCTCGCGCAGTGTGAGCACCCACAAAGCCAGAAGCAACCCGGGAAGGCCGACGGCGAGGAAGGCGGCCTGCCAGCCGGCCAGTCCCAGCGGAGCCAGGGCCGTGTCCGGATAGGCGCTGTTCCAGCGGGCGACGACGAATCCGCCTATCGGAAGGCTCAAGGCGCCGCCGATATAGAGGCCGCTCGAATAGATGGACAAAGCGGTCGCCCGCCGCTCCTTGGGAAACCAGTCCGAGATCATCGAATAGGCCGCGGGCGAGGCGCTCGCCTCGCCGATCCCGACCCCGATTCGGGCGGTGGCGAGCATCGCGAAGCTGTTGGCGAATCCGGAGAAAGCGGTCATCGACGACCACAGCGCCAGCCCCATCGCCATCAGCCGGCCGCGATACCAGCTGTCGGCGAGCCGCCCGAGAGGGATCCCGAACAGGGCGTAGAAGACCGCGAAGGCGGTGCCGTAGAGGAATCCGATCTGGGCGTCGGAGACCGAGAGGTCGCGCTTGATGTCGCCGACCAGGATCGACAGGATCTGCCGGTCGATGAAGTTGACGATGTAGACGATGACGAGGACGAACAGGGCGTACCAGGCGTAGGCGCCGATTCGAGCGGGACGCGCCGGGGCGGATGCAGCGGGGTCGGACGCCATGGGCCCTCTCATTGTGCTTCTGGTTCCATGTGGCTAGCAGAGCGGGCCGCTTTGGCAACAAGGCCTTTTTCCATGAAGACCAGAGTGCTGTTCGTCTGCCTCGGCAATATCTGCCGCTCCCCGCTCGCCGAGGCGGCCTTCCGGCGGGAAGCGGAGCGGCTCGGGCTCGACTCGGAGATCGACTCCGCGGGCACCGGCGACTGGCATATCGGCTACCCCCCCGACCCGCGGGCGGCAGCGGTGGCGGCGCGCAACGGGATCGACATCTCCCACCTGAAGGCGCGGCTGGTGACTGGGGACGACTTCCGCCGATTCGACCATATCGTCGCGCTGGACCCGAACAACCTGCGCGACCTCGAGCGCCTTCAGCCCAGCGACGGCAAGGCGCGGCTTTCGCTTCTGCTCGACCATGTCGAAGGGCGGCAGGGGCAGGCGGTCGCCGACCCCTATTATGGCGAGGAGAGCCATTTCGACACCGCCTGGGACGACGTGACCGCGGGCGCGCGGGGGCTGGCGCGGACGCTCGCGGGCGGCGGGTGACGGCGTTCGCCCGCCGAGTAGCAGCCCTCACCGGGCTGCCCGAGGACCGGCTCGAACGGCTTGCCGGCGGCGACCTTTCCGAGGCCCTGCTGGTGCGCAGGCCGGACGGCCGGGCGTCGGTCGCCAAGCGCGATTTCGCAGGCGGCGCCGAGGCCGCGATGCTTCGGGCGATCGCCGCGGCCGGAGTGCCGGCGCCGCTCGTCGAGGGGGAGCATGAAGGCGTGCTCCTGATCGAGCATATCCCGAACGACCGCGTGTTCAGCGCCTCGGCCTGGGCCGACGTCGGGGCGATGCTGAGGCGGCTGCACGAACATGAGGGGGAGCAATATGGCTGGCCGGTCGACTACCAGATCGGCACCGTCGCACTCGACAATCGCGAGCGCCGCGACTGGCCCGGTTTCTGGGCCGAGCAAAGGCTGGCCGCGACCGCCGGAGTGCTCGATCGGCCCTGGCGGGAACGGGTCGGGGCGCTTGCGAGACGGGCGGCCGAGATCGCCCCGCCCGCGCCACGCCCGGCTTTGCTTCACGGCGATTTGTGGAGCGGGAACATTCTCGTCGCGGACGGCCGCCTCGCCGCACTCATCGATCCCGCCTGCTGCCATGGCGATCCTGAGGTCGACCTTGCGATGCTGACCCTGTTCGACTCGCCGGGACCGACCTTTTGGGACTCTTACGGCGCCCCTGAGCCGGGCTGGGAACAGCGGCGCGCTTTTTATCAGCTGTTCCCGGCGCTGCTCCACATGCGCCTGTTCGGCGACACTTATGCCGGAATGGTGGACCGGTTGCTGGCCCGGCTGGGCGCCTGATCAGTCGAGGGTGTAAAGCCCGGCGACCGAATAGATCGGCCCATCCGGAGTCAGCCGGCTCTCGTACAGGCAGAATTGCGCGACGGGAAAAGGCGGGCCTCCGACTCCTCCCGATCGCTCGACGAACGACCCGACGGGGCCGGTGCCCCGGGGCAGGCGGGCGATCGTGATATGGGGCATGTAGGACCGCCGGTCCGGCTCCACTCCGACTCGGACGAGCGCCTGGTCGATCTTCTTGTGGAGGGCGCGGAGCGGCTCGTGGGGAGCGACCCCGGCCCACAAGGTGACCGGCTCGCCGCGGCGCTCGAAGGCGCCGAGCCCGTTCAGGGCGATCGAGAAGCGCGGATGGTGGATCGAGCTCAGCGCCGCGTCGACGTCCTGCGCCAAATGCCGGTCGACTTCGCCCACGAATCGGAGAGTGAGATGCAGCTGGTCGTCGGGAAGCCAGCGGGCGCCCGCCACTCCGCCCATCAGGTCGAGCAATCGGGCACGGACCGCCGCCGGCAGGCGGATCGCGACGAAAAGGCGATGCATGCCCGGCTCCTTAACCGCGGCCGGACGGGATGCGTACCGGTTTTCCTTGAATGTGGCGGCCTCTCCCACGATATTGGGGCGACGCGGCGTTCGCATTTCGCCGCGAAAGGAGAGAGTTCGAAATGGCTAACGGATTTGACCCGCGCGCGACCGCATCGCCGCACCCGGCCGGGACGCTCGGCCGAGACAGCGTCGCTTACGACGCGGGCCTGCGGTCCTACATGCTGTCGGTCTACAATTACATGGCGTCCGGCGTCTTGCTCACCGGCGTCGTCGCACTGCTGTTCGCCCGTTCGGGCGCGGCGGAGACGATCCTGATGGGCCCCGGAATCCTGAAGTATGTCATCATGTTCTCGCCGCTGGCGTTCGTCATGGTGCTGAGCTTCGGGATCAACCGGCTTTCGACCGGGATGGCGCAGCTGCTCTTCTGGGCGTTCGCGACTGTGATGGGCCTTTCGATGGCCTCGATCTTCCTGGTCTATACCGGCTCATCGATCGCGATGACCTTCTTCGCGACCTCGGCCGCGTTCCTGTCGCTCAGCCTCTACGGCTATACGACGAAGCGGGATCTGTCGGGCTTCGGCACTTTCCTGATCATGGGCGTGGTCGGCCTCATCGTCGCGTCGCTGCTCAACCTGTGGTTCCAGTCGCCGGTGATGACCCTGGCGATCAGCGCCATCGGAGTGCTGATCTTCGCGGGCCTCACCGCCTACGACACCCAGCGGATCAAGAGCATGTACGCTTATGTCGCGGGCACCGACATGATCGGCAAGACGGTGATCATGGGCGCGCTTTCGCTCTACCTCGACTTCGTCAACATGTTCACCTTCCTCCTGCAGTTCCTCGGCAGCCGCGACTAGGCTTCGCGGCGATCTGAAAAAGGGAAGGCCCGGCGGAAACGCCGGGCCTTTTCTTTATGTGGGATCGTGATTGCGAGCGAAGCGAAGCAATCCAGTCCTGAGCCTGTCGCGGCCGCCGTACTGGATGGCTTCGTCGCTACGCTCCTCGCAATGACGGCTAAGCGGTCAGGTATCGCCCGAAGAAGTCGACGGTGCGCTGCCAGGCGAGCTTCGCCGACGCGGCGTCGTAGCGCTCGGCGGAGGTGTCGTTGTGGAAGGCGTGGTTGACCTTGGGGTAGACGTGGGCGTCCACCGTCCGGCCGGCGGCGGCGAGGGCGTCGCGCCAGGGGAAGCCGGTCTTGTTCACCCGCTCGTCGAGCTCCGCATAATGGAGCTGCAGGGGCGCACGCACCTGAGCGGCAAGCGCCGGGTCGGGGGCGGGACCGTAGAAGGACACTCCCGCGTCGAGCGCCTCTCCGGCGTCGAGCGCGACCCGGTTGACCATTCCTCCGCCCCAGCAGAAACCGACGGCGCCGACCTTTCCGTTGCTGCCGGGCAGCGATTTGAGAAGGCGCAGGGTCGCGACCGAATCCGCGGCCGTGGCTCCGAGATCGAGCTTGCCGATCGCCTCGCGGGCGGCATCCTCGTCGGCGGGCGTGCCGCCGACGGGCGAGAGGAAATCCGCCGCGACCGCCCGGTAGCCGGCGACGGCGAGGCGGCGGGCGACATCCTCGGTGTGGGCGTTGAGCCCGCGATTCTCGTGAATGACGAGCACCGATCCGAGCGGACCCGCCGGATTGCGCGGCTCGGCCTGGTAGCCCTTCATGATCCGTGCGCCGCCGATCGGCCAGCTCATCCGGCGGGTTCGGATTCGGCGATCCGAGTCCGCGACAATGGCGGCGGCGGCCGGATCGGCAGCGATGCCGGCAAGCAAGGCCGAAGCGGCGGCAGCGCTCCCGGCGAGCCGGGTAAGCTCGGCCATGAAGGCCCGCCGGTCGAGCCCTTCATGGGTGAATCGATCGTAGAGGGCGATGGCGGCGGCGCGACGGTCGCTCATTTCAGCCCGCCTCCGGTTCGGGCCGGGACTGTTCGGGCATGAGCGCGTCGTCAAGCTCGCGCGCTCGCACAGCGGCGGGCCTGCTGCTGATCCGCTCGAAATAGTCGACGAAAGCGGGGCGCTTGTCGATCGAGTTGAACATCATCCCCCAGCCGATCTGCGAGCCGACATAGACGTCCGCCGCGGTGAACTGGTCGCCGCAGATATAGGGTCCGGAAGCCGCGCAGCGCTCGAGCGCGTCGATCGTCTCTTCGAAGCTGCCATAGCCGGCCATCGCCTTCTTGTCGGGGGGCGCGAGCAGGCCGAGCGCCTTGCCGGTCACCGCCGCCTCGACCGGGCCGGCGGCGAAGAACATCCAGCGGTAATAAGGCCCGCGCATCGGATTGCCCGACGGCGGCGCAAGGCCGGCGTCCGGAAAGGCGTCGGCGAGATAGGCGCAGATCGCAGCGCCCTCCGTCACGACCGTGTCCCCGTGCACAATCGCCGGCACCTTTCCCATCGGATTGACGGCGAGATATTCGGGCGCCTTCATCGTCGTCCCGTAGTCGAGCAGCACGGTTTCGTAGGGCTGGCCGACCTCCTCGAGCATCCAGCGGACGATCCGGCCGCGAGACATGGGGTTGGTGTAGAAGATGAGGCTCGTGTCGGACATAGGGTGCTCCTCTTTCGCCCTTCCTAGCGCCCGACCGCGGCGACAGGAAGGCGGTGTCCGCCGCGGGCGGCGAGCAATTCGCCGACCGGGGCGATCCGGAAGCCGCGCGCCTTGAGCCCCCGGATCACGAGCGGGAGAGCTTCGCGGGCGGTGCCGCCGGGCCGGTACATGAGGTGCATGAGCAGGATCGATCCGGGCCTGGCTTCGCGGACGAGGCGCTCGGCGTAAGCGCTCGGATCCTTGGTCTCCGGCTCCTCGACGTCGATCATCACCATCTTGTAGCCGTTCCTCCGGGCGGCCGCCGGCAGGCCCCACAGCTTCTTGCCGAAAGGCGGGCGGAAGAGCGTGGGCGCCGGCGCGCCTGCGGCGAGCAGGAGGCGGTGGGTCTCTCGGATCTCCGAATCGTAGAAGGCTGCGGATCGGGCGATCATCACCTGATGGGTGAGGCTGTGATTGGCGACCTCGTGGCCCTCGGCGGCGATCCGGCGGACGAGGTGGGGCCGCTGTGCGACTTCGCGGCCGATCAGGAAGAAGGTTCCCCGCGCGCCGCCTGTCCGGAGCGCTGCAAGGGCCGCTTCGACGCCCTGCTCGGTCGGCCCGTCATCGAACGTGAGCGCCACCATCGGCCGGTCGATCTCGACCCGGCAGATCATTTCTCCAACCAAGGCGAAGCAGCGAGCGTTGGCCACGGCACGAAGCCCGGCGGTCGATGCCACGACGATGACGAGCGCCGCGACCAGCCACCGCGCCCGCCTCGAACGCCAAATCGACTTGCCCATGCTCTTCCCCCGCAGTCCCGCCGTAACCGGAGCCTAGGCTATCGACATTTCACGCGGGCGTCAGCTGCTTATCCCTCTCCCCGGCGGGGAGAGGGTAGGGAGAGGGGGCTCGGCGCCGGGAAGTATCCGCAGACTCAGAACCCCCTCACCCCGGCCCTCTCCCCGCCGGGGAGAGGGAGATTGAGCGCCGCAATGACGGGGGAGGGGGGCCAGCCTCTCCCCGGAGTGTCGCTACGCCTGTTCTTCCGGCTGACCCTCGCCCTCGGGCTGGCTTTGCTCGCCGTCGGCTTCGGCCGCTTTCTTGCCGCGCTTCTTGCTCGGCTTCGGGGCGGCGGAGACGATCTCGAAGAGGGGCGCGTCGTCCTTGATCGTGACCTTGACCTCGCCGCCGTGGATGAGCTTGCCGAAGAGCAATTCCTCGGCGAGCGGCTGCTTGATCTTCTCCTGGACGAGGCGGCCCATCGGGCGCGCGCCGTAGAGCTTGTCGTAGCCGCGCGAGGTGAGCCATTTCCGGGCCTCCTCGTCGAGGTCGATATGGACGTTGCGGTCCGCCAGCTGAAGCTCGAGCTGGAGGATGAACTTGTCCACGACCCGGGCGACGACCTCGGTCGGAAGGTAGCTGAAAGGGACGATCGCATCGAGCCGGTTGCGGAACTCCGGAGTGAACATCCGCTTGATCGCTTCCTCGTCCTCGCCTTCGCGGGTGTTGTTGCCGAAGCCGAGGCCCTCGCGCGCCATGTCGCTTGCGCCCGCATTGGTGGTCATGATCAGGATGACGTTTCGGAAGTCGACCGTCTTGCCGTGATGGTCGGTCAGCCGCCCGTTATCCATGATCTGGAGGAGGATGTTGAACAGATCCGGATGCGCCTTCTCGATCTCGTCGAGCAGGAGCACCGAATGCGGATGCTGGTCGACCGCGTCGGTGAGGAGGCCGCCCTGGTCGTAGCCGACATAGCCCGGAGGGGCGCCGATCAGCCGGCTGACCGAGTGGCGCTCCATATATTCGGACATGTCGAAGCGCTGCAGCGGG
>DASVSP010000123.1:0-26105 GCA_036388065.1 Allosphingosinicella sp.
CGAAGCGGTGGGAGGTGAGGGTCTTTTCCGCTGAGTCAGCAAGACCCTCACCTCCCAAGCCTTCGGCTTGGGCCCCTCCTCTCCCGTGAAGGACGGGAGAGGGGTTTTCCAGCGCTACTCCCTCGGGTCGTCGCCGCCGCCGAGGATGATGAGGATCGTCTCGAGTACTCCGTCGATGTTCTGGAGGATGTCGTGGTTCCAGAAGCGGATTATTCGGAAGCCGCGGCGGCGGAGATAGGCGGTGCGGGGGCGGTCGGCTTCGGGATTGTGCTGGCCGCCATCGGCCTCGACGATGAGCTTGCGATCCAGGCAGACGAAATCCGCGACGAAGGGGCCGAGCGAGTGCTGGAAACGGAATTTCCAGCCGAGTCGGCGCCCGCGAAGCTGCGACCAGAGCAGGCGTTCCGCGTCGGTGGAGTGGCGACGCAGTCGAGAGGCGTGGGGGCTGATCTGGCGCTTCACCGGCGGCATGGCGGGTGGAAATAGCAGAGCGTGAATCGCATCCCAAAAGCGGTTGCGGCGCGGATTTCCCCTCTCCCGTCCTTAACGGGAGAGGAGGGGCCCGCCGCGGAGCGGTGGGAGGTGAGGGTCTGTACCGCAGAGTCCGCAAGACCCTCACCTCCCAAGCCTTCGGCTTGGGCCCCTCCTCTCCCGCGGAAAGCGGGAGAGGGCGGAAGGGCGGTTGCGCTTCGTTTTCCCTCTCCCGTCCTTACGGGAGAGGAGGGGCCCGCCGTGGAGCGGTGGGAGGTGAGTGTCTTTTACGCAGAGTCCGCAAGACCCTCACCTCCCAAGCCTTCGGCTTGGGCCCCTCCTCTCCCGCGGAAAGCGGGAGAGGGTGAAAGGGTGGTTGGGCTTCGTTTTCCCTCTCTTGTCCTTACGGGAGAGGGGCGGAAGGGTGCGGGGGCTTTACAGCCTGCTGATCCTTGGCTCCGGCCTTTCCGGGCCGAGGAGGAGCTCCGTCATTGCCCAGATCATGGCGTCGGCCCGGTCGGGGCTGTGGGTTGGGCCTCGATATTGGCCGCCGATGGTGAGGTGGGCGAGCTGGTCCTCGAGGTCGGGGAAGCTTCCGGCGAGCCTGGCGTCGCCGGTTTCGAAGAAGGCGGCGACGGGTTCCGCCCGGCGGACCTTGGAGACGGTGGCGTGGACCCGCTTGACGGGGAGCCGAAGGCTCGAGGCGCGGAGGACCGATTCGACCATCTCGCCGCCCTGATTGCCTTCGGCGACGATCCGGTCGGCCTGCCAGCGTTCGACGGCGGCGGCGGCCTTTCGCGCCCACTGCTCCGGGGAGAGGCCGCCGGCGCTGTGGTCGCCAAGCACATGAGCGATGTTGTCGCCGGTCAGCCCGCAGGCGACGATTCCGCATTCGTCGCCATGGGCGGTCACCGGCGGGTCGACTCCGACGACGACCCGGCGGAAGGCTTCGCGGGGAAGAGGCGAGGCGATCCTCGAAGCCTCCAGCAGGGCGCGGGGCCACAGGCTCCCCTCCACATCCTCGATCATCTCGCCGAGCAGCTCCTGCCGGCCGAGCCGAGTCCCGCCATATTGCCGGTCCGCCGCGGCGAGGAAGGCCTTGGCCGAGTGGGGATTGTCGAAGCTGGTGCCGCCGGTGACCAGTGCGTCCGGGATCGCAAGCACCGCCCGCATCGCCGGAACCGCGCGCGGAGTGGTCGTCACCATCACCTGGGGCCGGGCGCCGGCGCGGAGACCGAGAATGAGATTGTCCCAGGCGATCTGGGCCTTCTTCCATTTCGCGAGCTCGTCGCACCAGGCGAAATGGTGCTCGGGGCCTCGAAGGCTCTCGCCGTCGGCGCCCGAATAGACGAAGGCCTGGGCCCCGCTGGCGAAGGTCAGCCGCTTCAGGCCGGGCTCCCAGCGCATCCGGCGCCGCTCGTCGCCGTCGCGGGCCACGGCCATCAGCCCGCTTCGGCCCTCGACCATGACTCGGCGGGCCTCGTCCGGAGTCGCTGCGACCAGGGCGATGTGGCAGCCGGGATTCGCGCGCGCCTTCGCGCTGACCCATTCCGCCCCGGCCCGGGTCTTTCCGAAGCCCCGGCCGCATTTCATCACGCACACCGTCCAGTCCTCGTTCGGCGGCATCTGCCCCTCGTGCGCCCAAACCGCCCATTCGCCGTCGAACGCCTTGGCGTGGGCCTCTCCGGCGGCGATCAGAGCGGATCGCCGCTCCTCGGGCGGGAGCTCGATGAGGCGTTCGAGGAGGATTTTGGCGGGTTCGGTCATGGGATCAGGTCAGTCGAAACCCCTCTCCCGCCTTCGCGGGAGAGGAGGGGCCCAAGCCGGAGGCTTGGGAGGTGAGGGTCTTGCTGAGTCTGCGGTACAGACCCTCACCTCCCACCGCTTCGCGGCGGGCCCCTCCTCTCCCGTAAGGACGGGAGAGGGATAATAAGGTGCGAAGGGGCTCACGGATCATCGCCCCGCTCCCTGTCCGCCTTCTCCTCCTGCTCCTTCACGAACTTCCGGTGACGGTCGATCGCGTCGACCTTGGCCAGGATGCTCTCCACCGCTTGCTCGAACGAGCGTTCCGGGGGCCCCTTGAGCGGCCGGCCGCCCAGCCGGCCCGCCCGCCTCCGGTCCAGGAAATGCAGGATTCGAATCGCGGCCTCGGGATCGAACGGCATCTCGTCCTCGCCTTCGAGCCGGACCTCGCCGGGACGGCGAAGCAAGGCGTGGGCCTGGCCGACGAGCTTATATTCCAGCTCGACATCGGCTTCGTCGCGCGCCTGCTCGCAGCGCCGGGCGAAATCCGGCCATCTGCGGATCCGCCGATAGAGGGTCGACGCGTGGAATCCGATCGCCGCCGCCGAGCCCTCGAAATTCCCGGTGGCTCGGAGGAGTGCGAGGAACTCGGCCTCCTGAGTGGAGGTCATGTCGGCTTCACGGACATAGCTGATCTGGATCCGGCCGTTGGAGGTCCGCCTGATCACCGGCTCGCGGGACCCCGGGGGCTCGTCGCCGGACGGCATGGACTTGAATTCGAGCGGTCCCAGCGATTCGTCGAATGAACCGTTCGGCCGCAGCGGCTCGGTCGAGGGGAAGGCGCTCAGGGCCTGGCCGAGCTGCGCCTCCGCCTCGGCGACGGCCTCCTCGCATTGCCGGCGGAAGACCGGATCGCGCGCGCGCCTGCCGGTGAAAATGTGCGGATGACCCAGCCTCCTCGCCGAGTCCCTGCCGTTTCCGGTTTCGCGCAGCATGGCCAGATATCGCACCCGAAGCTCTTCGCTCCAGGTCGAGCGCGGCCTCGAGCCGCTTGTTCCATTCGTCGTCTCCATCGCCCCCCTCCACGGTCCGAAGGCATAGCTTCGGCAGAGTGGGAACTTATAGGCCAAATGCGGCGGCGGCGCAAGAACAAACAAAGAACAAATGGTTGAGACGGGGATGGGCCTCAGGACCTCTCCCGTTCTTACGGGAGAGGAGGGGCCCAAGCCGAAGGCTTGGGAGGTGAGGGTCTTTTCTGACTCTGCGGTACAGACCCTCACCTCCCACCGCTTCGCGGCGGGCCCCTCCTCTCCCGCGAAAGGCGGGAGAGGGGAAGGGGGCGATGAGGTTCGCGCCCACCCTACCCTTGCATCCCCTCGCATTGCCCCTAAAAGCGCCCCCAACAGGAAGGCTCCCAATGTCGCGCAACCCGAACCGACCGCTCTCGCCGCACCTCAGCGTCTACAAATGGGGGCCGCACATGCTGGTCTCGATCGTCCACCGTGTGACCGGAGCGGGGCTCGCCACCGTCGGCGCCGCGGCGCTCGTCTGGTGGCTGGTCGCGGCAGCCTCGGGGGAGGAGGCCTATGAGAGCTTCGCCGGCTGGGCGACTTCGTGGATCGGGATCGTCGTCGGGGTCGGCCTGACCTGGGCCTTCTTCCAGCACACGCTTTCGGGGCTGAGGCACCTCGTCATGGACATCGGTGCCGGCTTCGAGATCCAGCGCAACAAATTCTGGGCGACGGCGACTCTGGCGGGTTCGATCCTGCTCACCGCGGCGCTTTGGCTCTATATCGTGATGGTGAGGGCAGCATGACCGTGGAGACGACTCAGACCGGCGAGCCCGGAGCGAGCCCGGAGACCAATCCGGCGGCACTCCAGTCGGGCTCCGCGGCCGGGGTCCGCGACTCGGGCTCGGCGCGCGAGGGGGCCGAGCATTGGTGGCACGAGCGGGCGAGCTCGGTCGCCGTCCTGCTTCTCTTCGTCTGGCTGATCGTGTCGCTGCTCCGTCTCCCCGCGCTCGACCATCGAGGCGTGACCGAATGGCTGAGGAACCCGCTCGCCGCGGTCCCGATGCTGCTCCTCATTGCCGCCACCTTCTGGCACCTGAAGATGGGCCTGCAGGTGATCATCGAGGATTACGTCCACGACGAGGGCAACCGCTTCCTCTCGCTCCTGCTCCTGAGCTTCGCGACGGTCGGAGGGGCGGCCTTCGCGATCTTCGCGGTGCTCAAGATCGCCTTCGCTGCGACGGGGCTGGGACGCTAGCCGGGACGGGGACAAGCGGGCCGGCCGACGCGGAGGCGAGCCCTTGCAACGGCGGGCGCGAGGCCTAAAAGCGCCGCCAAGCCCTTCCAGCCGCGAGAAAGTCCCGATGGCCAGCACCCCCAGCGCCTACAGAATAGTCGACCACAGCTACGACGTCGTCGTCGTCGGGGCCGGGGGGTCGGGGCTTCGGGCGACGATGGGATCGGCGGGGAAGGGTCTGAGGACGGCCTGCATCACCAAGGTGTTCCCGACCCGGTCGCACACCGTCGCGGCGCAGGGCGGGATCGCGGCCAGCCTGGGCAACATGGGGCCGGACCACTGGACCTGGCACATGTACGACACGGTCAAGGGCTCGGACTGGCTCGGCGACCAGGACGCGATCGAGTATCTTTGCCGGGAGGCTCCGGCGGCGGTTTACGAGCTCGAGCATGCCGGGGTGCCCTTCTCGCGCACCGCGGAGGGGAAGATCTACCAGCGCGCGTTCGGCGGGATGATGCAGAACATGGGGGCGGGGCCTCCGGCCCAGCGCACCGCGGCGGCGGCGGACCGGACGGGGCACGCCATGCTCCACGCCCTTTACCAGCAGAGCCTCAAATACGACGCCGACTTCTTCATCGAATATTTCGCGATCGACCTGATCATGGAGGGCGGCGAGTGCCGCGGGGTGATCGCTTTGTGCCTGGAGGACGGGTCGATCCACCGCTTCGCTTCGCAGGCCGTGGTGCTCGCGACGGGGGGCTACGGCCGGGTCTATTTCACCGCCACCTCCGCCCACACCTGCACCGGCGACGGCAATGCGATGGTGCTGAGGGCGGGCCTTCCGCTCCAGGACATGGAGTTCGTCCAGTTCCACCCGACCGGGATCTACGGCGCGGGCGTGCTGATCACCGAAGGGGCCCGCGGCGAGGGCGGCTACCTGACCAATTCGGAAGGCGAGCGCTTCATGGAGCGCTACGCCCCGTCCGCCAAGGACCTCGCGAGCCGCGACGTCGTCTCGCGCTCGATGGCGATGGAGATCCGCGAGGGCCGCGGAGTCGGCAAGGACAAGGACCATATCTGGCTCCACCTCGACCATATCGATTCCAAGATCCTCGCCGAACGCCTCCCGGGGATCACCGAGACCGGCAAGGTGTTCGCGGGGGTCGACCTGACCCGCCAGCCGCTCCCGGTGGTCCCGACCGTGCATTACAACATGGGCGGGATCCCGACCAATTTCCACGGCGAGGTGGTGACCCTGAGGGACGGCAATCCCGACTCGGTCGTCCCCGGCCTGTTCGCCGTCGGCGAGGCGGCCTGCGTGTCGGTCCACGGCGCCAACCGGCTGGGCTCTAACAGCCTCATCGACCTCGTCGTTTTCGGTCGCGCCGTCGGCCACCGGGTCGGCGACACGCTGAAGCCGAACGGCGCGCAGCGCCCCTTGCCCAAGGGCTCGGAGGAGATGGCCCTTGGAAGGCTCGACAGGTTCCGATTCGCCGCCGGGGGAAGCCCGACCGCCCAGATCCGCAACAAGATGCAGCGGGTGATGCAGGCGGACTGCGCCGTCTTCCGAGCGGAGGCGACCCTCGAGGAGGGCAAGGGCCGGATCGACGAGGTCTACAGGCAGATGGCGGACGTCAAGGTCACCGACCGAAGCCTGATCTGGAACACCGACCTCGTCGAGACCCTGGAGCTCGACAACCTCCTCGCCCAGGCGGTGGTGACGATGCACAGCGCCGCCAACCGCAAGGAAAGCCGGGGCGCCCACATGCACGAGGACTATCCCAACCGCGACGACTCGAACTGGATGAAGCATAGCGCCGCTTGGTTCGAGGGCTGGGGCGGCCAGGGCGGATCGGTGCGGATCGATTACCGGCCGGTCCACGAATATACGCTGACCGACGAGATCAAATATATCGAGCCCAAGGCGCGGGTTTACTGACGGAGCGGCAATCGCCCCTCTTCTTTCCCTCTCCCGTCCTTACGGAAGAGGAGGGGCCCGCCGCGAAGCGGTGGGAGGTGAGGGTCTTGCTGACTCAGAAGTACAGACCCTCACCTCCCAAGCTTCGCTTGGGCCCCTCCTCTCCCGCGAAAGCGGGAGAGGGGGTTTGCGGCACCAGCTCCAATTTGAATGTCGGTACAGCCTAGGACCGGCTGGATCGCCGCGTCGCTTCGCTTCTCGCAATGGCGGGTCAGGCAAAGGCGATCGCGTCCTGCCTTAGCGACTCGGTCAGTAGCGGCTCAGCTTGCTGGTCTTGAGCTTTACCCGGCCGTCCTCGCGGACTGTGCAGGTGAAGGCGCGGGGGACGTAGCCGCGGCGCCAGCCGTTCGAGTTGCCGAGGGCGGCGCCTCCGACGGTTCCGTAGACCCGCCAGCTGCTTCGGCCGTGGCGTCGGACGTCGTCGACCCGCATCCGGCCGTAGCGGGCGACATAGGGCTCGCAGCGCTCGACCGCGAAGCGCTCGGCGCCCCGGAAGCGGAGGGTGTCGACGCTTCGGTTGACCGATTCCGTGACCACCCCGATCGCGCCCGCAGTCGCCTCGACCTGGCGGGCGATCTCGTCCGCGACCCGCTCGGCCCGGCTTCGCCGGTCGTAATCCTGGGCCGCGGCGGGCGCCGCCGCCAGTGAGACCAACAGGATCGCGGCTGAAATTCGTGCGGGCATGACCGGTCTCCTTACGCAATGCACAAGAGCGCGCTCGGGCGCGCGCGGTGAGGGAAACGGACGGGGGGGCGGAATGATCCGGCAAGGACCGGCGGACGACTGAGCGAATCCGCCGAAAACAGCCATTTTTTGCACTGCAACAATCGAAACAACAAATTCCCCGAATCGGCACAGCGCGGCCACGGCCGACTCCTAGAGGAGCGTCAACGGCCATTCCGGCCGAGGGAAGGAGCGGGTGAATACGCCCGTCAGTCGAAGCCATGAACCAGGTAAGCGTCCGCAATCTCATCGTCGCCGGCAGCGTCCTGCTGCTTGCCTTCACCCCCGTCTGCTCGGCTTATGCCGAGGTCGTCGGACCCGCCGCGGCCGCGGTCGAGCCGGCCCCGGCCGCGGTCGAGACCGCGACTCTGAGCCCGGGCGAATTCGTCTGGCAGCCGGAGCGCTCGCCGGCCGGAGAGGTAGAGATCGTGGTCTCGATCCCGCTCCAGCGCGCCTACGTCTATCGCGGCGGGACCCTGATCGGAGTGACCACCGTCTCCACCGGCAAGCCGGGCCACCGCACCCCGACCGGAAAGTTCGACATCCTTCAGAAGCGGGCGAAGCACTTCTCCAACCTCTACAACAACGCGCCCATGCCCTACATGCAGCGGCTGACCTGGGGCGGCATCGCTCTACACGCCGGCCAGATTCCGGGCCGCCCGGCCTCCCACGGCTGCGTCCGCCTTCCTTTGGCCTTCGCCAAGAATCTGTTCGGGGCGACCTCGATGGGCGGCTCGGTCCACATCGTCGACCAGTCGCCGGCCCCGCAGGAGGCGCTGGCCATGGTCAAGGGCAAGGGCGCCTATACCGGAATGGGCGGTCCGCTGGAGGAAATCCCCGCCGCGGGCACTGACTGAGCCCTGGAGAAACCGGCCGGGCTTTCGAGGGGGACAGTCGCTTGCGGCCGTCCCCCTTTCGAGTCAGGCGGCCGCGACGTCGAAGGCCACCGAGATCCGTACCGTTCCCGGCTCCGGCGGTATCGTCTCGTGCGGGACGAAGGAGGGAAAGAGAAGGAGCGTGCCCGGCTCCGGAGCGATCTCGAGGACCGGCCAGGGCGGCTCCACTCCGGCCCAGGCCGGCAGGCCGCCGATTCGAAGCGCTCCCGACGGCGCGGAGTCGCCGCCGCCGACATAATAGACTCCGGTCAGCCATCGCCCCGGATGGTGGTGGAGCCGCTGGCGGCCGCCGCCGCGGAAGATCAGGGCCCAGGGCGTGAAGGTGGCGCGGGCCGGGCGGGCCCGGACGAAGGGATGGTCGCCCGCCAGGGTCTCGACATAAGAGGAGACCGCGGCCCGGATCGCTTCGGCGAGGGCTTCGGCCGCCGGTTCGCCGGGAGCCGGGAAGAGGCGGGTGCGAAGGCCGCCGCTGCTGGCATGACCGGCGGGGTCGGGATGAAGGGTCGGGTTGGCGAGGATCTCGCGCCGGAGCTCGGCGCCGAAGGCCGCCTCGTCTGCGTAACCCGGCGGCGGCGGCAGGCGGCGGCTGTGGAAGAAACGGTTGAGCGCCATCAGCCCGGCGGCCTCGCGGCCGAGGCCGAGCCGAGCCATCGCGATCGCCTTGTGGTAAAGTGCGTGAGCCGCGCCGGGATCGTGGCCAAGCACTCCGTCGCAAAGACGGAGCAGCGCCGAAGGATCGTCCCGGACCCGGCGCGCTCGAGCGTCGAGCAGGTCCGAGCCGGCCGGATCGGCGGCGGCGACGGCGGGCTCGAACTCGGCCGCCTCGGCGCGCCGGCCGTGGCGGCTCAGAAGGGTGAAGGCGAAGAGCGGCGCCCAGTCCGAGCCCTCGGCGAGCCTGGCGACGGCGAGCGCCTCGTCGACCTTGCCCAGGCGGGCAAGCGCCTGCGCCCTCTCCTCCTGCAGGGCTTCCTCGTCCGGAAAGGCGCGGCAGGCCCGCTCGATCAGCGCAAGCGCCTCGTCGAGCGCCCCCGCCGCGCCGAGCGCCCTGGCCAGGACGAGATAGGGCGAAGGCTTGCCCGGAAAGCGAGCGACGGCGGCGCGTGCCAGGCCGACAGCCGCAATCCGCTGCTTCGGCGAAGGCGCTGCGGCCCAGCGTATCGTCTCTATCCCGGGGCGATCAGGAGTTCACGTTCCCGTCCGGGTTGCTGACGTCGCCGAGCTCCGCGGCGCCGGCGTTGAGCCTTGCCAGCTCCGGACGGACCCAGGCCGCGGCGGGCCGCGGCGACTTCGACTCGCCGATCTGCTTGTGGCTACGCTCGTTCACCGAAAATTGCTCCTTCACTCAAGTCGAAGCGGTCTAACAAGCCGGGGATCGGCCCACAACCGTCCGCGAACTGGAAAGTCGCCGGGGACTGCCCTCCGGCCGGTTGGACATTCAGGGCGGCCATTAACTCCTCTCCCGTGAGGACGGGAGAGGGGAGGAAGGTGCCAGCGCTGAATGTCGCTACAGCCTATCGGCCCGAGCATGGTGCCGACCGCTTGGATGGAAATGCCTTCCGGAAGTTGCTAGGGCCACCGCAACTCTTTGAAGTCAGGCCATTTCATGAAGCGAATTGCAAAGCCGGCGCTGGCCCTCGGCGCCGCCCTGTGGAGCGCCGGCGCCGCAGCAGCCGACATCTCCGTCGAAGCGGCGATCAGCGCATATTGCGAGACGCTCGTCTCCGGTGCCTCGATCCGGCATGTCGAGTCGCTCGCGGCCGCCGACGGGTGGAAGTCCGACAAGGTCGCCGGCCAGCGGGTGATGCGCAAAGGAGAATTGCTGGTCGGACTGTCGGATTCGCCGCGGGTCTGCTTCGTCCAGGCCCCCGCCGCAATGACTCGCGCTCAGGGCTTCTTGCTTGCCGACGCCTGGGGCAGGCGCACCCCCGGCGCGGTCAGGGCGCCCGCGACCACCGGACCGGACGGAGCGCCCGTCCGGGCCTGGCGAGTCCCGGCGCGGAAGATCGCCCTGATCGCCACGGAGCAGACGACCCCCGCAGGATCGAAGGTCATGGCCTTCGTCCTGATGCCGGCGCCGAACTGACGCCGCATCGCGGCCGACAGTCGCTAGGCTGTATCGACATTCATCGTCCAGCCTTTCCCCTCTCCCGTTCTTACGGGAGAGGAGGGGCCCGCCGCGAAGCGGTGGGAGGTGAGGGTCTGTACCCCAACCTCAGAAAAGACCCTCACCTCCCAAGCCTTCGGCTTGGGCCCCTCCTCTCCCGTAAGGACGGGAGAGGGTGCGCCAACCGAATGTCGATACAGTCTAGTGACTGCCACGGCTTCGCGGCTAGGAAGCGTCACCCCAGCCCGGAGCCCGCTTATGCGCAAAGCCTTGTTCGCCGCCTTTCTTCTCGCTTCGGCATCGGCAGCCTCGCCCGCCTCGGCCGAATCCGTCGTCGTCACCGCCGACCGGATGATCGACGTGCTGGGCGGCAAGGTGGTCGAGGAGCCGGTGGTGGTGATCACCGACGGGCGAATCGCCTCGGTGGTCGGGCGGGGCGGAGCAAGGCCCATGATCCCCGCCGGGGCGAGGAGGATCGACCTTCCGGGCAAGACGCTTCTCCCCGGGCTTATCGACATGCACGTCCACCTCGATTCGAACCCGCGCTACGGCGGCTATTCGGCACTTCAGTTCACCGACATGTTCTGGGTGGCCCAGGGGGTCCGCAACGCCCGCGACATGCTCGACTCGGGCTTCACCACGATTCGCAACGTCGGTTCCGACAATTATGCCGACGTCGGCTACAAGCAGGCGATCGACGAAGGGCTGATGGTCGGCCCCCGGATCGTCCCCGCCGCCCACGCCCTGGGCGCCACCGGCGGCCATTGCGACCAGACCTATCTGCCGCCCTCCTTCGCCGCCCGCGGCAAGGCGGTGGGCGACGGCCCGCAGGAGCTTCGAACCCGGGTTCGCGAGCAGCGCAAATACGGAGCGGAGGTGATCAAGGTCTGCGCCACGGGCGGAGTCTTCTCGCGCAATACCGAGCCTGGCCAGCAGCAGCTTTCCGAGGACGAGCTCCGCGCCATCGCCGAGGAGGCGCACCAATGGGGCCTGAAGGTCGCCGCCCACGCCCACGGAGCGGCCGGGATCAAGGCTGCGATCCGTGCCGGGATCGACACGATCGAGCATGCCTCGCTGATCGACGCGGAGGGCATCCGGCTCGCCAAGGAGCGCGGCACCTGGCTTTCGATGGACATCTTCAACACCGAATATACGCAGGCCGAGGGCGCGAAGAACGGAGTGCTCGAGGACAATCTGCGCAAGGACCACGAGATCGCCCAGCTTCAGCGGGACAATTTCCGGGCGGCGCACCGGGCCGGGGTGAAGATGGTCTTCGGAACCGACGCCGGAGTGATGCCGCACCGGAGCGCCGGCGGCCAGTTCCGCTGGATGGTCCAATACGGGATGACTCCGATGGAGGCGATCCAGGCCGCGACCCGCAACGCGGCGCAGGCGCTCGGGCGGGAAAAGGACGTCGGAGCGATCGCGGTGGGGCGTTACGGCGACATGATCGCGGTTGACGGCGACCCGCTCGCCGACGTCCGCCAGCTCGAGGATGTCGACGTGGTGATCAAGGGCGGCGGGGTGGTGAAGGAGTGATCGGTGGGCGTGATAGTCTTCGATGATCCGTCATTGCGAGGAGCGAAGCGACGAAGCAATCCAGTGGGCCTCGGAGGCTGGACTGGATTGCTTCGCTTTGCTCGCAATGACGGCTTCGCGACCGGGTGCCCCTGCTAAGCATCGGCGCTAAGGACTATTTTTCGGGGACGGGGAACGGGCCCGGGCGCCCGCGGGTTCGCCAAGGACATCCCCCCCGGAGCCCCCGCCATGTTCATGCACAACAAGAAGCTTCAATATACCGTTCGGGTATCGGAGCCCAACCCCACCCTCGGCACCTTCATGCTCGAGCAGTTCGGAGGCCCGGACGGCGAGCTCGCCGCGGCGATGCGCTACTTCACCCAAGGCCTCGCCGAGGAGGATCCGGGCCGAAAGGACATGCTTCTCGACATCGCCACGGAGGAGCTGTCGCATCTCGAGATCATCGGCTCCATCGTCGCGATGCTCAACAAGGGCGCAAAGGGCAGGATGTCCGAAGGCACGATGAGCGAGGCCGAGCTCTACATGGACCTCGCCAAGTCGGGCGCGAGCACGCCTACCCAGCATATCGTCTTCGGAGGCGGTCCCTCCCTGACCAACTCGGCCGGAATTCCGTTCAGCGGCGCCTATGTCGATTCGCGCGGCGAGCCCACCGTCGACCTTCGCTCGAACATCGCCGCCGAGGCCAGGGCCAAGATCGTCTACGAGCGGCTGATCAACCTCACCGACGACCCCGGGATCAAGGACGCCCTCACCTTTTTGATGACCCGCGAGGTCGCCCACCAGAAATCGTTCGAGAAGGCGCTCTACGCGATCGAGGGGAATTTCCCGTCGGGCAAGCTTCCGGGCCATCCCGATTATTCGAGCCTCTACGTCAACGCGTCGCAGGGCGAGGGCGACCTCGAGGGGCCGTGGAACAGCGGCCCGGAATGGGACCGGCTCGACGACGTGACCAGCGCCATCCCGCTCGGCGGCGGCGACGGCCTCGCCACGGTCGAGGGCCTGAGCGCCCGCGAGAAGAAGGACCTCAAGGCCACCGCGGTTCGAACGATCTCGGACCCGACCCGAAACCCGACCACCGGCACCGACCTCGGCGCGGGACCGGGCGCCGGGCGAACCAAGGACCTCGACGCCGACGTCGAGTGAGACGTAAGGGGGGCGCAGCCGGTGGCGGCTGCGTCTCCGCAGAATCGACCGACCGGACCGCCTTGGGGATTCACCGATAAGCTCGATCGTCCTCACCGGATTTCTCGCAAGCCTTGCCGCCGGCCTCGCGACCGTCCTCGGAGCGCTCCCGCTGTTCGCGACGGGCAAGCCGAGCGCCCGGGTGGAGCGGGGCTTTCTCGGATTCGCCGCGGGGGTAATGCTCGCCGCCTCCTTCTTCTCGCTCATCATCCCGGGGATCGAGCAGGCGCGCTCGACCGGGCTCGGGCGAAGCGGCGCGGCGGCCACGGTCATCGTTGCGATGCTGATCGGAGGGGCGTTCGTCGGACTCATAAATCGGCTGGTGCCGGACCTGGCAGGGATGGGCCTGTCTCCGAAGGACGGAGTGAGCGACACCGCCCACCGCCGGATCTGGCTGTTCGTCGCGGCCATCACACTCCACAATTTTCCGGAAGGGCTGGCCGTCGGAGTCAGCTTCGGGACCGGCGACTTCAAGGCGGGCTACGCCACGGCCCTGGGAATCGGGCTGCAGAACATTCCGGAAGGGCTCACCGTGGCCGCCGCGCTCATGACCATCGGCTACGGGCGAGGGCGGGCGATCCTCGCCGCGCTTGCCTCCGGCCTCGTCGAGCCGGTCGGCGGCTTCATCGGGGTCGCCACCGTCGCCGCGGTCGCGAGCCTGCTGCCCTGGGCGCTCGGCTTCGCCGCCGGAGCGATGATCTTCGTCGTCTCGTCCGAGATCATCCCCCACACCCACCGCGAGGGCGGCGGCGCGGGAATCGCCACCGCGGGCCTGATGATCGGCCTCGCGGCGATGATGTTTCTCGACATCACCCTGGGGTGAGGAATTCATCCCTCTGCCGCGGAAAGCTGGAGAGGGTGAATAAGCGCTACCCTTGAAGTGACGGCCTGAAAAAGGCGCTTGAAGTTGACGCAGCGTCAAGCGCTACGGCGTTCGCCATGAAGACGAATCTGGACATCGCCGAAGTGGTCCGCCGCACCGGGCTCAGCGCCCGCGCGCTTCGCTTCTACGAGGCGAGGGGCCTGCTCACGCCGCTTCGGACCGCTTCCGGGCGGCGGGTCTACGGCCCGGCGGAGCTCGAGGAAGTGAACCGGATCCTGGCGCTCAAGAAGGCGGGGCTGACCCTCGCCCAGATCCAGCGCCTGGGCGGCGCCCGGCCGCTCGACCTCGAAGCGCTCGTCGCCGCCCAGCTCGAGGCCATCGAGGCGCGATCGGCGGAGCTCGCGCACGCCAAGGCCCTGCTCATTTTCATCCAGTCCCGAATCGAGCGCGGCGAGCCCATCGATTCCGAGACCTTCTGCTCGCTGATCAGGAATGGAGATACCGTCATGGAAGCCGAGAATTGGAAACAGGCGCTGGGGCGCCACTACTCCCCCGAAGAGCTCGCCCACTGGTCCTCGAACCCGCCGCCGGCGGGTTTCGACCAGGCGGCCTATTCCCGAAGCTGGGAAGAGCTGGGCGCTCGGATCGAGGCGGCGCTGCCCCTCGACCCGGCGGGATCCGAGGCGCAGGCCTTCGCGCGCGAATGGAACGCTTTGCTCGAACCCTTCCGCTCGGTCGCTACCCCGCAGATGATGGCGGGCGCGAAGAGCTTCTGGGAAAGCGGAACGGCCTTCGAGGGAGACGCCAGGCCGCCCTTTTCGAAGGAAGCGATGCAATTGATCATGGCGGCTTCGAGGGCCGGGCCGGGCGGCTGAGACCTTCGCGGAACGCAATCGCTCCCTTTGCGGTTCAAACACCCGTTGAAGAGCAAAGGGAGCGAGAGCGACATGAAGGGCTATTGCGACGACATCGACAAGGCGACCCTCGCGAACCAGGATTTCCGGCGGGTCCTCTACACCGGCAAGAACCTGCAGCTGGTGCTGATGACCCTGCCGCCGGGCTGCGACATCGGCGAGGAGGTGCACGAGGATCGCGACCAGTTCTTCCGGATCGAGGAAGGGCGCGGGACCGTCTATATCGACGGGGCACCGAACAAGGTGGAGGACGATTTCGCGGTGATCGTTCCCGCCGGGGCCCGCCACAACGTCGTCAACGACGGCGACGAGCCGCTTCGGCTGTACACGATCTACGGCCCGCCCGAGCATAAGGACAAGGTCGTCCACAGGACGAAGGAGGACGCCGAGCGCGACCACGACAACGACGAGTGGACGGGCGAGACGACGGAATGAGCGGATCCGCGAGGTGACCTATTGCGTCGGCCTCCTGCTCGAGGCGGGGCTGGTGATGATCGCCGACAGCCGGACCAATGCCGGGGTCGACAATTTCTCGTCCTACAGGAAGCTTCACGTCCTCGCCGACCGGCCGGACCGGCACATCTTCCTGTGCACGTCGGGAAGCCTGTCGATGTCGCAATCGGTGATCGGAGAGCTCACCGATTCGCTGCCCGCTCCGGTCGGCGACGAGAAGGCGCTGACCCTGGCCACTGCGCCTTCGATGTTCCGGGTCGCCGAGCTGGTCGGCGAGGCGGTTCGCAGCGTCAACCGGAGCGTGGGCTCGGTGCTCGCCGAGGCGAACATCTCGAGCTCCGTCTCGCTTCTGCTCGGCGGGCGGATCGGGAACGCGCCTCCGTCGCTCCACCTCGTCTACTCGGCCGGAAACTTCATCCATTGCTCGCCCGAATCGCCTTTCCTTCAGATCGGCGAGACGAAGTACGGAAAACCGATCCTCGACCGCGGAGTGCGCCACTCGACCCCGCTCGACGAGGCGGTGAAAATGGCCCTGCTCTCGTTCGACAGCGCGATGCGGTCGAACCTGGGGGTCGCCCGGCCGCTCGACCTCATGGTCATGCCCGCCGACGAGTCGCGGCCGGTGCTCACCCGTCGGATCGAGGCCGACGATTCCTATTTCAACGAATTGTCGCTGCGCTGGGCCGTGCTCCTGCACGAGGCGACGGCACAGATCCCGAACCCGCCGTGGATGAAATGAAATCCTCCCCGACATTTGTCGGGGAGGGGACCGCGCGAAGCGCGGTGGAGGGGATCTTCCGAGTCCGTGAGACCCCTCCACCATGCTTCGCACGGTCCCCCTCCCCCGGAAATCCGGGGGAGGATTTCAGGCCGCCGCCCTTCCGCCTCCAATGACGCTGAGCCTCGGCGCCGCGAGCGCAGCGGCGGCGTCGGGGTGGAGCGGCGGGGACAGAAGGAAGCCCTGGCCTTCGCGGCAGCCCAGCTCGCGGAGCAGGCGGAGCTGGTCGTCGGTTTCGATATGCTCGGCGACGGACGGCAGGCCGAGCGCCGCGCACAGGTCCAGCACCCCCTTGAGGAGCCGCCGGCTGCGAAGGGATTCGGTGACCGTGGAGATCAGTGTGCCGTCGAGCTTCACCCCGTCGAATTGCATCTCGCGAAGATAGGAGATGGAGGCGTGGCCCGCGCCGAAATCGTCTAGCACGATCCGGGCGCCCGCGGCGCGAAGCGCCTGAAGGTTCTCGCGGGCGACCTCGAAGTCGGCGAGCAGAGCGGTCTCGGTCACTTCGACCTGAAGCCGCTCCGGCTCCAGCCCGGCCCGCGCGATCACGGCGAGGAGACGCTGGGCGGAGCCCGCGGTGCAGAGCTGGACCGCGCTGACGTTGAACGACAGCCTGACGGCGGCCGCCCAGCGCGACGCCTCGGCGGCCGCCTGGCCGAGCAACTTGTCGCTGATCTGCTCGATGACGTTGATCTGCTCGGCGATCGGGATGAACTGGCCGGGCGGAATCTGCCCCAGGATGTCGTCGTGCCAGCGCGCCAGCGCCTCCAGCGCCTTGAGCTCGCCGGTGGCGAGGTCGGTGATCGGCTGGAAGACCAGGCTGATTCGATCCAGCGTCTCGGGCAGCCGGAGCGCCTGTTCGACGAGGATCCGGCGGTGGTGGATCTCGCGCATCTCGGGAGTGAAGACGGCTACTCCCGAGCGGCCGCTTTCCTTGGCCCGGTAGAGGGCCGTGTCGGCGCGGATCAGGGCCTCGGCGACCTCGCAGTCTCCGGGCAGGAGCAGTGTCACTCCGCAGCTGCCCGACACCCGGAGCTCGCGGCCCTCGACCAGGAAGGGCTCCTGGAGCGCCGCGCAGATGGCGATTCCGGCGCTGTTGGCGCGGGCCATCGAGCCGACCCGTGGAAGAAGCAAGGCGAACTCGTCGCCCCCGGTCCGGGCGATCAGGGCGCCGTCGCCGGCGGCCCCTGCGAGCCGGCTTCCGATCCCCTCAAGCACCCGGTCGCCGGCCGCGTGGCCGAAGGTGTCGTTGATCGGCTTGAAGCCGTCGAGATCGACCACCGCAAGAGCGAATCCCTTGCGCGAGCGGGCGAGCGCTGCGGCTCGGCGCCCAAGCGCTCGGAGAAAGGCGCGGCGATTGGCGAGCCCCGTCAGCGGATCGGTGTCGGCGATCAGCCGGGCCTTCCCCTTTTCGGCCTTGGCGAGCCGCTCCGCGCGCTGCGCCCGCTCCCGCTCGAGCGTGACGACGGTTCGCGATTCGACCAGCTCCCGGAAGCCTTCGTCGTGGAGGCCGAGCTGCCAGAGGAGGGCGAGGATGATCGAGAAAAGGCCCGCGCCCATGGCGACATGAGCGGGGTCCGACGTGAAGACGAGCCGCCCCGCAAGAGGCAGGCCGAGCAGGAGGAGGGGGGTGCGCGCAGCCGCCGGGTAGCGGCTGACCCCGTAAGCGCAGCCGATGGCTGCAAGGCTTGCGAAGAGGATGATGAAGTCGTGATCGCTCGACTCGCGAGTCGCCATCAGGGTGAACGACCAGGTGCAGAAGGCGACGCTGAAGACGACTGAAAAGGCCAGCATCTTGCGAAGCTCGTGAAGGATTCCTTCCGGGGAAAGAATCCGGTTGCGGACCTTGAGCCAGTGAGCGCCCCTCATGGCGATGAGAGCGCCGACGAGCAGCGGGAAATCGAGGAACGAATCGAATCGTCCCCCCGCCGCGAGATAGAGTCCCACCATGTTGGCGAAGATGACGACGTAGAGCAGCGGCACCTGCCGCTGGAGCGCGCGGAAACGCTCTTCCAGGAGGATCCGTCCCCCGACGGTCTCCACCTCTCCGGCATCGATCAGCCGGATTAATGCTCTTGAGCCCCACCCCATTCGGCCGGATCTACGCCGAAACGATTAACAGGGGGTTTTGACGTGGAGCAATCGAAGGTGGCTCGCCGTCATTGCGAGCGAAGCGAAGCAATCCAGTCAGCGGGAGCGGAAACGCGTAGGTTGCTTCGTCGCTTCGCTCCTCGCAATGACGGATCAGCGAAGCGGCAATTCGCGCTGGTCGGGGTCGAAGCGGTTCCAGCCGCCGGGTCCGAGCCGCTCGAGCGGACGGAAGCGGGCCTTGTAGGCCATTCGCGGCGAGCTTTCGACCCAATAGCCCAGATAGACGTAGGGCAGGCCCGCTTTCCCGGCGCGGACGATATGATCGAGGATGATGTAGGTGCCGAGGCCGGGCCGCGCCGGATCGTCCGGCTCGAAGAAACTGTAGATCATCGACAGGCCGTCCGCCTGCTGGTCGGTCAGGCAGGCTCCGACCAGCTTGCCCGGCCGGCCGCCGACGGACGGCTCGCGATATTCGATGACGTAGGTTTTGACGGGCGACTGCTCGATCATGTCGCTGAAGTCGCTCTCGTCCATCCCGACCATTCCGCCGTCGGGGTGGCGCTGCTTGAGGTAGCGGCGCAGGAGCGCATATTGCTCCTCGGTCGCCCAGGGCTTGCACGCCGTCACTTCGAGCTCGCTATGCCGCTTCAGCATCCGGCGCTGGCTCGCGCTCGGCTGGAACTCGGAAGCGACGACCCGGACGGAGACGCAGGCGGAGCAATCGAGACAGGACGGGCGGTAGGCGACCGCCTGGCTGCGGCGGAAGCCGATCCGGCCGAGCGCGTCGTTCAGGTCCGCCGAATGCTGGCCGGCAAGCTCCGTGAACACCTTGCGCTCGGTCTTGCCCGCCAGATAGGGGCAGGGCGCCGGGCTGGTGACGAAGAAGCGGGGAAAGCGGAAGGGTGCGCTCAACGGGGCTCCAGGGGTTTAAAGGCTTGGTTGAGACTCGGTTTATGCGTCTTTGCCGGCCGCTTGGGAAGGGTCTGACGACCGGAGAACGGCGTTAACCAACATACGTTCCTAAGCGGGACGCGGGCTCAGCGAATCTCAACGGGATGGACGTAGAAGCCCGCCTCTTCCAGCGCCCGGACGAGGGCTTCGAGATGCTCGGAATCGCGCGCCTCGCACTCGACGTCGATGAAGGCGTCCTTGGCCGGAAGTGTGGTGAAGACCCTTTGGTGGTAGATCTCGATGATGTTGGCGCCGTGGCGGTCGAACAGCTTCATCACCGCGAGCAAGGCTCCGGGCCGGTCCTGGAGCTGGATCCGGAGCCTGGCCATCCGGCCCGAGCGGGCCAGGTCCCTCAGCAGCACGGTGGCGAGCAGCCGGGTGTCGATATTGCCCCCGGTGAGGACGAGGCCGACGTTGCGGCCCTGGAAGCGGTCCGGGTGGGCGAGCAGGGCGGCGAGACCGGCAGCCCCGGCGCCTTCAGCCACGGTCTTCTCGATCTGCAGGTAGAGGCTGACGGCGATCTCGATCTCGCGCTCGTGGACAAGCAATATCTCGTCGACATGCCGCTCTATGATCCCGGCAGTGAGCCGTCCCGGCTTCTTGACCGCGATTCCCTCGGCCAGCGTGTCCCCGGCGGACGGCATGTCCTTTCCGCTGATCCGGCAATACATGCTCGGATAGAGCTCGGCCTGGACCCCCACCACCGTCAGATCGGGGCGAAGCGCCTTGGCCGCGGTGGCCATTCCGGAGATCAGGCCGCCGCCGCCGATCGGGACGACCAGGGTGTCGATGTCGGGCGCGTCGGCGAGAAGCTCGAGCGCGACCGTGCCCTGGCCGGCCATGATCTCGGAATCGTCGAACGGATGGACGAAGGTGAGGCTTTCCGCCTCCGCGATTCGAAGCGCTTCGCCATAGGCCTCGTCGTACATCTCGCCGTGGAGGACGATCCGGGCGCCATGCCCCTCGGTCTGCTTCACCTTGATGCTGGGCGTGGAGGTCGGCATCACGATCGTGACGGGGACCCCGAGCCGCCGGCCGTGATAGGCGACCGCCTGGGCATGGTTGCCGGCCGACGAGGCGATCACGCCTCGCGAGCGGACCGCCGGATCCATCAGCAGCAATTTGTTGAGGGCGCCGCGTTCCTTGTAGGCGGCGGTGAACTGCAGGTTCTCGAATTTCACCCAGACGTTGGCGCCGGTCGCTTCGGAGAGGGTCCGGCTCAGCAACGTGGGGGTTCGAACCACGGCGCCTTCGATTCGCCGCGCCGCCGCTTCGATGTCGGCGAGGGTCACTGGGAGGTCGGCCATTGCGGGGCGTTAGAGCATCTGGCGCGGCCGCGAAACTACGCTTATCGCCGCCCGATGATCAGAAAGCTTCTGGCGGCGCTGGCCGCCCTGTCCATGACCTCGGCGGCCTTCGCCGACGTCCTCGTCGACAACGTCAACGGCTATACGATCGGCGCCGACGGCCGGCTGGTGCGGTTCGGGGCGATGCTGATCGGCGACGACGGAAAGGTGGAGCGGCTCTACCAGCGCGGCGAGAAGGTGCAGCGGACCAAGTTCCGCTTCGACGGCAAGGGGCGGACCCTCCTTCCGGGGCTGATCGACGCTCACGGCCATTTCATGGCGCTGGGCCTGAACGCGCTGCAGCTCGACCTGTCGGACACCAAGTCGCTGCAGGAGGCGCAGTCGAAGATCGCCGCCTACGCCGCCGCCAATCCGACTCCGCGCTGGATCGTCGGCCGAGGCTGGAACCAGGAGACCTGGGGCCTGGGACGATTTCCCACCGCCGCCGAGCTCGACTCCGTGGTCAAGGACCGGCCGGTCTGGCTGGGCCGGGTCGACGGCCATGCCGGCTGGGCCAACAGCGCGGCGATGAAGGAAGCCGGGATCACCGCCCGGACCGAATCCCCCGCGGGAGGCCGGATCGAGAAGGCCGCAGGCCAGCCGAGCGGAATCTTCGTCGACGCCGCCTCGGAGCTCATCGACAAGGTCGTCCCACCGGCCCTCCCGCGCACCCGCGACCAGGCGCTCGAGCGGGCGCAGGAGATCATGCTGTCCCACGGGCTCACCGCCGCCGCCGACATGGGCACGACTCCGGACGACTGGATGGTCATGCGCCGGGCCGGCGACGAGGGGCGCCTCAAGGTCCGGATCATCGGCTACGGCTCGGGAGTCGCAAGCGCCCTCGCGATCGCCGGAACCAAGCCGACGCCCTGGCTCTACGGCGACCGGCTTCGGCTGGTCGGGGTCAAGCTCTACGCCGACGGGGCGCTCGGCTCGCGCGGCGCGTGGCTGAAGCAGCCTTACAAGGACATGCCGGGCAGCCGCGGCCTCAGCTTCGTCACCGAGACCGAATTGCTCAACACGATGAGCCGGGCGGCGATGGACCGGTTCCAGGTCGCGGTCCACGCCATCGGCGACGCCGCCAACGCTCAGCTGCTGGGAGCGATCGAGGAGCTCGCCAACACCTACAAGGGCGACCGCCGCTGGCGGATCGAGCATGCCCAGATCGTCGATCCGGCCGATCTCGCCCGCTTCGGCCGAAACGGAATCGTCGCCTCGATGCAGCCGGTCCACGAGACCAGCGACTGGCGGATGGCGGAGGCGCGGATGGGGATCGATCGGCTCGGCGGCGCCTATGCCTGGCGGAGCATGATCGCCAACCGCTCGCCGCTCGCCTTCGGCTCCGACTTCCCGGTCGAATCGCCCAATCCCTTCCCCGGCCTCGCCGCGGCGATCAGCCGCGAGGATCCGAGCGGCCAGCCGACGGGCGGATGGCTCCCGGAGCAGCGAGTCACCCTCGAGCAGGCGCTCGCCGCCTTCACCCGGGGCGCCGCCTATGCCGGCTTCGCCGAAGACCGGATCGGAAGCCTGGAGAAAGGCCGCTGGGCCGACTTCATCCTGGTCGACCGCGACATCTTCGATGTGCCGACGCCGAGGCAGCTGCGCGAGACCAGGGTGGTGGAGACGTGGGTGGCGGGGAAGAAGGTCTGGCCGAACTAGGAGTCACTTGAGCGCCTTCACCTTCCCCACCGTCAGGATCTGCGGCAGCACCTCCGCCTCGGCCCCCGGCGCGTACCACAGGTAAAGCGGCACGCCCGACCTTCCCTGCTTCTCAAGGAACCGCCCGATCGCCGAGTCGCCGCGGGTCCAGTCGCCGACCAGGACGGCCGCCTTCTTCGCGGCGAAGGCCGCGGCGACTTCGTTCCGGTCGAGGACCGCGGCTTCGTTGACCTTGCAGGTCAGGCACCAGTCGGCGGTGAAGTAGACGAAGACGGGCCGGCCCTCGCTTCGAAGCTGCCCCAGGCGAGCCTCGCTGAACGGCTCGGCGCGGAGCGAGCCGCCGGTGCGCGCCTCGGCCGGGGCGCGGGCGGTCGGGAGGAGAAGGATGGCCGCGGCCGCCGCAAATGCGGCCGGAGCGAGCGCAAGCCAGCGGTGCCGTCGGCCTGCCCACCACAGGATGAGGCCCAAGGCGGCGGTCGCCGCCAGTCCGACCGCGAGTCCGGCAAGCCCCGTCTGCCGTTCGAGAATCCAGGCGAGGCCGAGGGCGGTGAGGGCCATCGGAACCGAAAGGATGTGGCGGAATCGGATCATCCAGGGCCCCGGCTTTGGAAGCCGTCGCCGAAGCGGCGGAACGAAGCCCAGCAGAAGGAAGGGCAAAGCGAGGCCGAGCCCAAGGCCGGCGAAGACCGCAAGCGCCGCCGCCGCGGGCAGGACAAGGGCCGCGCCGAGGGCCGCGCCCATGAACGGGCCGGTGCAGGGCGTGGCGACGAAGGCCGCCAGGGCTCCGGTGGCGAAGGCGCCCGTCCTTCCGCCGCCCAGCCGCCCGCCAAGCGACGGAAGCTCGAACAGGCCGGCCAGGTTGAGGGCGATGGCGGCGACCAGCAGCAGGAGGAGCAGGATGACCCGCGGATCCTGGAGCTGGAACGCCCACCCGACGGCCGCTCCGCCGGCCCGAACGGCGAGCAGAAGGCTGCCGAGCGCGAGGCAGGCGAGCACGGCGCCGGCCGCGTAGGCGATCGCCTCGCGCCGTGCCGCCGGCTCCTCGCCGCCGGCACGGGCCAGGCTCAGCGCCTTGAGGCTGAGGATCGGGAAGACGCAGGGCATGACGTTGAGAAGGAGGCCGCCCAGAAGCGCGCCGGCAAGGGCGAGTAGGATTGCCCGGTAGCCGCCGCCGTCTCGAGCGGGGGCCTGTCCGACCGGCGTTCCGGCCGGCCCGACCTCGCCGGGCAGGGCTCGAAGCGACAGCCCCAGCCCCCCCGCGAGCTTCAGGACGCCTTCGATCGAAGCGGGCGCGCTTTGTCCCGCTTCGGTCTCGACGATCAGCCGGTCCCCCCGGCGCGACACCGATTGCGGCGCCGAATAGACGAGGGCCTGATCGGTGATCGGGTAGAAATAGGGGTCGTCGACCGCGATTGCGGCGGGCAGCGGAATGGCGATCCGGAGCCGTCCGCCGCGCCGCTCGAACCGGCCGGCCTCCGGCAGCGGCCTCGGAAGCGCCTGCCGGTAGCGGTCGAAGCCGGGGGCGATGGCCGCTCGGCCGTCCCCGATCTCGAGCTCGGCCGCGACCTCGGCCGATTCCGGAACGCAGATCCGGTCCGTGCAGACGAGATACTCGACCTTGCCTCGGACGGGCACCTTCGTGCCCGGGGCGAGGCCGGTCGGCAGCTGCAGGTCGACGAGCAGGGCATGCTCGCCTTCGAAGACATAGTTCATCAGCCCCTGGACGATCAGCCGTTCCGGCACCGGGTAGCGGATCGGACCCGCGCTCGAGCCCTTCGGGAGCCGCCAGGCGATCCGGGTGCCGACTCCGGCGTCGCCGGGATTTTGCCAATAGCCGTGCCAGCCCGGGCGAGGCGACATGACGAGGGCGAGTGCGAGCTTCGAGCCGGCCGCGGGCCGCGCAGTCTCGGCGACCAGGCGAACCGCCATCGCTTTCTGCCCGGGCGGCAGCTGGGCGTGCGCGGGCGAGCCGCAAAAGAGCAGAAGCAGGGCGAGGAAGAAACGATTCACCGGAGCGCTATAGCACTTGCTTGCCTCCCCGCGAGCCAAGCTCGTGGGGAGGGGGACGACCTTCGTGGCGGTCGGCTTGCGGCGGCGAAGGCCATGGAAGGCAAGTTGCTTCGGCCCCGCCCGCCCCCTAGCCTGTGCCCGTGGACGCCGCGTCGAGCCTTGCGCCTTATGCACATCGAGCCAGGCTCGCTTTGTGTCTCGCCGTCGCCCCGCTCCTCGCCGGAGCCGGGACTCCGCCGCCTCAGGGCACCGAGACCTGGTACCGAATCCTCGCCGCCGACGGAGCGCCGATCGGCCACGCCCGGAGCGAAGCCCGCCGAGGCCCGGACGGAGTCGAGACGGTCTCGGAACAGCAGATCCTCGTCTCCAACGGTGGGGGCGATACCCGAATTTCCGAGCGGAAGGTGGTCAGGGAGGACGGCTCCGGCCGCCCGGTCGCGATCAGCGAATATTCCCGAATCGGGCGCAGCTGGTCCCGCCTAGAAGCTCGGATCGGGCCGGGCAGGGCCGAGATCGTCCGCTCGACGCCCGCGGATCGGCGCTCGTCCACCGTAACCCTCGCACCCGGAGTCCGATTCGACTCCGGCGTGGGCCTTTTGCGCGGGTGGGACCGTTCGGCCCTGCCGCGGCTCGAGTTCGACAATCTCAACGTCGGGGCGATGACGATCGAGCATGTCGTCATCGAGGCCTCCCCCGGGGCAGCGAGTCCCGACGGGACCTTCACCGCCCTGCGCCGGCGCTACGAAGGTGGAGAGCTTCGGTCGGTGGGACGACTGACCGTCGGGCCGGACGGCCGGGTCCGGTCGACGACCCAGCCGATGATGGGGACCAGCGTCACCATCGCGATCTCGGATCGGGAAAGTGCGCTCAAGCCCCACTCGCCCTACCGCCTGCTGCAAAGCGCGATGGTGAAGTCGCCGTTCCGGATTTCCTCCGAATCGATGCGCGGCCGGATCCGCTACCGGTTCGCCTATCGCGACGGGCTGGCTTTCCCCTTTCCCCAAACCCCCGAGCAGCGGGCCGATGCCTCTGCCGAAGGCGTAACGGTCGACATCTGCACGGATTGCGGGCCCGGCCTGCCGACCGACAAGGCGGCTCTCGGCGAGGCTCTGAGGTCCACGGCCTGGCTTCAGAGCGACCACCCAAGACTCAAGGCGATCGCCCGGCCGATCGCGCGCCTGTCGACGAGCGACTCGCGCAAGATGGCGCTGCTCGCCGCGAAGGCGCGTCCCTATCTGGGCAAGATCGACTTCGCCGGTCATTTCTCGGCGCTCGAGACCCTCGATCGCGGGGCGGGCGACTGTACGGAAGCGGCGGTCCTGCTCGCGGCGCTGGGACGTTCGGCGGGAATTCCCACCCGAGTAGCGAGCGGCCTCGTCTATTCGCGCGAAAATTATCACGGCGTCGGAAACGCCTTCATGCCGCACAGCTGGACTCTCGCCTACGTGGACGGCCGCTGGCGAAGCTTCGACCTCGCCCTCGACTCGTTCGACAGCACCCACATCGCGCTCACCGTGGGCGACGGCGACTCGCGCTCCATCCTCGCCGCCGGGCAGCTGGCAAGCCTGCTCGAATGGAAGGAAATGTCGGAGGTCAGGTCCCGGCCACGGGCTTAGACGGAGCGGGGGCCTTTTCGTCGTCGTAGACGACCGGAAGCTCCGGAATGGACGCGTCGGAGTCGATCTCCACCAGCTCCACCGTCTTCGGATCCTTGATCCCCCCGACCATGATCTCCATTTCCTCGAGGGGAATCGAGTCCGACTCGGCCGTCGCCTGGATCTCGGGGGCCGCGACCTCCTGGCCCATCGCCGGCGCCGACATCGCCGCCGCCGCGAGAGCCGCCGCGGCGACCGCTGCGCGCACTGGAATCCGGTAGGAGACGCAAACCTCCTCGTCGCAGCCGGCGAGGAACGCGAGTCGCTCGCCGTCGCTCATCGCCGTCAGATCGAAGACGTTGCGCTTGCACATCCGGCACATGTCGCCGTCCATCACGGCGGCAAGGTCGCTCTTGTAGGGGCAAGGGCTCTGGATCTTCGGGAAAATCGGCATCGCGCGTCTCCTCTGCGCGAAAGATAACCCAAACCGCGAGGGGAGTCGATTATCCCGCGTCATTACGGCGAAGGGCGGAATCCATGAACACCGTCGCCGCAGGATATTCGTCACCGTTCCGAGTTCATGGATCCCGGCCTTCGCCGGG
>DASVSP010000124.1:0-66709 GCA_036388065.1 Allosphingosinicella sp.
GTGGCGCGTCCCGGACGTCCGAACCGGTGCGCATCAAGAAGCTGGATTTCCACTCTCACGGCAATGACGAGGGGACGGGCGCGCAGGCATCATTCGATGCTGACGAAGCTGTCCAGGACTCGCTTGCGCCCGGCATGTTCGAAGTCGATCTCGAGCTTGTTGCCCTCGATCTCGGCGATGGTGCCGTAGCCGAATTTCGAGTGGAAGACGCGCTGGCCTAGGCTGATATCGGTTCGGCCGGGATTGCCGAGGCTTACCGCTGAGGCTCGCGCCTCGATGACCCGCGGAGGCGTGCGTTCGAAGCCGCCGCTGACGGCGCGCTGCCAGCCGGGGCCGCGGGTTCTGCTTCGCTGGAGGTTCGAGAAGGGGTCGGCGCGCTCGGACCAGTTGGCGCGCCACAGGCTTTCGCCGCCGCTCATCGTCGTCTCCTGATCGATGTGGGCGTCGGGGAGCTCGGCGACGAAGCGGGAAGGGATGGACGAGGTCCACTGGCCGTAGATTCGGCGGTTGGCGGCGTGGACGATGAAACACTTACGCCGCGCTCTTGTGATGGCGACATAAGCGAGACGGCGCTCTTCCTCGAGTGAGGCGTTGCCGCCTTCGTCGAGCGCGCGCTGCGAGGGGAAGACTCCTTCCTCCCAGCCGGCGAGGAAGACGGTGTCGAATTCGAGGCCCTTGGCGGCGTGGATGGTCATGATGGTGACCTTCTCCACGTCGCGCTCCGCGTCATTCTCCATGACGAGGCTGACATGCTCGAGGAAGGCGCCGAGAGTCTCATATTCCTCCATCGCGCGGGTGAGCTCGGTGAGGTTTTCGAGGCGGCCGGCGCTTTCGGCGGAGCGGTCCGCCTGGAGCATCGCGGTATAGCCGCTCTCGTCGAGCATGATGCGGGCGAGCTCGGGATGCGGCAGCTCGTCGAGCCGGGAGCGCCAGCGGGCGAAATCGCCGACCAGATTGCCGAGCGTGCGGCGGGACTGAGGGGTGAGCTCGTCCGTGTCGAGCATCTGCGCGGCGGCGGAGACGAGCGGCACTCCGGCGGCGCGGGCGAAGCTGTGGATCTTAGCGACCGCCTTGTCGCCGAGGCCGCGCTTGGGCGTGTTGACGATCCGCTCGAAGGCGAGATCGTCGGCGGGCTGGGCGATGACGCGCAGGTAGGCAAGCGCGTCGCGTATCTCGGCGCGCTCGTAGAAGCGGAAGCCGCCGACGATCCGGTAGGGGAGGCCGATGGCGATGAAGCGGTCCTCGAACTCGCGGGTCTGGAACTGGGCTCGGACGAGGATGGCGGTGTCGTCGATCCGGCCGCCGCGGCGCTGGACGGTCTCGATCTCCTCGCCGACGCGGCGCGCTTCCTCCGGCCCGTCCCATACGCCGATAACCTGGACCTTCTCGCCCTCTCCGTGCTCGGTCCACAAGGTCTTGCCGAGGCGGCCGCCATTATGGGCGATGAGGCCGGACGCGGCGGCGAGGATGTGCGGGGTCGAGCGGTAATTCTGCTCGAGCCGGACGATCTTTGCGCCGGGGAAATCCTTCTCGAAGCGAAGGATGTTGGCGACCTCGGCGCCGCGCCAGGAATAGATGGACTGGTCGTCGTCGCCGACGCAGCACAGGTTCTTGCGCTCCTGCGCGAGGAGTCGGAGCCAGAGATACTGGCTCTGGTTGGTGTCCTGATATTCGTCGACCAGGATATATTTGAAGCGCTGCTGGTAGAAAGCGAGGACGTCGCGATGCTCCTTGAGGATCACCAGCATGTGGAGCAGCAGATCGCCGAAGTCGCAGGCGTTGAGCGCCTTCAGCCGGGCCTGGTAGAGGGCATAGAGCTCGGCGCCCTTGCCGTTGGCATAAGCCTCGCTCTCGGCGGCGTCGATCTGCTTCGGGGTCCAGCCGCGGTTCTTCCAGCGGTCGATGAGTCCTCCGAGCATCCGCGCCGGCCAGCGTTTCTCGTCTATGTCGTTGGCCGAGATGAGCTGCTTGAGGAGCCGGAGCTGGTCGTCCGTGTCGAGGATCGTGAAGTTGGACTGCAGGCCGACCAGCTCGGCGTGGCGCCTCAGCATCTTGGCGGCGACCGAGTGGAAGGTGCCGAGCCACGGCATGCCCTCGACCGCGTCGCCGATGATCCGGCCGACCCGCTCCTTCATCTCGCGCGCCGCCTTGTTGGTGAAGGTCACCGCGAGGATCTCGGAGGGCCAGGCGAGCCGCGTGTAGACGAGGTGGGCGAGCCGGGCGGTCAGGGCCGCGGTCTTGCCGGTGCCCGCCCCGGCGAGGACGAGAACAGGCCCTTCAGTCGTCAGCACCGCCTCGCGCTGGGGCGCGTTGAGGCCGCGAAGATAGGGGGGTTCCGAAGTCTGGGGCTGCGGGAGAGTCACGTTTTTCGAGGTAGGGAACATAAGGGGCCGGGGCAAGCCAAGTCGGGCTGGCGAGGGCGGGGTTGGCCTACGCACCCCTAGGCCGTCATTGCGGGCGAGCTTCGTCGCTTCGCTCCTCGCAATGACGGATCAAGCAAGCGCGCGGGCGCTACCCTGCGGGCTTCCGGCACCAGAATTTGTGCATCGAACGGAACAGGGAGGGCTGCGCGCGCTCGAGGGCCGCCCAGGCGTCCAGGTCGCGCATCGCCGGATCGTCCGGATGGTCCCAGCGGTAGCGGGCGCGCAGCGCGGGGGAGGGGAGGTCGAAGGCGAGCAGCTCGAGGCCGAGTGAGTCCAGCGCCCGGCCGATGCGCGGGACGTCGAAGCTTTCTTCCTGCGGGTGGAGAAGGAGGTCGTGGACGCCCTGCAAGGTATAGAAGTCGATCGAGATCTGGACCAGGCCGGAAGGCGCGGCGATCAGCCGGCGGCGGGCTTCGCGCAGGAGGTCGCCGTCGACGGGGCGGCCGCGAAGGTCGGCCAGCACCGCCTGCGCCGCCCGCACCTGGACCCGGGCGGGCTCGCTATAGACCATGATCCGCATCGCGCCGCCCGGCTCGAGCACCCGGGCGAGCGCCGCCCAGCCCGCCTCGGGATCGGGGAGATGGTGGAGGACGCCGCTGCAGGCGATGAAGTGGAAACGCTTCCCCATCTCCGCGGCCCGGTTCAGGTCCAGGACCCGGAAATCGATCCGGGCGGGCGGGCCTTCGCGGCACCGGGCGGCCGCATAGGCGATCGAGGTCTCGCTGACGTCGATCGCCGTGATCCTCGCGTCCGGATAGCGCCAGGCGGCGAGCGCCGCCTCGCGGCCGGTGCCGCAGCCGGCGACCAGCATCTCGGCGGCGGCGGGAAGGCCGGAAGGCCTGCCCAGGTCGACTGAAGCCACTTCCGCCGGGATCGAGGCCGCCGGTGGGACGGTAACCCGCTTCCAGGGGGGATAGGGCCAGTTGCGATACTGGTCGGCGACGGCGCCGGTGACGGGATCGTCGAGGAGCGCACCGCCGGTCGCCGGCGGTCGGGGCCGGTAGGTCGCGGCAATGGCCGCCGCCGGATCGGACTCTATCGCGCTCCGCTCGTCGGGCTCCAGCAGCCATGCTCCGCCGTTCTGCTCCGCCTGCGCAGTCAAAGCCTCGACGAGGCGGGGAAAACGAGGCCATTCGCCGGACAGGAGCAGCCAGCGCCGAATGCCTGCAAGAATGCGCTCGGCGTCGAGCCGGGTGACATAGGCCTCGCCGAGCAAGGCGAGGGCGAAATCGTCGGCCTCGAGCGATCGGGCGAGGGCCGCCGGGTCGGCGGCGCCGGCGCCCTCGCTGCCCCAGCGCGCGAGGAGGAGGTTCCAGCCGGCCGGAGCCACCATCATCGGGTCGATCGCGGGATCGAGCGCAAGCCTGGCGATTTCGTCTCGCCATTCGGGCCCGGCGGCTTCCGGATTGCGGGCGAGCAGGCGCGCGGCGAGCCGTTTGGCGGCGGCGTCCGCGGGAGCCTTCCTCAAGGCCCGAAGCGCTGTTTCGAGAGCCGAAGCGAAGAGTCCGGCCGCGGTGAGATCTCGGGCGGACCGGAGGAGGCCGGCCAAGTCGCCGGAACCGGAGGGAGGGCTTGCCACGCGCGGCTTCAACCCGGCTTTGCCGAACCGGCCGGCCGCCGCAGGAGAAGCAGGCGGGCCTTGCCGAAGCGCCTTTCCGCCTCGATCTCCAAGCCTTCCGGAATCCTGAGCGGCTCGGGGCCTTTCTCGATGCTGACCCACCCGCCCTCAGCGAGCCAGGAGTCGCGCTCGACCCGCTCAAGTGCGATCTGCTCGAGCCCCTGCCCGTAAGGCGGGTCCATGAGGATCAGATCGAAGGGTTCGCCCGGAGAGCCGGCGCGCTCGACCGCTCCGGCGCGGACCTCGCTCCGCGCTTGGGCGCCGAGCGCGGCGATGTTCCGCTCGATAGCGGCCAACGCCGTGCGCTCCCTTTCGATGAAGGTGCAGTGGGCGGCACCCCTCGACAGCGCCTCAAGGCCCAGGGCGCCGGTGCCGGCGAACAGGTCTGCGACGCGGAGGCCCTCGAAGCTGCCGAGGCGGCTGGCGAGCATCGAGAAGAGGCCTTCGCGGGCGCGGTCGGAGGTGGGGCGGGTGAGGTCGCCGGGCGGAGCGAGGAGCGCCCGGCCGCGCCACTGGCCGGCGATGATCCGCATGTCCTAAATCCTCCAGATCTTAGGCTGTATCGACATTCAGTGGCTTCTGCGAACATTCATCCCTCTCCCCCTCGGGGAGAGGGGGTTTGAAGCAACGCGACTGAATGTCGATACAGCCTAATTCCTCCCCGGATTTTTCCGGGGAGGGGGACCGCCGGAACGGCGGTCGAGGGGTTCTTTCCTCGGAGGCCGTTGAGCCCCTCCACCACGGCGCTCCGCGCCGCGGTCCCCCTCCCCCGTAAATACGGGGGAGGATTTGCCGCCCTTCAGTCCCTTCCTGAAGGCCACCAGCTCGTGCTGCCTGACTTCGTCGACCGCTCCGGTCGGCAGATCGGCCAGCGGGAAGGGGCCATAGGAAGTTCGAAGCAGCCGAGAGACCTGCAGCCCGAGATGCTCGAGCACCCGGCGGACCTCGCGGTTCTTGCCTTCGGTGAGCTTCAGCTCGATCCAGGCGTTCCGGCCCGTCCGCCGCTCGAGATTGGCGTCGATCGAACCGTAGCGAATGCCTTCTATCTCGACGCCCTGGATGAGCTCCTCGAGCCGCTCCTGGCTGATTTCTCCGAACACCCGGGCCCGGTAGGTGCGCTCGACTCCGGAGGACGGCAGCTCGAGCTGGCGCTTGAGCTCGCCGTCGGTGGTGAGGAGCAGCAGCCCCTCGGTATTGAGGTCGAGCCGGCCGACCGGCATCACCCTGGGAAGGCCCTGGGGCAGGCGGTCGTAGATGGTGGGCCGGCCCTTCGGGTCCCGTTCCGCGGTCAGTAGCCCGGCAGGCTTGTGGTAGCGGAAGAGGCGAGCGGGGGCCGGCGCCTTCACCGGATTGCCGTCCACCGTCACCCCGTGAAGCGAGGTCAGGACCGTCGCCGGAGTCTCGACGACCTTGCCGCCGATCGCGACCCGCCCCTCGGCGATCATCCGCTCGATTTCGCGGCGCGACGCGATTCCGGCGCGGGCGAGCAGCTTAGCTATTCTTTGAGCATCGCGCTCCGCGCCTGGGCGCTTCGAGTCCTTGGAATTGTCCTTGGGTGGGGCGGGCGGTGGCAGCGTGATTCTCCTCGAGGGAAGCCGGACGGGCGGAAATATGCGCTCAGTCGATCCAACCTGTATGGCACCGTTGCCCGGCGCGCTCGTTACGCAAGAGAAACCGATCCCGGTGGGCGAGGGCTTGCATTAGATGTTGTTCGGCAAACGCGAAAGGGCGATCCGCCGGATCCTCATCGTCGAGGACGAACCGCTCGTCGCCTTCGACAACGAGCATCTGCTTCGCGATTGCGGATACGAAGTGGTCGCGACCGTCGATACGCTCGCCGACGCGGTCCGGGTGCTTGGGGAGGAGGATGTCGATCTCGTCCTGAGCGACATCCAGCTCAACGGCGACGGCGACGGAATGGACGTCGCCCGGGCCGCCGGAGCGAGGCAGGTGCCGGTCCTGTTCGTCACCGCAAATTGCCCGCTCGAGGCGAGGGGGCTCGGTCTTGGCTGCCTGGCCAAGCCCTATACGGACAAGGTGATGAAGGGCGCTCTCGACGCGCTGGACCGGAAGCTTTCGGGGAAGAAGGTGGGAAGGGTGCCGGCGGGGCTGAGTTTGTACGAGGCGGAGGTTTAGCGAAATCCTCCCCCGGATTCCCGGGGGAGGGGGACCGCGCGAAGCGCGGTGGAGGGGTTCTTCGAAGCCTGAAAGGCCCCTCCACCAGGCTTCGCCTGGTCCCCCTCCCCTGCAAAGGCAGGGGAGGATTAGGCCAAAGCCGCCGCGACCTGGTCGTGGAAGTGCCTGATGCCGGTCTCGAGCGTGCCCAGGGTCAGCTCCTTCACCACCCCCGTCGAAAGCCCCTCCTGGCCCAGCGCTGCGGCGCGATAATCCTCGCCTCCGAAGACGCCCTCGTCGAGCAGCGCCCAGCTCCGCTCCCAATGGGCTTCCTCCTGGGGAGTCTTCGGCGGCTCCGGGATCAGCATGAAGTCCTCGACGAGGGTCCGGCCGACTCCCTGGGGCATCAGCACCATCAGGTTCACGTAATCAGGGCTCATGATCATGATCGTCGCCGGGAAGAGCTGGTAGGCGAAGGTGATCACCGAGCGCAGGGCCGCCCAGTCCCCATGGTCGATGTCGGCGACATGGTCGATCCGGCCGACCGCCGAGCGCTGGTGCCGGCCGAGCGAGTCCGCCGCCGTCACTCCGTCGGTGAAGAATTTGGCGATGGTCGGGGCGTGGAGCCGCTGGACGTGGTAGCTCTCCAGGAAGGCGTCCATGATCAGCTTCCAGTTGGAGGCGACGTCGTGGATTCTGCGGCGATAGAGGTGGTGGCCGGCCAGGCCGAAGGCGTCGAACTCCGGCGCGAGCGACCTGGCATCGGCGAAATCCGCTTCGTCCCGGGCGAACCAGATCAGCCCGCCCGCCTCGCAGGAGGGAAGCTCGGCAAGCCCGTAAAGGCTCTTGTCGAGCCCTGGAAAGGTGTCGGGCCGGGGCATCCCGCACAGCGCTCCGTCGAGCGAATAGGACCAGGCATGATAGGGGCACACGATGCGCGGGCTGCACAAGGCTTCCCCGCCCTCGACGAGGCGCGTGCCGCGGTGCCTGCAGACATTGTAGAAGACTCGCGCCTTGCCCTCCCTGTCGCGGGCGAGGAGCAGGGGCAGGCCGAAGCCGTCGTGGGGCACCGCCATGTTGCCGCGGGGCAGAAGCGCCGAGGGCGCGATGACCTGGGGCAGCCGCTCGAACAGCCGCGCTCGTTCCAGCTCGAAATTTGCGGGATCGGTGTAGACCGAGGCCGGGACGGTGGTGATCGCCTCGCCGTGGCTGCTCTCGCCGCGCGCGACGACCCCCGCGAGCGCGAGCTGTCCCTCGGTCGGGCGAAGGCTGGTGGGCATGTCCATGGCTCGGGAAACTGCGGCCCTGAATCTGGTAAGGCAAGCAATTCCTCCCCGCATTTGCGGGGGAGGGGGACCATGCGCAGCATGGTGGAGGGGTTCTTTGAGTCGATGAACCCCTCCACCACTTCGTGCGGTCCCCCTCCCCGGGGAAAGCCGGGGAGGATTAGAGGTCATCTAGGGTCTGGCCCGGCGGCACGGACTCGCTACAAAGGGTCATGAGCACCAACCCACAAGCCGCCGCCCCGAAGCCGGGATTCGTCGCCACCGTCGCGCCTTATTTCCGCAAGCGTCCGATCGCCGCGCTTCTGCTCGGGATTTCGAGCGGGTTCCCGCTCGCACTGCTGCTTGGAACGATGACCTTCTGGCTGACCAAGGTCGGGATCGACAAGAAGACGATCGGCTTCGCCGTCGGGTTGACCACCCCCTATACGCTCAAATTCCTCTGGGCGCCGTTCATCGACCGGATCAAGCTGCCCATACTCACCGGCCTGTTCGGGCAGAGGCGCGCCTGGCTGTTCTTCATCATGGCGCTGCTGTTCGGCGCGGTCTGGATGCTGGGCTTCAGCGATCCCGCCGATCACCTCGGAGTCTTCGCCTTCTGGGCGATCGTCGTCGCGTTCCTCGGCGCCACCCAGGACATCGTCATCGACGCCTACAGGATCGAGATCCTGCCCGACGATGAGCTTCCGCACGGCACCGCGAACAATCAGTTCGGCTACCGCCTCGGCGCCTTCTTCGCTGGAGTGGGAACGATCGCGCTGGCGTCGTCGGAAGGGGTCGGCCTCGGCTGGGAGAGGGCCTATGGGCTCACTGCCTTCTGCATCATCCCCGGAATCATCGCGGCCTTCTGGGCCGGCCCCGGTCTCCACGACAAGGTCCTCGCCAAGGAGAAGATCGAGAGCTTCGGCAAGTGGATCCAGACCACCGTGGTCGGGCCGTTCCGGGAATTCCTGCGCCGGCGCGGCGCCGTCCTGATCCTATTGTTCGTTCTGATCTACAAGCTCGGCGACGCCATGGGCCAGATCATGCTCAATCCGATGATCGTCGAACTGGGCTTCAGCGACACCGAATTCATCGTGATCAACAAGGGGGTAGGCTTCTGGGGCCTGATCGTGGGTGTCGCTCTCGCCCCGCCGTTCATGGCCTGGCTCGGCATGGGCCGGGCGCTGTTCGCCTCGGGCGTCCTGATGATGGTCAGCAACGGGATGTTCGCGATCCTCGCCCTCCAGGGTCACTCCAACCTGTGGCTGACGATCGCCGTCGTAACCGAGCAGGTGACCAGCGGAATGGGCCTGACCGTGTTCGTCACCTATCTCTCGGGCCTGTCCAACCTTGCCTATACGGCCACCCAGTTCGCCTTGCTCTCCTCCTTTGCGGCGGTCGGTCGGACCTGGCTGTCGACTCCCGCCGGCATCGCCGCCGAAGAGCTTGGCTGGCCCGGCTTCTGGCTGATGACGATGGCGGTCGGAGTGCCCGGGCTCGTCCTGCTCTGGATCCTGTGGAGGCGCGGCTTCGTGGTCGACACGGTGCGCCAGCCCAAGAGCGAGGACGACGAGACCGAGGCCGGGGCCGGCATGCCGCCGCCCGCGGCGGTCTGATCGATGCCCTTCCTGGCCGTCACGATCCTCGCCCAGATACTTTGCGTCGTCCACCTGATCCGCAACCGCCGCAACAACCTGTGGCTCTGGGCGATCGTCCTGCTGCCGATCGCCGGCTCGGCGGCCTATGTCGTCGTCGAGATATTGCCGGGCCTGTTCCAGCGGCGGGAGGTGCGAGCGGTCCAGGCGGCGGCGGTGAGGAGGCTCGATCCCGAGCGCCAGCTGAGGGCCGCCCGCGAGGCGGTCGACGTGGCCGATACCGCGGCCAACCGGACAGCGCTCGGCGACGCCCTCGCCGAAGCCGGCAATTGGGGCGAGGCGGTCCGCCATTATCGCGAGGCGGTCTCCAAGACTCCGGGCAAGGACCGGGCCGCGCGCCTCAGGCTCGCCCGGGCGTGCCTCGAATCGGGCGGCTCAGCCGAGGCGAGCCGCCTGCTCGAGGCGCTTCCGCAATCCGCCTCCCAGTCGGAGAACGACCGCGCCGCCCTGCTCCTCGCCCGAAGCCTTGAAGAGCTCGGCGAGACGGACCGGGCAATCGCCCTCTACTCGGAATTGGGGGAGCGGATGCCCGGCGCCGAGGCGCAATGCCGCCACGCTGCCCTGCTGGTCGGCCGCGGCCGGGCCGCCGACGCGCTCCCTCTGCTCGAAGAGACCGAGCGCCGCGCGCGCCGGCTCGACAAGATGGAGCGGCGCAAAGAGGCGGAAATGTACGACTGGGCGGCGCGGACGCTCGCCGAGCTGAGAGGCGGCTGATCCTTCTTTGCCTCCCCATCGCCAGATGGGGAGGGCGACCATGCGAAGCATGGTGGAGGGGTAGCTGCAGAAGCCTCCCCATTTACCCCTCCACCACCCTTCGGTGGTCCCCCTCCCCATGCTGCGCACGGGGAGGCAAGTCAGGTCGGCACCTGCCCGTTCGCCTTCAGAACCTCGCCGGCGAGATAGAGCGAGCCCAGGATCAGCACGATCGGGGGCCGCTCCCGGTCCGCGTGGCGGGCGATCCACCCGAGCGCGGACTCGACGTCCGCGGCGGCCAGGGCGTTGAGGCCGGCGCCTCGGGCCGCCGCTGAAAGGTCGGCCGGAGCGTGGTGGGCGTGGCCGGGGACGGGCACGGCGTGGAGGGCCGCCGCGCGGTTCGCGAAGGGCTTCAGGACCCCGGCCATGTCCTTGTTGGCGAGCAGGCCGAGGACGATGTGGAATGGCCGGTCGCTCGGCACATGGCCGCGGAAGAAGTCGGCGACGGCCCGGGCCGCGGCCGGGTTGTGGCCGCCGTCGAGCCAAAGCTCCGATCCCTTCGGGAGTATCCGCGTGAGCGCGCCCGGAGCGAGGCGCTGAAGCCGACCCGGCCAGTCCGCCCAGCCGATCGCGGCGCGCAGGGCCGCTTCGGGCACAGTCACGACCCGCTGGGTCCGAAGCATTGCCACCGCGAGCGCCGCGTTCATCGCCTGGTGGGCGCCATGCAGCCGCGGAAGCGGGAGCTGCAGCTTGCCCCGCCCGTCTCGGTAATGGAGCTTCTGGCGGTAGACGATCGCGTCCCACGATTCCCCGCGCGGCATCCAGATCGCGCCCGCTGCCGCCGCCGCCTCGTCGACGCGCTCGGCCAGCCGCTGGGGATAATGCTGGGTGACGAGGGGCACGCGCTTCTTGGCGATTCCCGCTTTCTCGGCGGCGATGTCCTCGATCCGGTGGCCAAGGAACTGCTGGTGGTCGACTCCGAGCTGAGCGATTCCGCAGACGACGGGCGCCGGGATGACGTTGGTCGCGTCGAGCCGGCCGCCCAGGCCCACCTCGACGATGCACGAGTCCGCCTCCTGCCTCGAGAAGGCGAGGAAGGCGGCCGCGGTGGTCGCCTCGAAGAAGCTGATCTCCATGTCGGCCGCCGAGTCGAGCGTCTCCTCGAGCAAAGCGGAGAGCGCAGAATCGTCGATCAGCTGTCCGGCCAGCCGGATCCGCTCGTTGAAGCGGACGAGGTGGGGGCTGGTGTAGACGTGCGCGCTAAGCCCGGCGGCCTCGACGGCGGCTCGGAGGAAGGCGCAGGTCGAGCCCTTTCCGTTGGTCCCGGCGACGTGGAAGACCGGCGGAAGGCGCTGCTCGGGATTGCCCAGCCGGGTGAGCAAAGCGGTGATCCGTTCCAGGCCGAGCATGTCGGCGCCGGGGGAGAGGGTCGCGAGGCGGTCGAGTTGACGCTGCACGGCCGGATCGGAGGAGACGGCGCGGTCGATGTTTTGCCTCCCTACGCCGAAGGCGTGGGGAGGGGGACCACCCGAAGGGTGGTGGAGGGGTACTCGACTCGGCCTCGCCGGCTACCCCTCCACCATGCTTCGCATGGTCCCCCTCCCCATCGCGAAGCGATGGGGAGGCAATTCACGCCGCCGCCCTCGCTTCCGGTGTCAGATACCCGATCAGCATCGCCAGGGTCTCGCGCAGTTCCTTCCGGTGCACGACCATGTCGACCATCCCGTGGGCGAGCAGATATTCGGCGCGCTGGAAGCCTTCGGGAAGCTTCTCCCTGATGGTCGATTCGATGACCCGCTGGCCGGCGAATCCGATCAGCGCTCCGGGCTCGGCGATCTGCACGTCGCCGAGCATCGCGTAGGAGGCGGTCACTCCGCCGGTGGTCGGATCGGTGAGGACGACGATATAGGGCAGCCCGGCCTCCTTCAACTCGGCGATCGCGACCGTCGTCTTGGGCATCTGCATCAGCGACAATATGCCCTCCTGCATCCGGGCTCCGCCCGCGGCGGTGAAGATGACGTAAGGGCAGTGGTCGGCGATGGCGGCCCGGGCCCCGTCGAGGAACGCCGCTCCGACCGCCATTCCCATCGATCCGCCCATGAAGGCGAAATCCTGGACTCCGACCACGGCCCGGCGCCCGTCGATCGTCCCCCGGGCGTTGATCAGGGCGTCGCCTTCGCCGGTCGCCGACCGGGCCGCCCTGAGCCGGTCGCTGTAGCGCTTGGAATCGCGGAACTTGAGCGGGTCCTCGCGCACTTGGGGCTGGGGGAGCATCGAATAGCCCGGATCGAACAGGCTTTCGAAGCGGGCGCGCGGGCCGATTCGGCCGTGATGCTCGCAGCGCGGGCAGACCGACTGGTTCTCCTCCCATTCCTTGGTGAAGATCATCGCGTTGCACTGCCGGCACTTGTGCCAGAGATTGTCCGGGGTCTCCCTCTTGGGAAGGAAGGGGATGGAATTGCGGACTCGGTTCAGCCAGCTCATCGAAGGTCTCCTGAGGCGCGCGAGATAGGAGGCTGGGGGAGGGGTGTCCAGCGGGGGGGAGGGTGGGAGATCGTGCCGACGGTTAGAGAGTCGCCTCGATCGCCCGCGCCGCCAGGTCCGGGTCCTCCGCCTGGGTGATCGGGCGGCCGACGACTAGGATCGAAGCCCCGGCGTCCAGGGCCTTCCTCGGAGTCATCACCCTCTTCTGGTCGCCCGCGGGGCCTTCCCCCAGTCGGACTCCCGGAACCACGAAGAAGCCGTCCGGCCACGATTTCTTCGCGGCCGCGACCTCGTTGCCGGAGCAGACGATTCCGTCGAGGCCCGACTCGCGGGCCAGCCCAGTCAGCCGTTCGACCTGGGCGTTCGGATCGGCGGCGAGGCCGATCGAATCCAGGTCGCTCGCGTCGAGGCTGGTCAGGACTGTTACCGCGACCACCTTCGTGCCCGCCGGCGCCGCCGCCTTTGCGTCCTCCATCATCGCCCGGCCGCCGGCCGCGTGGACGGTGAGCACCGCCGGCTCGAGCGGGCGGAGCGCCTGGATGGCCTTTCCGACCGTGTTGGGGATGTCGTGGAACTTGAGGTCGAGGAAGATCGGCAGATGGAGCTCCGCCATCTCCCGCACGCCGTGGAGGCCGTTGGCGCAGAAGAATTCGAGGCCGAGCTTGATCCCGCCGACATGGTTCCTCACCCGGCTCGCGATCGCCTTGGCGCGCTCGAGGTCGGCCGTGTCGAGGGCGACGAAGATCGGGCTTCTCATGCGGTCGGCCAGACCTTCGAGTCGGTCGCGACCCGTTCGCCCTCGCCATTGTCCACGGCCACCGGGGCGGGGACGGGACGCTGCGGAGCGACGCTGACCGCGGTCGGCTCGAGCCGGCGCCTCAGGCTCCAGAGCCGGGCCCGGTAGACGATGAAGGTCGGGAGGAAGCCGAGCAGGAAGGCGGCCAGGACCAGCATGGGCAGCTTCACGTCGGCCTCGAGCCCGCCCCACAGCTTGAGGGTGACGGCGTTCCAGTTGGCCTTCGCGAAGAGGACGAGGACCACCGTCAGAGCGATCCAGAAGAGGGTTTTCAGGAACTGCATTCGCGCCCTCCAGGGTTCGGCACAGGTCTATGGCCCCGCGGGCGGCGGCGCAACCGCCACTCGTCATTGCGAGCGAAGCGAAGCAATCCAGAGCGGCCTCGGACGCAGCACTGGATTGCCGCGTCGCTTCGCTCCTCGCAATGACGGAGCTCTCACCCCACCTCCCGCTCGATCGAATCGAACAAGGGCTGTATCTCCTTCAGCCTCGGCCTCTCCTCCGCCAGGATGGCCCGGAAGGCTTCGCGCTTGAGCCTCTCGGCCAGCCCGTCGGGCAGGCCGAGCCCCTCGGGGAGGGTGGAAACGGTGATGTCGATCAGCCGCTCGGCGCCGTGGAGCCGGCCCCACAGATAGTCGTTCTCGCGATAGGCGCGGCTGAAGAAGGCGCCGAAGCTGTTGAACTGGAGTCCCTTCAAGGTGGCTCCGGCCCCGCCGGCCCGGATCGCGGTCGCGTCGTCGGGAGAGATCCGGTCGACCTTGACCTCGTCATATTCGTCGAGGCCTTCGCCCTGGAGAAGGGGCAGCGTGGCGATGTCGTAGAAGGGAAAGCCGAGATAGGCGAGGATCAGGCTTCGCCGCTCGCGCTTGGGGAAGGCCGCGAGGGCCTGGGTGAGCCGTTCGTCGGCCTCGTCGTCGGCGGCCCTGAGCGAAAGCGCGTCGGCGAGCGCTTCGAGCGCGGCCGCCGGCCCGTCCACCGCGCGTCGAAAGACTTCGGCCCCGGCCCCCGCCGGCTCCTTCGACTAGCGGCCGACGAGACGGTAGATTTCGGCGCGCGCCGCGGCGATCGCCTCGCGCGGGGCATCCGGCTGCTCCTCGATCTGGCCCAGGCGGCGGACCAGGAAACGGAGCCGCCGGGTGCGGAAGGCGGCGTCGAAGCTCCTCAGGAAGAGCACGACCTCGGGCCGGGCGCCGGCCGTCGTCATCGAATCCTGGTCGGCGAGGCCGAGCCGCCTCACTTCGCTCCACACCGCCTGGCGGATCCGCTCGTGGCGGCCGCGATCGCCGCCGCCGCCGAGCTGGAAAATGCGCTCCGCCGAGTCGTCGGCCACCCCTGCGAGCTTGAAATGGCCGTAGGCGGCATAGGCATAGCCCGCTTCCCGGGCGGCGACGTTCTGGGCCCGGGTCCGCCAGGCGGCCAGCCGCTTCGCCGTCGGCTTGAGGAGGAAGATGGTGGAGCCGAAAGCCCGCTCGATCGCCGCCTCGACTTCGGGCCGCATCGCCTCGACGATCCGGCGAAGCCGCCGGATGGTCGAGGAGCGCTGGTCGATCGCCTCGAGATTGTCCCGGATCGGCTGCTCGCGCGGAATGTCCGAAAGCGCTCCGAAGATGGTCGCGAAGAAGCCCGGGGCCTCGTCCTTTCCGTTCGCCGCCAGGCGCACCGAGCGGACCCCGGGCTTGGGATCGATATAGACGAAGCGGCGGTCCACCTCGCGGTGCGCCGGCCGGTTCTGGAGCGCCTTGATCGCGGGCCGGAAGGGCGCGTTGGCAAGGACCGAGCCGTCGATCAGCACCGCCGATTCCGCCATTCCGAGCGCGGATTGACGGGGCAGCGCCCGGGTGAGGAAGCCGCTTCGTCCGGGCCAGCCGGACCCGCGCTCGGCCAGCACCGAATCGAGCTCCGCGACCTGGAAGGGCGGGAAGGCTCCGGGGAAGCTGGCCGTCGCCCGGGCGGCGAAGGTGAGCTCCGCCGAGTCGGCCAGAGGCCCGGGACCCGCCCGGCGGAAGGACAGGATCAGGCGATGCTCCTGCTCGATCACCTCGCTCGGGGAGTTGAGGCGCAGCTGCTCGGAATAGCCGTAAAAGTCGGTGACGGTGACGAACAGGTCGAGCGGATGATAGCTGGGCAGGAGGGGCGGGCCTTGCCCGCCGCTCGCCATCGCGTCGAACGCGTCGAGCAGGAGCCGGGTGAAGCCGGGACCGCTGAACGGCGGAGCGAACCAGCGGGCTCGGATGAAATTGGCGAGCTTGCCGCGGATCTCCTCGCGATGCTCGGCCTCGACCGTCTTCTCGAGCGCTCCGCGCCTCGACGACCAGGCCCAGGCGAGCGGGACCGCCGCCGACTTGGCGAGGCGGGAGAAGCGGCTCAGCGCAGGATCGATCAGGCGGTCGACGTCGGCGGTCTCGAGCCACAGGTCCGTCAGCGGCTCGAGCGATCGCCCGCTTGCGATCGCCTCTGCGAGGAAGACGGCGTTGATCCCGCCCGCGCTCGCTCCGGCGAGGATGTCGACCAGCACCCGGACGTCGAGCTCGCATTCGAGTGCGATCGATTCGATCAGGCGTCGATAGACGGCTTCGCTTCCCGGCTCCGCCTCCTCGCCTGAGTGGAAGGCGCGGCTGGCCCGGGCGAGTCGCCAGACCTCCTTGGTGATCCCGTGCATGTAAACGGCGGGGCTGATTCCGCCGTAGCAGATGAGGGCCAGCCGTAATTCCTTTTCACGCACCCGACGAACCGTGGCAGTAGAGCGGCGAGTTGTCGAGACGGATGGAACTCGGCTCAACTCATCCCGGAATCAATTCACGCCGCCGTAACGACCGGGACTCATTCGGATTGTGCCTCTAGCCCCAATCCCATCGGAGGCTGAGGGGCCACAAAGCTTATGTTGTTCACGCGCTCGAACCGCCGCGGCATTCACTCGGCCGCAATGCTTGCACTCGCCGGGCTGATCAGCTCGGTCCCGGTCCAGGCGGCGGAGGCTCCGGCCGTCGAGCGAATCGAGAGCCTCGCCGAGATGGTGACGGCCCTCGACGAAAGCCTCCCGGTCGCCGATCCGGTTGAGGCCGAGGCGAAGGTCTTCAAGGCGATCGGCCAGGGAACGGCAAGCTATTACGGCCGCGAGCTGGCCGGCAACCGCACCGCCAGCGGCGAGCGCTTCAACCCCGCCGGATTCACCGCCGCCCACCGCACCCTTCCCCTCGGAACCAAGCTCCGGGTGACCAACGTCGCCAACGGCCGCAGCGTCATCGTCCGGGTCAACGACCGCGGCCCGTTCGTCGGCAAGCGCCTAATCGACGTGTCGCTGGGCGCCGCCCAGGAGATCCAGATGATCCGCACCGGCACCGCCCAGGTCCGACTCGAGCTCGTCCCGACGACCTGATCCCCCGTCATCCCGGCGAAAGCCGGGATCTCGGGGAGACCCCCTAGACTTCTTGTCCGGAGGTCCCGGCTTTCGCCGGGATGACGAGCGTTCGCGACGGAAGGCTTTACCTGCCTCCTGAACAGCGTATCAGGCTCTGATGGACGGCCCGGGGCGTGAATCGGGCGTCGATGAATCGGGCGGGAGAGTAGTGCTGAAGCGGCCGTGTTTGTACCTGCCAGTCGCCGGTCTCCTCCTCATATTCCTCTACTGGGCCGTGACCCATGTCAGCGTCGGCGGCGGCCGATCGGCTCCGCCCGAGCTCGGCATTTCCAACCAGCAGCTCGCCAATATCGAGGAGCGCCAGAACGCCCCCGGAAGCGTCGCCGACTATAAGCGCCTCGACCAGCGCCTCCAGGCGCTGATGCGCGGCCAGCAGATGATCGGCCTCGCCGTGGGCGTGGTCGAGAATGGCGAGATCCGCTTCCTCAAGGGCTATGGCGAGACCGTCGCTGGAAGCGGCGAGGCGGTGACGACCGACACCGTCTTCCGCTGGGCCTCGCTCTCCAAGGGAGTCGCGGGGGACATGGTCGCCCTGCTCGCCGACCAGGGCAAGCTCTCGCTCTACGAGCCGGTGGCCAAATATTCGGCCTCGCTTCGGCTCCCCGCCGGCAACGAGCACAAGGCGACGGTCGCCGACCTCCTCTCCCACCGGCTCGGCCTGTTCAGCCATGCCAACGATTCCAAGCTCGAGGACGGGATGGATCCGCGATTCCTTCGCTCCAGTCTCGCCCAGCTCAACTCGATCTGCTCGCCCGGAAGCTGCTGGGCCTATCAAAACGTCGCCTACGACGCGGCGACCGAGGTCGTCGAGAAGGTCACCGGGCAAAGCTATGCCGACGCCGTGCGGGATCGACTGTTCGCGCCATTGGGCATGGCCGGAGCGAGCATGACCCGCGAAGCGCTCGTCGGCTCCAAGCGCTGGGCCCGGCCCCATGTCGGCGGCAAGAACAGCAAGCCGGTGGAGGTCGCCGAGCCTTATTACCGGGTCCCCGCCGCGGGCGGAGTCAACTCGAGCATCAAGGACCTGGCGATCTGGATGCAGGCGCAGATGGGCCTCAAGTCGGCGGTCCTCTCGCCCCGGGTCCTGGAGTCCGTCCAGACCGCCCGGGCGAGCACTCCGGGCGAGCTCGGCCGGATGCGCAAATATCGGGAGCGCGTGAACACCGCCGCCTACGGCTTGGGCTGGCGGGTCTATGATTATTCCGGCCACCGGGTCGTGGGCCATCACGGCGGCGTTCGGGGCTATCGCTCGCTGATCATGTTCGACCCGGTTCTGAAATCGGGGGTGGTTGCGCTGTGGAACGGCTCGAGCGGACAGCCCTGGGGCCTCGAATTCGAAGTGATGGACATGTTCTACAAGCTGGAGCCGCGCGACTGGCTCGCGCTGGACCGCAAGCCCGGGGCTCCGCCGGCCGCGCCGCCCGAGGAAGAAGCGGTGGAAGAGGGAAATAATTCCAGCTCGAACTCGACCGGCTAGTATCCGTCATCCCGGCGAAAGCCGGGACCTCGGGGAGACCCGCCTAGACCTCTCGTCCTGAGGTCCCGGCTTCCGCCGGGATCACGGATCAGAGCCGGCTCAGCTTCGCCCAGACGGGATAATGGTCGCTCGCCTTTCTCGCGGCGGCGCTGTGGTGGACCCCGCAATCGTCGATCCCGAGCCCCGGCGTCACCATGATCCGGTCGAGCCGGGCCACCGGCCGTCGAACGTGGAAGCTTCGGCCGCATTCCGCGAACGCCAGCTGGTGGCCGAAATCCCGAAGGCAGCCGCCGCGGACGCTCCATTCGTTGAGGTCGCCCATCAGCACCGCGGGCATGGGCCGTTCGCGAGTCTGGAGGTGGTGGAGGATGGAGCGCGCCTGCTGGCGCCGCCAAAGCCCCGACAGGTCGAGGTGCATCCCGATGACCCGAAGCTCCTCGCCGTCGAGGCAGATGTCGGCCATCACCGCGCCTCGCGGCTCCAGGGACGGGAGGTGGACCAGCTCGGCGTGGAGAACGTCGACGCTCTTCCTCACCAGGAGGGCGTTGCCGTGCCAGCCCAGGCTCCCGTCGCGCGAGTCGAAGGCCACCGGCTTGTACTCGCTATGCTCCTGGATCATGTGCACCGGGATCGCGCTCGCCCGGGCCCCGAACCGGCGGTCGGCCTCCTGTAGAGCGATGACGTCGGCGTCGAGCTCTCGGAGCACCTCGAGCGTCCGCTCCGGCCGGCGCCGGCGATCGGTGCCGATCGCCTTCCTCATATTGTAGCTGGCGACGCGGATCATCGGGGACGGTTACTTTCTGGGGCCTTCGAAGGCCATTAGCGAGGGCCGATTTCGGCGCCAGCACAAAAATCCTCCCCTGCTTTTGCAGGGGAGGGGGGCCACCCGAAGGGTGGTGGAGGGGCTTGCTGACTCTGAAAGGGCCCCTCCACCGTCCTTCGGACGGTCCCCCTCCCCGGCGAATGCCGGGGAGGAACCAGGGACCTATCCCCTAGTGCCGATGCCGGTCGGCGAGCTTGCCGAGCTGATGGTCGAGAGCCCGGACCACCTTCTTGGCGGCGCCGATCACGGCCCGGTCGAACGTGTCGCCCTCGTCGATCGCCGCCACCGGCGGGATCCCGTTGACTCGGGCCTCGATCGAGCATCTGAGATCGGCATTGCCGCCGCGCGGTCCGTTGACGTCCGAGACATGGACCTCGACGTCGGTGATCCGCCCTTCGAACCGGGCGAGGCGCTGGCGGATCTGCTCCTCGAGTCGGCTGTCGCGTTCGTTGTCGCTGTCGATCTGGTTGTCGGCGTGGATCTGGATAAACAAAGCACTCTCCATTGCTGGCAAGCAGTGAATGCGGGGGAGGGAGAGGGGTTCCCTCATTTTATCCTCCCCATGCGCAGCATGGGGAGGGGGACCACCCGAAGGGTGGTGGAGGGGTAACTGGCAGAAGCCTGCGCCATTTACCCCTCCACCAGGCTGCGCCTGGTCCCTCCCCATCTTCGATGGGGAGGATCATCACGTTCCCCTTCCGTCCCACTCTGTCCCGCGCTACACCCCGAACCATGGCCAAACCCAAGAAGCGCTTCGTCTGCCAGGCCTGCGGCTCGGTCCAGAACCGGTGGATGGGCCAATGCCCCGAATGCACGGAGTGGAACACGCTGGTCGAGGACGCCGGAGCCGTGGTCACCCCTTTCTCGGCGCGCCACAATCTGCGCGGCGGCGGCCGGGCGATCGAGCTCGTCGGCCTCGACCGCGAAGTCGCTCTTCCGGAGCGGATGTCGACCGGGATCAAGGAGTTCGACCGGGCGATCGGCGGCGGCCTCGTCGCAGGCTCGGCCACGCTGATCGGCGGCGATCCCGGGATCGGCAAGTCGACCCTGCTGCTTCAGGCCGCCGCCCGGATGGCGGAAGCGGGGCTCGGGGTCGCCTATATTTCGGGCGAGGAGGCGACCGACCAGGTTCGACTCCGGGCGCGCCGGCTCGGCCTTGGAAGCGCTCCGGTCCAGCTCGCCGCGGCCACTTCGGTCAGGGACATATTGACCACTCTCGCCGAAGGGCCGCGGTGCGCCCTCGTGGTGATCGATTCGATCCAGACCATGTATTCGGATCTGATCGAGGGCGCGCCCGGAACGGTGAGCCAGGTCCGCGCCTCGGCCGGCGAGCTGATCCGCTACGCCAAGGAATCGGGCGCGGCCGTCGTCCTCGTCGGCCACGTCACCAAGGACGGGGCCATCGCCGGGCCCCGGGTGCTCGAGCACATGGTCGACACGGTCCTCGCCTTCGAAGGCGAGCGAAGCCATCAATACCGGATCCTGAGGGCCACCAAGAACCGCTTCGGCGGAACCGACGAGATCGGAGTCTTCGCCATGGTCGAGGCCGGGCTCGAGGAGGTCGGCAACCCGAGCGCGCTCTTCCTGACCCACCGCGGCGAGGCGGTCTCCGGCGCGGTCGTCTTCCCGGCGCTGGAAGGCACCAGGCCGGTGCTGGTCGAGATCCAGGCACTTACCGTCCGGCTCGCAAGCGGAGCCACTCCGCGCCGGGCGGTGGTCGGCTGGGATTCGGGCCGGCTGGCGATGATCCTCGCGGTGCTCGAGGCGCGCTGCGGCCTCAGCTTCTCGACCGCGGAAGTCTATCTCAACGTCGCCGGCGGCTACCGGCTGAGCGACCCCGCCGCCGACCTGGCCGTTGCGGCCGCCCTGGTCTCGGCGCTTTCGGAGCGGCCGGTGCCGCCCGAGGCGGTGGCCTTCGGGGAGGTGGCTTTGTCGGGGGAGCTGAGGCCCGTGGCGCACGGGCCGTTGCGCCTCAAGGAAGCGGCGAAGCTCGGCTTCGAGCGCGCCCTGGTCCCGGCTTCGGTCAAGGGCGAGGGGGGGATGAGGCTGTCGGGATTCAGGACTTTGAAGGATCTGGTGGATCATGTGCTCGGGCGGTGATCCCTCGTCCTCCCCATCGCGAGATGGGGAGGGGGACCACACGAAGTGTGGTGGAGGGGTAACTCGCAGAAGCTTGCGCGATATACCCCTCCACCATGCTTCGCATGGTCCCCCTCCCCATGCTGCGCATGGGGAGGATGAATGCCTTCCCTCCCGCCCAATCCTCCATTAGCACCCGCAGCATGACCGCGCTCGACGTCATCGTGCTGCTCCTGGTGGGCTGGAACCTCGTCCGCGGGGCGATGAAGGGGTTCGTCGGCGAGGTCCTCAGCCTCGCCGCGTGGATCGTCGCGATCGTCTTCCTCAAGCTCCTTCACACGCCCGCCACCAACGCGCTCGAAGGCGCGGTCGGGACCCGCTCGGGCGCCGCCGTCCTCGCCTTCGCACTGGTCTTCGGGATCGTCTTCCTCGCGGGCAAGCTCGTCGCCCGCCGGGTCGGCGGGGGAGTGAAGCGTTCCCTGATCGGCCCGATCGACCGAATCCTCGGCGCGGGCTTCGGAGCGCTGAAGGGACTCATCCTCGCCACCTTGCTCTATCTCGGCGCCAACCTCGTCTACGACACGATCTGGGGCGCCCAGTCGGAGCGGCCCTCCTGGATGGCCGATTCGCGAACCTATCCGTTGCTCTACGCCAGCGGCCGGGCGATCGTCGATTTCGTGGAGTGGCGGCGGGGCGCTCCGGCGGAGCCGCGCTATCGCCAGGCCCCGGCCGGGCAGAGCGAGCCCCCGCCCGCCAAGGACCCGGAAAGCGCCAACCCATCATGATCCGACTCTATGACACCAAGGCGCGCGAAAAGCGCGATTTCGAGCCCGGCGATCGCGATCGAGTGACGCTCTACGTATGCGGTCCGACCGTCTACAACCGCGCTCATATCGGCAATGCCCGGCCGGCCGTCGTCTTCGACGTCCTCGCCGGGCTTCTCCGCCACACCTACGGGCCGGACAAGGTCGTCTACGCCCGCAACGTCACCGACGTCGACGACAAGATCATCGACTCCGCCCGCGCCGAGGGAGTCGACCCGTCCGTGGTCACCCGCCGCTTCGAGGATTTCTACCTCGCCGACATGGGCGCCCTCGGAGTCCGTCCGCCCGACCTCGCGCCCAAGGCGACCGAGACGATAATCGAGATGATCGCGATGATCGCCCGGCTGATCGAGACCGGCTTCGCCTACGAGGCGGACGGCCACGTCCTGTTCAATGTGCCCTCGGATGAAGGATACGGCGCCCTGGGCCGCCGCGACCGCGAGGCCATGATCGCCGGCGCCAGGGTCGAGGTCGCGTCCTACAAGAAGGATCCGGCCGACTTCGTCTTGTGGAAGCCGTCCGACGAGGCGGTGATCGGCTGGGACAGCCCCTGGGGCCGCGGCCGCCCTGGCTGGCACATCGAATGCTCGGCGATGATCGAGCGGCACCTCGGAACCACCATCGACATCCACGGCGGCGGCCTCGACCTCATCTTTCCCCATCACGAGAACGAGCTTGCACAGAGCCGCTGCGCCCACGACGGCGCACCGCTCGCCCGCTACTGGGTCCATAACGGATTCCTCTCGATGGCCGGCGGCGAGAAGATGTCGAAGAGCCTGGGCAACGTCGTCACCGTCGGCGAGCTTCTCGAGGAAGGCCACAAGGGAGAGACCCTTCGCCTGGCACTGCTCTCGGCGCACTATCGCCAGCCGCTCGAATGGTCGCCGCAACTGATCGCCCAGTCGAAGGCGACCCTCGACCGACTCTACCGAAGCATGCTCCCGCCGGTGGCGAAGCGGGGCGAGGGGGACATCGCCGAAGTCGAGGCGGCGCTCGGCGACGACCTCAACACCCCCCTCGCTTTGGCCCGGCTGGGCGAGCTGGCCAGGCTCGGCGACGTCGAGGCGACCCGTCGGGCAGGGGCGTTGCTCGGGCTGCTCCAGCAGGATCCGGTCGAGTGGTTCCAAGGCAGCGAGCCCGAGCCGTCGGATCGGGTCGACCCCCGCCTCCGGGAGGACGCCGCCGGCTTCGCGCTCGGCGGAGCCGACATCCAGCTCCGGATCGACCGCCGCTCGGAAGCGAAGAAGGCCCGGGATTTCGGCGAGGCCGACCGGATCCGGGCCGACCTCGCCGCCCAGGGCATCCTCCTCGAAGACGGCCCCCAGGGCACCACCTGGCGGCGGGCGTAAACCTGAAGTCCTCCCCCGGATTTCCGGGGGAGGGGGACCGCGCGAAGCGCCGTGGAGGGGTTCTACGGCGCCGGCAGACCCCTCCACCATGCTTCGCATGGTCCCCCTCCCCGCGAAAACGCGGGGAGGATTTTGTAAAGTTCAACAATTTCAAAGAGCCAGGGCCAGTGCGCGACTCGACCAGCCCTCAACCTAATAGGAAAAATCCTACAAAACAAGAACAAAAAACGAACAATAATTTCAGGCGCTTCGGTTGGCGGTCGGGTGCGCCCGCTCTATAGGCACCCTAGTGCACTCCGCCCTCTACAGCCGCGACATCCTGCGCCTCGCCTCCTCGATTCCCCATCTGGGCCGTCTCGAGAATCCCCAGGCGAGCGCCGAGAAGAGCTCGTCCGTCTGCGGGAGCCGCGTCGCAGTCGACCTCGCTTTGGACCGCGACGGCAGGGTCGCTGAGCTCGGCCAGGAGGTGAAGGCCTGCGCTCTCGGCCAGGCTTCGGCCTCGCTGATGGGCGCCCATGCGGTCGGCCGCACGGCGGCCGAGCTCGAGCAGGCGCGAGACTCCCTCGCCGCCTTTCTGGCCGGGCGAATCGAGCGCCCCGGCGACTGGCCGGGCCTCGAAATCTTCGCCGAGGCCCGCCGGGTCCCGGCCCGCCACGCCTCGATCCTCCTCCCCTTCGACGCCGCCGCGCAAGCCGCGGCGCTCGCGAAAAGCCGCTGATGGAAGGGGAGGGCGCAGGCGCCCAGGCAGCGACCCTGCTTCTTCGCGACGGGGTGATCATCCTCGGCGCGGCTTTGGTCTTCGTCATGCTGTTCCGCCGCTTCGGACTGGGCGCGGTGCTGGGCTATCTCGTGGCCGGGGCCGTCGTCGGCCCGCACGGAATCGGCCTGATCAGCGCGCCCGAGGAGATGCTTCACGTCGCCGATTTCGGGATCGTCCTCCTCCTCTTCCTGGTCGGGCTCGAGCTTCACCCCAGCCGCCTGTGGCGGCTCAAGCAGGACATATTCGGGCTCGGCCTGCTCCAGGTCGTGGTGAGCGGGCTCGCCCTCTCCGCGCTCATCCATTTCGCCGCCGGCTTCAGCCTTCCCGCCTCCCTCGCCATCGGCCTTCCGCTCGCTTTGTCCTCGACCGCCCAGGTGCTTCCGAGCCTCCGAGCCGACGGCTCGATCAATACCCCGGCCGGCGAACGCGCCTTCTCGATCCTGCTGTTCCAGGATCTGTCGATCGTCCCGCTGATCACGATCATCGCCGCCCTCTCGCGGGCGCCGGCTGACCCGATGGCGCCGCCGGGGTGGCAGCTCGGCCTCTACACGCTTGCCGCGATCGCGGGCCTCGTCGCGGCCGGTCGATTCCTGATCAACCCGCTGTTCCGCCTCGTCGGACGGATCAGCGAGCGCGAATTGTTCGTCGTCGCCGGCCTGTTCATCGTTCTCGCCAGCGCCGCGGTGATGGAGGCGCTCCACCTCTCGACCGCGCTCGGCGCCTTCATCGCCGGAGTCATGCTTGCCGACTCGCCCTACCGGCACGAGCTCGAGGCCGACGTCGATCCGTTCCGGTCGATCCTGCTCGGCCTGTTCTTCGTCGCGATCGGGATGATGCTCGATCTGAACGTGATCGCCGACCGTCCCTTCTTCGTCGTCGGAATGGCGGCCGCCTTGATCGCCCTCAAGGCCGCGATCCTGTTCGGACTGGCCAAGGCCTTCGGGATGGAGTCTCGCCGGGCGCTCAAGCTGGGCCTTCTGCTCAGCCAGGGCGGCGAGTTCGGCTTCGTCTTGTTCGCGGCCGCGCAGGGCGCCCTCCTGGTCGAACCCGCGGCGGCGAGCCTGTTCGGAGCGATCGTCACGGTGTCGATGGCGACCACTCCCTTCCTGATGATGGTGAACGACGGGCTCGACCGCCGGGCGAGCCGCCGCGACGGCGACGGGCTGGACGGCCCCGAGCTTTCCGGCCCGACCCAGGCGATCGTCGTCGGCTACGGCCGCTTCGGGCAGACCGTCGCCCAGATGCTGATGGCCAAGGGGATCACCGTCACTCTCATCGATTCCAAGCCAAGCCAGATCGAGATCAGCGGCGATTTCGGCTCCAAGGTCTATTATGGCGACGGAACCCGCCTCGATCTGCTCCGCCTCGCCGGCGCCGCCGACGCCAGGGCGATCCTCTTCTGCCTCGACGACCGGGCGCCGACCGCCAGGCGGCTGGAGCCCATACTCGAGGCCTTCCCCCAGGCGGCGGTGTTCGTCCGGGCCTTCGACCGGCTCCATCTGATGGAGCTGGCACCGCTCGACATCAAATGCACGATCCGCGAGATCTTCGAATCGGCGGTCTTGATGGGGCGCGAGGCCCTCGCCTTGTTCTGCATCGACGCCGAGGAGGTCGACCGGGTCGAGCGGGAATATCGCGAACGCGACCGCCGCCGCCTCGACAGCCAGACGGCGTCCGGCGACATCCACGCGCTGAAGGAGAACATGTTCGGCCCGGACAATCGGCTGGGGGAAACCTCCAAAAAATCCTCCCCTGCATTTGCAGTGGAGAGGGACCACCCGAAGGGTGGTGGAGGGGCCTCCGGAGCCTGAAGAAGCCCCTCCACCATGCTGCGCATTGCCCCCCCCGAGAAATCTCGGGGAGGATCAGCGGGCCAGCTCCCGCTCCAGGAACGACTCCACCTCGCCGAGCTCGACCGAGCGATCGACGAACGCCTCGCCGATTCCTCTGGCCAGGATGAAGGGCACCCGCCCGGCGCTGGCCTTCTTGTCGCCCGCCATTCGCCGGACGAGCGACTTCGCTCCGAAGCCTTCGAGCGCGACTTTGAGGCCGGCCGCCTCCAGATGCGCCGCCACCCGCTCCGCCTCGCCCTTCCCGCACAGCCCCCGTTCGGCCGAGAAGCGGAAGGCAAGGTTCATTCCGGCCGCCACCGCTTCGCCGTGAAGCAGCCGGAAGTCGCTCTCCGCCTCCAGCGCGTGCCCGAACGTATGCCCGAAGTTGAGAAGCGCCCGGCGGCCCGTCGTCTCCCTCTCGTCCTCGGCGACAATCGCTGCCTTGGCCCGGACGCAGGTCTCGATCGCGTCACGCCGCGCAGCTTCGTCGCCAGCCAGCAGCGCCGCGACGTTCGACTCGCACCAGTCGAAGAACGCGCCGTCCCCGATCAACCCGTATTTCGCCACTTCGGCGTAGCCGGCGCGAAGCTCCCGCTCCGGCAGGGTGTCGAGAGTCGAGGGGTCGATCAGCACCGCCGACGGCTGGTGGAAGGCTCCGATCAGGTTCTTCCCCGCTTGCGAGTTGATGGCGGTCTTGCCGCCGACCGACGAATCGACCTGCGCGAGCAACGTCGTCGGGACCTGAACGTAGGGGCAGCCGCGCTTCAGGATCGCCGCGGCGAATCCCGCGAGGTCGCCGATCATCCCGCCGCCGAAGGCGAGGATCGAATCGCCTCGCTCGATCCGCAGCTCGATCAGCCGATCGGTCAAAGTTTGAAGCTGAGCCCAGCTCTTGCTGGCCTCGCCCGGCGGGACGAGCACCGGCACGACGTCGAGGCCGGAGGCCGCAAGCCGGGCACCCTGCGCCGCCCAGACGGTCTGGTCCGAAACGGCCACGATCCGCCCGTCTGGCGCATAGGGCCCCAAAAGCTCGCCCGCCCGGTCGAGCAGTCCGGCTCCGATCGCGACCGTGTAGCTGCGTTCGCCCAGCGAAACCTCGACCCGCCTCATCCGGAATGGCCCGCGAGAGCCTCGAGAATCCGCTCGACGGTCCTTTCGTGCGGCCCGGATTCGCTCCGAACCCGCAAATGGGCCAGGGCGTAAGTGGGGTTGCGAGCCTCGGCGAGCGCGCTGAGGAAGGGCAGGGGGTCCTTGCCGGCGAGCAGCGGCCGGTGGCCGCGGCGCGCCACCCTGCCGGCGAGGGTCTCGACCTCCGCTTCGAGCCAGATGGCGACGCAGCGCTCGAGGATCAGGGCCCTCGTCTCCGGATCCATGAAGGCGCCGCCGCCGGTCGCGATCACCTTGCGCTCGCCGGCGACGAGGCGCCGGAGCACCCGCCGCTCGCCGTCGCGGAAGCTGTCCTCCCCGAACCGGTCGAATATCTCCTTTATCTCATGATCGGCGGCGCGCTCGATCTCCTCGTCCGAATCGATGAAGGGCAGGCCGAGCCGGCGCGCCAGCCGCCTGCCGACCGTCGACTTGCCGGCCCCCATCAGCCCGACCAGGACGATTGAGCGTTCGGTCGATCGTTCGGTCGGAAGAAGCGCGCTCTGCATTGCGGCAGGGGCTATACAGGGGGGCGGCTCGTGGGGCAAAAGGCCGGCCATGCGTATCTCACCCCCCGCGCGCCGGCGTAAACCGATACTGCCGAAGCTGCTCCTCGCGCTTCCGATCCTCTTTCTCGCGTGGCTGATCTACCTCGGTACCCGCGACGGCGAGGTTCCGACCCAGCGGATCGAGCAGGACGTCACCAATGAAGCCCTTGCGGGCTAAGCTCCTTTTTCTCGCCGGCGGCGCGGCTCTGGCCTTCGCCATTCCGGCGATGGGCCAACGCGACAAGGGCCCCGAATCGCTGCTGCCGCCAGGCTTCGGCGAGCCGCCTCCGCCTGCGCCCAAGGCGCCGGCTCCCGAGGCTCCGGCGACTCCGTCGCCCCCTTCGCCGTCTTTACCTTCTCCGCCCGCCTCGCCGCCTCCGCCCCGCCGAGCCGCCCCGCTCGAAATCGAGGATTCGGCGGCGGAGGATCTGGAGGCCCTGGCGCGCCAGGCGCTGCCTCCGCCGATCGAGATCCCCGAAAGCTCGCGCCGTCCGACCAATCCCGTCGGGCCGCTTCGTCCCGGCAATTGGGGCCTCGGCCTCGACGCCTTCGGCAACGCCAACGGCCGTTTCCTGAGCGGGCTCATGGGCCGGCTCAACGCGCCCTTGCCTTCGCGCTGGACGTCGATCCTGCTTCGCCGCGCCTTGCTCTCCGAAGCCTCCGCGCCGGCTCAAGTCAACGAGGTCGACTGGGTCGCCGAGCGCGCCTGGCTTCTGCTCCGGATGGGCGAGGCGGACAGCGCCCGGATGCTCGTCCAGGCGGTGGACGTCGACAAATTCACCCCGCGCATGTTCAGCGTCGCCGTCCAGGCGGCGCTCGCCACTGCGGACCCGGCGGCGCTCTGCCCGCTCGTCGATCCGGGCCGGAAGGTGTCGGACCAGCAGGTCTGGCCGCTCGCCGACGCGATGTGCGCTTCGCTCGAGGGCGACGCCGCCCGGGCGAGCCAGCTTATCGAGCAGGCGCGCCGAAGGAGCGGCACCAGCATCGATACCTTGCTCGCTCAAAAAGTGATCGGGGCGGGCAACAACACTCGAGGCGCCGTCACCATCGAATGGGAAGGGGTCGACGAGCTGAACAGCTGGCGCTTCGGCCTCGCAAGCGCCACCGGGCTCGAGATCCCGGACCCTCTGATGAATCGCGCGGGACCGGCGGTCTGGGCCTGGCAGGCGCGGGCGCCGATGATCCCGCTCGAGCAGAGGATCGCCGCGGCGGAACGGGCGGCTACCCTCGGCGTCTTTTCCAATTCTTCCCTCGTCGAGATGCACAGCCTGCTGGCAGACCGAACCGATCCCTCCGAGATCGAGGCCAGCATCGGCGGCCGCCTTCGCAAGGCTTACGTCGGAGGCTCGATCGAGAACCGGGTCGACGCCATGCGCGACCTTTGGGGCGGCGAAGGCGGAGACCGCTACGGCCGGTTCATCCTCACCGCCGCGGCTGCCGCCCGGATCCCGGCCTCGGCGGATCGCGGCAACCGGACGGACGACCTTCTCGGATCGATGATGTCGGGAGGCTTCGACCGCTTCGCCGCGGCGTGGGGCCCGGTGGCGGACGGGCTCGACGGCGAGGACGGCCATCGAGCCTGGTCGATCCTGGCGGTCGGCGCACCGCGTCCGGTCGTCGATCTCGGGGCCGGCCGGATCGAGGACTTCGCCGACAGCGCTGGAAGCCATCGCGGCCGGATGCTGGTGGCGGCGCTCGCCGGCCTCGGCCGGCTCGACGATCCGCTTCCCTACGGAGTCAATCCGGCGCCGCGCAGCCGCTGGGCGAACATCATTTCCGCGGCCGCCCGGGCCAACCAGCCCGGCACGGTGGCGCTCCTTGCCGGAGTGGGGATGCAGACCCCGAGCTGGCGCGGGGTTCCGCCCGAGCACCTCTACCATATCGTCCGCGCTCTCAAGGCCGTCGGGCTCGAATATGAGGCCCGGATGATCGCTGCCGAGGCGATGACCCGGCTGTGAGCGCGGTTCGCGAGGACGGGCAGCTGATCGCCGCCTTCCTCGAAATGCTCGCCGCGGAGGCCGGCGCCGCGCTCAATACCCGACTGGCCTATGAGCGCGACCTGCGCGGCGCTTCCGAGCTGCTCGGAGGGCGGCTGTCGAGCGCCGCGCCCGAAGCCTTGAAGGGCCTTTCCGAAGCCTGGCTGCCGCTCAAGCGGACGACCGTCGCGCGCAAGGCCGCCGCGCTTCGCCGATTCTTCGGGTTCCTTCACGACGAGGGCCTTCGCCGCGACGATCCCTCTGGCGCCTTGCCGCGCCCCGCCGGCGGTCGGCCGCTTCCAAAGATATTGGGTCACGACGCCGTGGGCGCATTGTTCGCCGAGCTCGATCGCCGCCGCCGCGAGGAGCCCGGCGCGGCCGCGTTTCGGCTGACCGCTCTGGTCGAGCTGCTCTACGGGTCCGGAATGCGCGCGACCGAGCTGGTCTCGCTCCCGCGCCACTCGGTTCGCCCCGACAAGCCCTTCCTGATCCTCAAGGGCAAGGGCGAAAAGGAGCGGCTCGTTCCGATCTCCGACCGAGCCCGGGCCGCTGTCGCCGAATGGTCCTCGCTGGTGTCCCGCGACAGCCTCTGGCTGTTTCCCTCGGGAAAGAGCCATCTCAGCCGGGTCCGGCTCCACCAGCTTCTGAAAGAGCTGGCCGCGGCCGCGGGCGTGCCCCCGGAGCGGGTCAGCCCCCACGTCCTGCGCCACGCTTTCGCCACCCATCTGCTCGAGGGCGGAGCCGATCTCAGGGCCCTTCAGATGCTTCTGGGCCATTCCGACATCGCGACGACCCAAATCTACACCCATGTCGACAGCCGCCGGCTCATCGACCTCGTCAACGAGAGGCACCCGCTCGCCGACGCGCGGCGGCGCTGAAGGGCAACGACGGGGGAGCGCGTTGACGCAACCTCCGCACCGGCCTAACTCCCCGCCCGACCATGCCCACCTTCCTCGATTTCGAAAAAGCGATCGCCGAGCTCGACAACCGCATCGAGGAGCTGCGCGAGACCGCCGAAGGCTCAGACCTCAACATCGACGCCGAAATCGGCCGGCTCGAGGCGAAGTCCGCCCGGATGCTTCGGGAGACCTACGGCCGGCTCACCCCCTGGCAGAAGACCCAGGTCGCCCGCCATCCGGACCGGCCCCATTTCAAGGACTATGTCGCCGCCTTGGTTCGGGACTTCATCCCGCTGGCCGGCGACCGCAACTTCGCCGAGGATGCCGCAATCGTCGGCGGGCTTGGCCGGCTGGGAACCCGCAAGGTCATGCTGATCGGCCACGAGAAAGGCGACGACACCGCAAGCCGGCTCACCCACAATTTCGGAATGGCCAAGCCCGAAGGCTATCGCAAGGCGATCCGGCTGATGGAGCTCGCCGATCGCTTCGCGATCCCCGTCGTCACCCTCGTCGACACTCCAGGGGCCTTCCCCGGGGTCCAGGCCGAGGAGCGCGGCCAGGCGGAGGCGATCGCCCGCTCGACCGAGGCCTGCCTGGGCCTGGGCGTGCCCATGGTCGCGGCGATCGTCGGGGAAGGGGGATCGGGCGGAGCGATCGCGATCGCGACCGCCAACCGGGTGCTTATGCTCGAGCATAGCGTCTATGCGGTCATCTCGCCGGAAGGGTGCGCGTCGATCCTCTGGCGGACCGCCGAAAAGGCGGCCGACGCCGCCGAGGCGATGCGGGTGACCGCTCAGGACCTGAAAGCGCTCGGAGTGATCGAGCGGATCGTCCCCGAGCCCGTCGGCGGTGCCCACCGCAACCCGGCCGAAGCCATGGCGGCGCTCGGCGACGCGGTAGCCGAGGAGCTGGACGCGCTTTCGGCGCTGTCGAGCAGCGAAGTGCGAAGCGACCGGCGAGCGAAGTATCTCGCGATAGGCTGACTCTTGCCTCCCCGTGCGCAGCATGGGGAGGGGGACCACCGAAGGTGGTGGAGGGGTGACATAGCGCCGACTTCCGCCGTTACCCGACTCATCACCGAGTTTTGAGCCAAGACACCCCTCCACCATGCTTCGCATGGTCCCCCTCCCCATCTTCGATGGGGAGGCAAATCCAGGAACCCTATCCCCGTCTCCTCCGTTCCTTACGGGGACGAATCGTCCCGTGTGAGGAGTATCCAATGAAGATGAGGGCGCTTTTCACGCTGTCCGTCTCGCTCGCCGCGATGGCTTCGGCCGCCGGCGACGCCCCGGCCTCGGCGCAGGGCAAGGTCCGGAGCATCTCCCAGAGCACGGCCGCGACCGCCGCCAAGCAGCACCCGCAGATCGTCGAAGAGTTCGGCGGCGAGGAAAGCAGCGCCCGGAGCGCCTATATCAGGGAGGTCGGAGCCCGGGTCACCGCCCAGAGCAATATCGCAGGAGGCGGCAACGCCTTCCGGATCACGACCCTGAATTCTCCGGTGATGAACGCCTTCGCCGTGCCGGGGGGCTATCTCTACGTGACCCGCCAGCTGGTCGGGCTCGCCAACGACGAGGCCGAGCTGGCCTTCGTCCTGGGCCACGAGGCGGGCCATATCGCCGCCCGGCACAGCTCGGAGCGCAAGCGCGCGAGCATCCTCAGCCAGCTCCTCGCCGCCGGAGTCGGGGTCGTCACCGGATCGAGCCAGCTTGGCGGCTTTGCCGGTCAGATCACCCAAGGTGTCGTCCTGAGCTATTCGCGCAAGCAGGAGCTCGAGTCCGACACGCTCGGAGTCCGTTACCTCGCGGCCGCAGGCTACGATCCCGCCGCCGCGGCCAGCTTTCTCAATTCGCTAGGCGCCGCCACCGCGCTCGAAGCCCGGGCGGTCGGCCGGGGCGACGAGCGCTCGACTCCGAGCTGGGCTCGAAGCCACCCGCTCAGCGCGGACCGTGCGGCGAAGGCGAATGCCGCGGCCGCGGCGACCGGACGAGCCGGCTCGGGGCTCAGGAACCGGGACTCCTTCCTTGCCCGGATCGACGGGATGATGGTCGGCGACGATCCGAAGCAGGGCGTGATCGAGGGCCGCACCTTCACCCATCCGGACCTGAGGCTGCGTTTCGCGGTGCCGGACGGGTACGGAATGCAGAACGGCGCTCGGGCCGTAAGCATCGTCGGCCAAAGCGGCCAGGCACAGTTCGCAGGGGGCCGGTTCGGCGGGAATCTGGGCGCCTATATAGGCCAGGTCTTCCAGTCGATCGCCGGCCAGCAGGCCCAGATCGGCTATGCCGAGCCGCGCTCGACGACGATAAACGGCATACCGGCCGCTTATTCGACGGCGCGGGTCGCAACCCAATCCGGCCAGGTCGATCTCAGCGTCGTCGCCTATCGCTGGGATTCGGACACCGCCTATCATTTCGCGACGATCACCCCGGCGGGCAGCGGTCTCGGCCCGTTCGAAGCCATGGTCGGGTCGCTGACCCGGATCGGAGCGGCCGAAGCCGCGGCTATCAGGCCGCGCGTGATCGACGTCGTGACCGTGGGCCCGCGCGATTCGGTTTCGACCCTCGCGGCTCGGATGGCCTATAACGATCTCAAGGAAGAGCGCTTCCGGGTCCTCAACGGCCTGGCCGCCGGAGCTACGCTCCGCCCCGGCCAGAAGGTCAAGATCGTCGTCTACGCGAGCCGCGCCTGACCCGCAAAGAAAGAGGCGGCGGAACCTGGGTTCCGCCGCCTCCTTTTTCAATCGCGGTTAGCGACTGGTCGAGATAACCTACTTCACCGTCATGTTGGTAGCAACGGAGTTGAAGGTCGTACCGAGGGTCGTGCCGATATTCTGCATGGCGGCAATGGCGGCGACAGCGATCAGAGCGGCGATGAGGCCGTACTCGATAGCGGTGGCGCCTTTTTCGTTCGTAAAGATCTTACGAATGAGCTTCATTTCCGTCTCCTATCGTTAGGACGGGAGTCCACGCCTTATCGGCCCCCCGGTTCATCTCGTGGACTCTTTACTTGACCGCCATGTTGGTAGCGACCGAGTTGAAGGTCGTGCCGAGGGTCTTGCCGATGTTCTGCATCGCGGCAATCGCGGCGACGGCGATCAGAGCGGCGATCAGGCCGTACTCGATAGCGGTGGCGCCCTTTTCGTCCTGACCCATTTTACGGAAAAATTTCATTTCTGGTCTCCTGTTCCAAAGCTTTGGAAGTCCACACTTCCGACCGCCCCCAGTTCCACTTTGCGAACGGTCTATCTTCGATTTAATGCGAGGAAGTTTCCAAATCGTTAGCGGCTTAATTTACTTGCCGGCATGCTTGACGACATCGCTGGAAACGTTGTTCCACATCGTGATCGTCGAGCCGGCGACTGCATTGAGGCCGGCGATCATCGCCAGCACGATGAGGGCGCAGATCAGCGCATATTCCACGGCGCTGGCGGCCTTGATGTCTCGGATCAGCTTTGCAAAGAAGAGTCGCATCGGCCTTTTTCCCACATCCGGCATCACGCCCAGTCCGCCTTGGATAGGTGAGTTGCGTTAACGGAGTCCTTCCGCTGGCCCACAAGCTGCAAAAAATTCCGACACTCGTCGTGGTCGCCGCGGCGCTGGTCGACGGCGATCGCCGGGTTCTCCTCCAGAAGCGGGCGGCCGGGCGCGCCATGGCCGGCTTGTGGGAATTTCCCGGTGGCAAGGTCGAGGAGGGGGAGCGTCCCGAGTCGGCTTTGGCTCGCGAGCTGGAGGAGGAGCTCGGAATCGCCATCGACATCGAGTCGCTCGCACCGGCGGCCTTCGCCAGTGCCGATAACGGGGGCCGCAATATGCTCCTGCTTCTCTATTTGTGCCGGCAATGGCGGGGCGAGCCACGGCCGCTCGACGCCGAAGCGCTCAAATGGGTCCGTACCGAGGAGATGGCGGCGCTGCCGATGCCGCCCGCCGACGGCCCGCTGATCCCGCTTCTAGAGCGCCTGATCTAGGATCGGCGCCGGTCGCCGTCATTGCGAGGAGCGAAGCGGCGAAGCAATCCAGCTTCAAGCGTCCGAGCCGGCGGATTGCTTCGCGTCGCTCGCAATGACGGTGACTGAACCGGCGAGATTTTTCCCTCAGGACGGGGGCTTGAGCGCCTCGGCCAGCGAGACCTTGCCGCTGCCGCGGGCCGCGGGCCGGGGCTGGTCGGGGGAGGGGCTCCAGCCGAGCAGATGGACGATCTCGAACCGCTCCGTGGTCTTGTCGCCGGCGGCGGGGTCGAAATCGGCGATCGCGGCGGCGAGCGCGCGGCGCCCCAGCGGCCGGCGCGAGCGCGCGGCGAGGATGTTGGTCGAGCCCATCGCCCGCAGGTCGCGGACGAGATCCATCAACGAGCGGTAGCGCACGTCGACCGGCTGCACGTCGACGACGGGCAGGGCGAATCCCGCTCTCGTCAGCAGGTCGCCGGCCGCCCGGACGTCGATCTGGGGGTGGATCCGCGGAGCAGCGCCGTCATATACGAGGTCCGCCGCAAGCATCGCTCGCCTTAGCCGAGCGAGGCTCCCGGCGCCGGCGAAGGCGCCGAGGAACAGCCCGTCCGGCCTCAGCGCCCGGCGGGTGAGAATCAAGGCCCCCGGAAGGTCGTTGACCCCGTCGAGGGCGCCCACCGAGACCACGAGGTCGAAGGCCCCGTCGGCGAAGGGCAAACGGTCCTCGTCGCCCTGGACCCCGCCAGCACAGCGCGCGAAGGCCGAGCCGGCGTCGAAAGCGGTCACCTCGAGGCCCCGCTCGCGAAGCCGCCGGGTCAGATACCCGCCCGCGCAGCCGAGATCGAGTGCCCGGCGGAAGTCGCGCTTGACGAAATCGAGTCGCTCGATCAGATCGTCCGCCGCCAGCCGATGCAGGTAATCGGCCTCGGCGAACCGCCGCGCCGCCCGGTCGCGCCGAAGCCGCCGGAGCCGACGGTTGAAGGGGGCGTCCTGGCTCATCGAGCCTGCGATAGGAGTGCGGCGCGCTGCCGTCATGCTGAACTTGTTCAAGGAGGCGGCGGGGCGATGGAGATTTTCCGTCATTCCGGCGTAGACGAAGCATGCGCCGATCGGCCCCGCCTTCACCAGATTGTCGTCGAGCGGAATCGAGATGATCGTGTCGAGCAGGCAGGAGCGGCCGGCGAGCCCGTTCAGGAGCAAATAGAGCGAGTCGCTCGGCCGGACGATCGAGTCGGTGGCTCAGGCCTCGCCGGCCGCCGGGCTTCGACGAAGCCGCTGCCGCATCTCGGCGGCGAAGTTGACCGCTTCACGCTCCCCGCCGGGAGGGCGCCCGCTCGCCCACCACAGGCCGACCAGGAAAACCGGGTAGGCGATGGCTCCGATGGCGACTCCGCCGGCGAGGTCCACGATCGAGCTTCCGGTGTCGGGCCCGAGCAGGCGTACCGTCGCGGCCATGGCCGCCGCCGCCGCGAAGGGCCGGAAGACGTGGAGGCCCAGGGCGAAAGGATTCTGCTTCGAATAGCGCGCGATCACCGCGATCCCGGTGGCGAGCACGAGCAGATTGGCGGCGAACGCCGCCAGCGCCACGGTCAAGGCGTCCGGGCGGAACCAGGCCGCGCCGGCGACGCAGACCGTCAGGCAAAGCGCGCCGCTGCCCGACATGTAGGCCGCTCGCCTCGCGAATCCGGCGGCCTGGAGCGAGGACGCGATGACCTTGTAGACCGCGTAGAAGGCCGAATAGACCGCCACGATCCTCAGGAAGGGCGCTGCCGATTTCCATTCGGCCCCGAGCAGCAGATGGATGGCGGGCTCGGCGGTTGCGGCGAGGCCGAAGCCCATCGGCGCCGCGATCATCGCATAGACGCCCAATATCTGGGCTGTGGTCAGGGCCGCGAGCGGTTCGTCGGTGCGGGCGACGGTGACGAACGTCACCCGGTTGAGCGCCGTCGCGATCTCCTGGGTGAAGATTTCCGACAGGTCCTTCGAGACCGAATAGAGGCCGATGACGTGGGGGCTGCTGAATCGTCCCATCACCAGCCTCTCGATCTGCATCTGAATGGTCTGGGTCACGGCATGGACGAAGATCCACAGCGAGGTTCCGAGCAGCTCCGCCCGGCGCTTCAGCGACAGGCGGGGCCGGAACGGGTGAGCGATATAGGTGGCGATCGAGTAGAAGCTGCTCTGCGCGACCATCCCGACGACGAGCGCCCAGTAATTGCGGAACCACAAGGCCGCGCTGATCGTCACGACGAAGGCCGCAAGGCGCGACCCGATGCGCATCCTGAGGTCGCGCCCGAAGGCGAGCTGCCGGTCGAACTCGACCACTCCGATATTGGCGAGCCCAAGCACCAGGAAGCGCACGGACAGCACGGCCAGCACCGCGGTCAGGGCCGGCTGCCCGTACAAATGGCCCACCAACGGGGCCGTCGCGAGCGCGAGCAGCCCCATGGTTCCGAACACGATCAGCTGGATGGTCCAGGCCGTGTCGAGATGCTCTCGGTCCCATTCCTTGATCCGGAGCAATGCCTGCCACAGGCCTACGGCTCCGAGCAGCTCGACCAGCGCCAGGGCGGCGACTGCAAGCCCCATGATCCCGAAGTCCTCCGGGTGGAGCAGTCGAGCCAGGATGAAGACGGAGATGAGGCCGATGAAGCGCATCAGCCATTGCATCGTCACGGCGATAACGGCGCTTCGGTAGAGCGCGTTGCGCGAGGTGGGCTGACCGGCGGCCATGGCTTCAGGCCGCCTGCCTGCACGGACCGGCGGAGCCGGACGCCGTCCGGCGGGGACGTGAAGTCAGTTGCTCCTCGATGGCCCCAGCCAGGCGGGTGAGGGCCGCCGCGATGGCTGGAAAGGTCTCCGGCCCGGAGCCTTCGATATCGGGCAGGGTCAACACCTCCGCCTCGAAATCCGGGCACATCTGGCGCAGGCGCCACTCCGTGTCGTCGTCGAGCAGGATGAGCGCGTCCGAGCGCTGCAGCTGGGTCGTCGACAAGGCGTTGGAGCTGTGGCGCGAGAGGTCGACTCCCAATTGCGTCGCGGCCGTGAAGGTCGAGCCGCTCGGAAATTCGCCGCGCCTCGGGATATATCCGCCCGAGACCACCTCGACCGGAAGCCCGGCCAGCCGAAGCCGGAGCAGGCGCTCGCCGAAGGCGCTCCGGCACAGGTTGTCGCGTCCGACCACGGTCAGCCGCAAGGGCCGTCCCCCGGCCTTCTCGGCGATCCTTCGAACGACGTCCTCGAAGCGGATCCGCCGCCGGCGTCCCCGGCCCGGAAGGCGCCTGCGCAGGGCCTGTCGGATGCGCACGCCCAGCGTACGCCGCTCCTCGACCCAAGGCTCGGGATCGTCCTGCGCCCAGCTGTCGGCGGTAGAGCGGGCGCGAAGCAGCATGACTGCGGAAATCAGGCCCGCCGCCGCCGCACGAAGGCGCTTAAATCCGCTCGACTCCTCGAAGCAATTGACGATCCTGTCGAACTCGCCGGTGAGATCGGCCTTGCGGACTCCCGCCCGATAGGCGCCGCGCCCTCCCCGGTCGTGGAGGGCGAGATCCCACCAGAGCGCGGGAAAATCGGCGCCCGCCGCCACCGCCAGGGGGAGCGACCCCCAAAATCGCGGATTGACCTCGAGCAGCACGTGTCGCCCGGAACCCCGGTCTACCCGGAATTCGAACATCGCAACGCCATCCAGCCGGGCCTCAGCCGCCAGCGGCTGCGCCGCGGCGAGCAATGCGGGGTCGGCCGGCTCGCTGACCCGCTTCGTGCTTGCTCCGGTCTCCGAGCTCTCGTGCAGCCGGCGGTGCTGGTAGGCGAAGAGGATCCGGCCGTCGCTGGCGAGCACCGACAGGCCGACCCCCACCCCGGGGAAGAAGCTTTCCGCGACGCATCCGTCCCAGGCGCCGGAGCGCAATTGCCGGTCGAGCTCGCCGCGATCGCGAACCACCCGCGCCGAGCGTTTTGTGGCGATGTCGCCCAAAGCGTAGGAAGCGCGCGGCTTGAGCACGAGCGGAAGGCCTAACGCCTCGGCGACCTCGTCCGCATCCTCGCCGCTGCCGAGCAGCCTTCCCCGCGCCACCCCGACCCCATGCCTTTCGGCAAGGGCTCTGGTGTTCGCCTTGTCGCTGAAGATTCCGAGCGCGGTCTCGTTGGCGATCCCGATCCGCTCGCGCCCCAGCGTCTCGGCGTGGTGGCGCAGTATGAACAGGCCGCTGTCGCTTGTCGGAATCACCTTGCGGAAGCCGTAATCCGCGATCAGCCGGGCCAGCGCCGACTCCCAGGCGCTCGGATCGAGAGGATAGGGGGGAAGCCGGTGGGCGGCGGCGATGTAGCGGGATTTCAGCGCGGGCGACGAAAAATCGGACGGCGCGGCATGGACCTCGACGCCGCGTCGCCCGAGCGATCGGGCGATGGCGAGGAAGGCACGCAGGTCGTCGCCCAGCAGCAGCACGCGTTCAGGCATTTTCCTCGCTTCGCTCGGGTTGCTCGAGGTCGCTATGCGCATGTGGCGGTTCAGATATCCCTAACGCGCGGAGAAGAATTGGCGGACCTCCTTCATTCCCGCAGGCCGGCAATCCGGGGCCGGCTGCAGACGCGTTCCAGCTTTCGCTCGGACGACGAAGCCGGCTGAAGCGGCTCGCGGCTTGCCGTCGCGCTTCGCCCGAGCCACACTGGAATCATGCCAGCCCCGGCCGCCGCACTCGCCCATGTCGCGCTTCGCCACCTGCTCGACTTCGCCCTTCCGCCGCGCTGTCCCGGGTGCGGCGCGATCGCCGGGGAGCCGCACCGTTTCTGCATCGACTGCTGGCGCTCGCTCACTTTCCTGGCCGAGCCCTGCTGCGCGCGCTGCGGCCTTCCCTTCGCTTATCCCACTCCCAGCGAGTCGTCGTGCGGCCGCTGCCTGGCCGATCCGCCGCCTTTCGACCGACTTCGCGCCGCGGTGGCTTATGGCCAGGTGTCGCGGCAGGTCGCCTTGAAGCTCAAATATAGCGGCCGGCCCGGCCTTGCCGAGACCCTTGCCCATTTCATGCTCCGGCACGTGGCAGACGGGGAGGCGGGCCGGCTGCTCGTGCCCGTTCCCCTCCATCGCTGGCGGATATGGAAGCGCGGCTACAATCAGGCGGCGCTGATCGCCTCGGCCCTTTCCCGGCGCAGCGGCCTGCCCGTCGAGCTCGATCTCCTGGTCCGGACCAGGGCGACGCCGCCCCTGAGGGGCCTCGGCCGCCGCGAGCGGTCGATCGCCGTGCGCGGCGCGTTCAAGGTGCCGGCCCCGGCGAGGGGCCGCCTCGCCGGGCGGCCCATCCTGCTGGTCGACGACGTCTATACGAGCGGGGCCACCGCCGCCGCCTGCGCCCGCGCGCTGAAGCGCGCAGGGGCCGCCTCCGTCGACGTCCTATGCTGGGCCCGGGTCGTTCCTGTCGAGGATCCGTGAACCTATCGCCGCCCGCTTTGTTCTCCCGGTCAGCACGTATCCCAGTCAGGAGCTGATGAATGGCCCGCGTTGAGATCTATACCAAGTTCGGCTGCCCCTATTGCGCCCGAGCCAAGCAATTGCTCGAGCAAAAGGGCGTCGATTACGAGGAATTCGAAATCAACTCGGCCCCCGGCAAGCGCGACGAGATGCTCGGCCGCTCCAACGGCCGCACCACCGTTCCCCAGATCTTCATCGACGGCGCGCATGTCGGCGGCTCCGACGACCTTGCCGAGCTGGAACGCGGCGGCCGACTCGACTCGATGCTCCAGGGCGCCGATTCCGAAGGTTGACGCCGGGCGCTTCCGGTTTTCATCCGTGCAGGGCGCCCTCGAACGGCGGCTCCCAGGGATCATTGAGTGCTTCGGGGCCTGCTGAAGGTCACGGTCACCAGGTCGAAAGCCTTCGACGATCCGCTGCTCACCGCGATCCCGCGGCCGCCTGCGGATTCGCAGGTCAGGTATCCGCGCCCCGTGGCCAGGGCCGCCTCGACCGCCCGTAACAGGGCGGCGAGTCCGTCCAGGTCGAGATGAATGAACAGTTCGTCGTCGCCGCCCGGAGGGTTCGGCTTGGTATCCGGTGCCATCTTTTGTCCTTCGTGCCGCATCTTGGGCGCGACAGTCGTTCCAGCCGCGGCGCAAAAGAAGCCGACCGGTCTTCTTCACGGCAATATTACGCGGCTTTATTCGTAGTATAGGTGTCGCTCGGTTCAAGTTGAAGTGGAATAGCCGGCAAACAGAAAATAATCCGCCTGCCTTCCTCGACTCCGCTCTCCGCGACCCTTTCCGATAGTCGGGCATCGAGCATCGGCAGTTACGTCCCCACCCGGGATCGGGGGGGGTCGGTCCGGGCCGGCCGTTCGGGGCAAGCGTCTTGCGAAGCATGCCGCCGCCGCCCGCGCCGCCAACCGCCTTGGGTTCGAAGCCGCCCGCGCCTATAAGCGCAGAAGATCGCAACGGAGGCGTAGCGGGAATTGGCCTGGGGTTATTCATATTCATCGCCCTCGCTGGGCGATCCGGGCGGGTCAGGCGCTGTCGTCGCGGCGGTTCAATGGCTTCAGAATACCCTGCTCGGAACGGTGGCGACGACGGTTGCGGTGATCTGCGTGGCGACGGTGGGTTTGATGATGCTGTCGGGACGTGTCGACCTTCGGCGCGGCGCCAGCGTCGTCGTCGGCTGCTTCATCCTTTTCGGAGCGTCGAGCATCGCCGCCGGAATCCGCTCGGTGGCCGCCGGCGATTCGGTGCCGGTCCAGGGAGACTTCCAGGTCGAGCCCTGGACGGTGCCGGCCCCGGTCGCGCCTGCCCCCCAGGTGCAGCCGTCTGTTCCCGCCGACCCCTATGCGGGTGCCGCCGTCCCGACCCGTTGAAGGGCCGCCGGCCGGTGATCGCTACAGGGATGTGCCGGATTCGCCGAGTCGTCGCGGGATGCTTTTGTCGCGAAGCGGGGGCCTGCGGTTGACAGCCCCGCCGGCTGACCGCACCTCCGCGCAATGGCCCGCATCGCCCTCTTCCAGGCCCGCACCGGGATCGACCCGGCAGCCAATGCCCGAGCCCTCGTCGCCGCGGTGGAGGAGGCCGCCACGGGCGGGGCGGCGATCCTGTTCACTCCGGAAATGTCGGGGCTGCTCGACCGCGACCGGGAAAGGGCCGCCGCCGAGCTCCGGACCGAGGCGACCGATCCGGTGCTCGCGGCGGTGCGCTCCGCGGCGGCCCGCTTCGGGATATGGGTCCATCTCGGCTCGCTGGCCGTCCGCGACCAAGCGGCTGGGAAGCTGCACAATCGCACCTATCTGATCGACTCGCACGGCGACGTCCGGGCGACCTACGACAAGCTCCATCTGTTCGACGTCGACCTGCCCACCGGCGAGAGCTGGCGCGAATCCGCGTCCTATGTCCCCGGCGAGAGGGCCGTCGTCGCGGATTCGCCGGCCGGGCCGCTCGGCCTTTCGATCTGCTACGACCTTCGCTTCCCCGACCTCTATCGGGCGCTCACCGACGCCGGAGCGCAGGTTCTGGCGATCCCGGCCGCTTTCACGGTTCCGACCGGTCGGGCGCACTGGCACGTACTGATGCGCGCCCGGGCGATCGAGGCCGGCGCCTTCGTCGTCGCCGCCGCCCAGTCGGGAACTCATGAGGACGGACGCGAGACCTTCGGCCACAGCCTCGTCGTCGGCCCCTGGGGCGAGGTCCTGCTCGACATGGGGGAGGGGGCGGGTGTCGGCTTCGCCGAGATCGACCTCGCCGAGGCCGAGGCCGTCCGGGAACGGCTTCCAGCGATCCGTCACCGCCGCGCCATCCCCGACGTGACCCGCCTCGGATGATCATCTTCGACCTCAAATGCTCGCCCCGCGGCCATGTCTTCGAAGCGTGGTTCGCTTCCTCGTCCGCGTTCGAGGAGCAGAGGGGCAGGGGGCTCGTCGACTGTCCGATCTGCGGCTCGGCGGAGGTGGCGAAAGCGCCGATGGCGCCCGCGGTCGGGGCCAAGGGCAATTCTTCCCGGTCCGCCGCGCCCGCGGACAGCCTGTTCGGCGGCGCTCCGAAGGAGGTCAAGACGATGCTCGCCGCCGCCGCCGCCCTTCAGAAGACCTTGCTCGCGGGTTCGGAGAGCGTCGGGCCCCGCTTCGCCGAAGAGGCAAGGGCAATCCATCTTGGAGAGGCCGACCCGCGTCCCATCTATGGCGAAGCCACCGCGGCGGAGGCCGAGAGCCTCATCGAGGAGGGGGTTTCGATAGCCCCCTTGCCCTTTCCCGTGGTGCCGCCCGGCGAGGAAAACTGACCGCCGGTCGCGGGGATGTCCTCGGGTTCCGCCGCACTTCGACCCGGTTGGCTCGGCGAGGAGAATTGACCGGGGCCGTCGCTCGCCCTAGTTCCTCGGCGAGGCGGAGCGGCCCCGTAGCTCAGCAGGATAGAGCATCAGATTCCTAATCTGAGGGCCACAGGTTCGAATCCTGTCGGGGTCACCACCGTCCGCCTCACATGGCCGAGGGCGCCGGGCGCCCTCGGAAAGCGGGAGCGTCAATGAGCAGTCCAGGCGAACCAGGCGACGGCGACCTTGTCGGTCCCGCCGCCAAGATCGAGGTCCCAGCCGAGGTCCGGGACGCGGTCCGGACCTTGATTCGCTGGGCCGGCGACGATCCCGACCGCGAGGGCTTGGCCGACACGCCTGCCCGGGTCGGCCGAGCCTGGAAGGAATATGCGCAGGGCTATGGCGAGGACCCTTCGCTCCATCTCAGCCGCACCTTCGACGAGGTGGGCGGCTATGACGAGATCGTGCTCCTGAAGGACATTCCCTTCCAGTCGCATTGCGAGCACCATCTCGCTCCGATCATCGGCAAGGCGTCGATCGCCTATCTACCGGCGGAGCGGGTGGTCGGGATCTCCAAGCTCGCCAGGGTCCTCCACGGCTTCGCCCGGCGGCTTCAGGTGCAGGAGCGGCTGACCGCCCAGGTCGCCGACTGCGTCTGGGAGCATCTCAAGCCTCAGGGAGTCGCCGTCGTCATCGAGGCCAGCCACGCCTGCATGACGGCGCGCGGGGTCCACACGCCCGGAGTGATGATGACGACCAGCCGGATGATGGGCGTCTTCCGCGAGGACAATCGCAGCCGCAGGGAAGTGCTGGCGCTGATGGGCTATTGATCTGCCTCCCCGTCGCGCAGCGACGGGGAGGCAATTAAAAAACCGACTCCAGCACCGCCGTCCTCAGGCGTTCGATCCCCATGCCCTTCTCGGCCGAGGTGACGATGATTTCGGGATGGGCGGCCGGGTGCTTTCGTCCCTCTTCGGCCGTGGCGGCCTCGACCTCCGCGAGCTCGGAGGCTTTCACCTTATCCGCCTTGGTAAGGACCAGGTGGTAGCTGACCGCGGCGTCGTCGAGCATCTTCATCACGTCGAGGTCGATCTCCTTGAGGCCATGGCGGGAGTCGACGAGGACGAGCGCCCGCTTCAGAACCTGGCGCCCGCGCAGGTAGGAGTTGATCAGTTGGCGCCATTTCTTGACCACGTCCTTGGGCGCCTTGGCGAAGCCGTAGCCGGGCATGTCGACGAGCCGGAAGCGGATCGGCTCGCCGACGTCGAAGAAATTGAGCTCCTGCGTCCGCCCCGGAGTGTTCGAGGTTCGGGCGAGGCCGTTCCTGTTGGTCAGAGCGTTGAGAAGCGAGGACTTGCCGACATTGGAGCGGCCGGCGAACGCCACTTCCGGGACCCCCGGATCGGGCAGGAATCGAAGTCCCGGCGCCGATTTCAGGAAGGCGATTGGGCCGGAAAAGAGCTTCCGGGCCGTCTCCTCCAGATCCGCTTCGACGTCGCTCACTTGGCGGGCGCGGGCGTTTCCGCCGCCTTCATCCCGGGATAGCGGCTGTACAGCCACTTCTGCTGCAGGATCGTGAGCACGTTGTTCACGACCCAATAGAGCTGCAGCCCAGCCGCGAACGGCGCCATCACGAACATCAGAACCCAGGGCATGATCGCGAACATCTGCTTCTGAATCGGATCCGTGGCGGGCGGATTGAGCTTGAACTGAAGCCACATCGAGATTCCGAGCAGGATCGGAAGCACCCCGAGCGCCAGGAACGAGGGCGGGGTGAACGGCAGGTAGCCGAACAGGTTGACCGGCGTGAGCGGGTCGGGCGCCGAAAGGTCCTTGATCCACAGCACGAACGGCTTGTGCCGCATCTCCACCGAAACCATCAGCACCTTGTACAGCGCATAGAAGATCGGGATCTGAATGAGGATGGGCAGGCACCCGGCCATCGGGTTCACCTTCTCCTCCTGATACAGCTTCAGCATCTCCTGCTGCAGCCGCGGCTTGTCGTCCTTGTGCCGCTCCTGAAGCGCCTTCATCTTAGGCTGGAGAACGCGCATCGCGGCCATGGATTTGAACTGCTTCTGAGCGATCGGGTACATGAGGCCGCGCACGATCAGGGTCAGGCAGATGATCGCAAACCCGAAATTGCCGAGGACTGCGTAGAGCCAGTTCAGAAGCGAGAAGATCGGCTGCATGAACCAGCGGAACCAGCCCCAGTCGATCGCCCGCTCGAGCGGGGTCCCGAGCTGCTCCGTATAGCGGTCGAGCAGCTCGATCTCCTTCGCCCCAGCGAAGACGTGCGACACGTAGCGGGACTGGGTCCCCGGCGCAGTCATGATCGGCTCGGCGATCGAGTCGGCCTGGTAATTGTCCCCGGCGCTCTTGTGGCGGAAGGTCGATTCGACGGTCCTGCCCTGATCGGGCACGAGGGCGGCCAGCCAGAAGGTGTCGGTGAAGCCGATCCACCCGCCGCGGCTGTTGAAGCGGCGTTCGCCCGCTTCGGCGATCGTGTCGTAATCGTTGCCGTATTCGGCGGCGCCGTTGAAGACCCCCATCGGGCCGACATGGGCGGTCCAAAGATCGGGATCCTTGGACGCGCCCCTCCGGCTGAGCACGGAATAGGGCCGGGCCGCGAAGTCGCCGGCGCCGCGATTGACGACCCTTTGCTCGACCGAGAACAGGTAGCTGTCGTCGACGGCGAGAACGATCTGGAACAGCTGCCCCTGGCCGTTGTCCCAATTGAGGATCGCCGGGCTCCCCGGCGCCAGCCGGGTCGAAGTCGAAGCCCAAAGGGTTTCCGGCCCCGGCACGCGCTGCGGCGCGCCGATCCAGCCCAGGCTGGCGAAATAGGAACCCGGGCTTCCTTCCGGGGAAAGCAGGCGGATCGGCGGGGAGTTGCCTGCCACGCCTTCCCGGTGGGTGGTGAGGACGAGATCGTCGATTCGTGCGCCCTTGAGGTTGAGCGATCCGGCGAGGTGCGGAGTCTCGATCCTGATCCGCGGCGTCTCGCGCAGCACCTGGTTTCGGTCCCGTATCGCGATCGGGCCGTCCGCCGCCGGGTCGGCCTTGGGCTGGGGAATGGGCACCGACTTGCCCTCGACGACCTTGGTCGTCGGCGGGGCGGCCGTCGGGAAGAATTGCTCGCTGAGGAAGCTCCAGCCGATCAGGACGATCGCCGACAGGACGATCGCCAGGATCATGTTGCGATGCTCGTTCACCTATTCCCCCTCAAGGTACCGGATCCGGGCCCGAGCCGCCCCATGGGTGGCATCTGAGCAGTCGTTTGGCGGCAAGCCAGGAACCGCGAAGCGCCCCATAACGCTGGAGCGCCGTGATTGCATAGGCCGAGCAGCTGGGCTGGAACCGGCAGCTCGGCGGAAGCGCTCGCGAAGGCCCAAGCTGCCAGCCTCGAGCGATCCAGATGAGGAGCCGCGCGATCACTTCGTCATCCCGGCGGAAGCCGGGACCTCGGGGAGACCCGCCGGAACTTCTCGTCCCGAGGTCCCGGCTTTCGCCGGGATGACGGGGTTTGCGCCTACCTTGTGCAGCGCTTTTTCCAGCTCCGCCCTCAGCAGCCCGGAATCGCGCTCGATTCCCCCTTGGCGACCGATCAGCACATGATCGGCGCCTGCTATTCCATTCAGCGGCAGCAAATCGCGAGCGAGGCTTCGGAAGCGCCGCTTCATCCGGTTGCGCACCACTGCGCCTCCGATCTTCTTCGTCACCGTGATCCCCAGGCGAATGCCCGGATCGCCGTCGCCGCGCGGCCGGACGAGCAGGACGAAGCCGGGCATTGGAACGCGCCGGCCGCGGTTGGCGGCCAGGAAATCGGCGCGTCGGGTAAGGGAGCTCAGGCGGTTGCCGGCTACGCCGACAAGGTCTTGCGACCCCGCGCCCGGCGCGCGGCCAGGACCTTGCGGCCGCCGACGGTGGCCGTCCGGGCCCGGAAGCCGTGCCGGCGCTTGCGCACGAGGTTGCTCGGCTGGAAGGTGCGCTTCATCGCTCGATCCTTGATAATCTGAATTAAAACGGCCGCCCTCGCAGGAGCGGCCTTCGTCGTCGGTGCCGTTAGGCAAAACGTCCGGGAAAGTCAATCGCCCCATGGCCGCCAGGGCCTCCTGCTCGGCCTTGAGCCGCTCCTGGCGCCGCTTCGCGCTCGCCCGCCTCAGGCCCCAGTCGGCCCAGTCGCCCTTCTTGGGGTGGCGCCGCTTGAACCGAACGTAATAACGCTTTGCCCAGGCGCTGTACCTCAGGACCAGCGACAGCCCGGCGGCGAAGACGACGATTCCGCCCGGCCCGGGAATCGGGCCGACCAGAGGAGTCAGGCCGATGAGGATGAACCCCACCACCACCAGCGCGCTCCGCACCGCCGGGTAGTTCGTCAGGTGCCGCCAGTCGTTCCTTCCCATCGCCCCCATGTGGGAAAGCTGTGTTATGCGCGCAAGACGGCTCAGCTGTGCTCGGATAATTCGCTGTGGGTGACCTCGCCGGCCGCGTTGGTTGTGGTGCAGAGCCACGCCTGGCCTGGAGTGAGATTATATTGCTCGATCGTCTCGTTGGGGATCGGAGCCAGCGACTTCGCATTGCCCGTGCCCATCAGTTTGTTGACCGCGGCGCATGCGGCCTCGCAGTCGTCGACGTTCACCATGTAAAAGTTCCTGTGAGCGCCGTTGTCGGTCGTCACCATATATCCGCTCATGCATCCCTCCCGTTCGTGCCGCGGACTCGATAGGTCCGCTTCGCTACCGTTCGGCCTCTTTGCAGGCGGCGTCAATTTGCCGCCGCGAAGAATTGCGGAAAGCGTTGACTAATACGTACCTATCCACCGAAAAGGCGAGGCAGGAGGACTGGGTATCATGGTCGCGCATGTCGCCACGGTGGCGTTTCTGGGGCTGGAGGCGCGGGCCGTGGAAGTGCAGGTCCAGATCTCGGCCGGGCTTCCGAAGTTCCTCGTCGTCGGCCTTCCCGACAAGGCGGTGGCGGAGAGCCGCGAGAGGGTCCACGCAGCACTGGCCGCGATCGGGCTGTCGCTTCCGCCGAAGCGGATCACCGTCAACCTCTCGCCCGCCGATCTTCCGAAGGAAGGCTCTCATTACGACCTTCCGATCGCGCTCGGGATGCTCGCCGCCATGGGCGCGATCGATACCGAGACGCTGGCCGGCTACGTCGCCGTCGGAGAGCTCGGCCTCGATGGCCGGATCGCCGCGTCGCCGGGCGTCCTCCTGGCGGCGATGAACGCCTCGGCTCGAAGCCTCGGCCTCGTCTGCCCCGCGGCTCAGGGATCGGAAGCGGCCTGGGCGGGAGACGTCGAGATCGTCGCAGCACCCGACCTCATCGCCCTCCTCAACCATTTCCGGGGAAGCGCCGTCCTTTCGCCGCCCTTGCCGGGGGAGGCGGAGCCGGCGGGCTTCGGTCCCGATCTCGCCCAGGTGAAGGGCCAGGAGACGGCCAAGCGCGCCCTCGAAATCTCGGCGGCGGGGGGCCACAACCTGCTGATGGTGGGGCCGCCGGGCGCCGGCAAGTCCCTGCTCGCCGCCTGCCTCCCGGGAATCCTTCCCGAGCTGACTCCCTCGGAGGCGCTCGAAGTGTCGATGGTCGCGAGCGTCGCCGGGACCCTGGCCGGCGGCCGGCTGATCAGGACCCGGCCCTACCGGGCGCCGCACCACAGCGCGTCGATGGTCTCGCTCGTCGGCGGCGGGCTTCGGGTCCGCCCCGGCGAGGTCAGCCTCGCGCATCTTGGGATATTGTTTCTCGACGAGCTTCCGGAATTCCAGCGCTCGGCCCTCGATTCGCTTCGCCAGCCGCTCGAGACGGGTACCGTAAGCGTCGCCAGGGCCAACGCCCACGTCACCTTCCCGGCCCGGGTCCAGCTGGTCGCAGCGATGAACCCGTGCCGCTGCGGCCATCTCGGCGACCCGGCGCTCGCCTGCTCGAGAGCGCCGCGCTGCGCCGCCGATTACCAGGCGCGAGTCTCAGGCCCGCTGCTCGACCGGATCGACCTCCATGTCGACGTCCAGGCGGTCGCCGCCGCGGACCTCATCCTGCCGCCGCCCTCGGAAGGCTCTACCGAGGTCGCCCGCCGAGTCGCCGCCGCCCGCGCCGTCCAGACCGCTCGCTACGAAGGGGAGAGCGTTCGGACCAACGCCGAAGTCGACGGCGAACGGCTGGAGGCGGTGGCGAGGCCCGACGAGCCGGGTCGCCGCCTTCTCGCCCAGGCCGCCGAGGCGATGCGGCTCTCCGCCCGAGGCTTCCACCGGGTGATGCGGGTCGCGCGCACCGTCGCGGACCTGGCTGGAAGCGACGAGGTTCGCCGGATCCACGTTGCCGAGGCGCTGAGCTACAGACGGCAGGCACCGAGAAGTTGAGACGTTGGATTCGCGATTGAAACCGGCCCATTAAATTCGGAAGATGTTTCTTGACCGCAATGACGCGGAAAAAGGGGGATTGCTGTGCATTGGATGTCATTGCCGCTGAAAGGGCGGTGCCGGGTTTGCGGCGTCGGTTACTCGAAGAATATCGCTCGGGACCGCTTCGGTCCCGGTCCGGCGCTCGGAAGCGACTCCGGAATCTTCGTTTGAGTCCGATTCAACCGAAGTCGGGCGCAGGCTCGATCCGGTCCGCGAATAGTCGCTTCTGAACAGGGGAATTAGCGATGGAACAGTTCAATCTCGGAAGTGCCTGGTCCAAAGGCACTGAGTTCATCTCACGCAACGCCGCCAATCACGCCATCATCCTGATCGGAATGGGCATCCTCGCGCCGGCGATCCTGCAATTTGCGGTCGCCGGCACGGTCACCGGCATGAATCCGATGATGATGGGTCAAAATGCGCTGGGCGCCGGCGCTTCGGTCGCTGGACTGGCCGGTACGATAATTCTCGTCGTGATCGCCAGCTACGTTCTGCAGATGGGAAGCTATTTCAGTTCCTGGCGGCTCGGCCTCGGCAGCAACGAGTCGCTCGGCGGCGCGATCGTCTACGGCATCGTCTGCGCAGTGTTGGCCATCCTCGCCTTCGTCGTGATCGCAATTGTGATCGCCCTCGTCGTCGGACAGGCGATTCAGGGCGGCGGCGCCATGGCGGTCCTGGCGATGCTCGCCGTCCTTCCGGTGCTGATCTTGGCGGCGGGCCTGTACTCGGTGATCATGGCGGCGATGACCGTAGGCATGTTTCTCATGTTCTTGATCGTCCTCGCCTTCGGCGCTTCGATGGGCGCCGCCAACCCGGCCCTGGCGATGGCCGGAGGAGGAAGCCTGGTGGCGCTGATCGCTCTGGCAGTGGTGGCCCTGCTGTTCTGGATGACCGCGCGGTTCAGCTGCACGACCTCGGTGATGGCCGATCGCAAGAGCTTCAACCTGTTCGCCGGCCTTGCCGAATCGTGGCGCCTGACCGGGCCGGGCCAATTCCGAATCATGGCCTATTTGGGCCTGCTGGGCATCTTGTTGTGCGTCGTCATGGTGATCCTGGCCATCGTCCTGGGAGCGAGCATGATGGGGGGCATGTCCAGCGGTCAGATGCCCAGCGTGGGCATCGGGACGCAGGTCCTGGTTCTCGTCGCCGGAATTCCCATTGCCTATCTGACGGCGCTCGTGCCGGCCGGAATCTACCGCGAGCTTTTCGAGGAGACGGCGGTCGCGGAGGTCTTCGCCTAGCCGCCGGCTGCGGCCGCGCGCCCGTCGGTTGCGGGCGCGCGCGCCCGTCGCTAGATAGCCGCTCGTGCCCCCGTGGCGGAATTGGTAGACGCGCTCGACTCAAAATCGAGTTCCGCAAGGAGTGCCGGTTCGACTCCGGCCGGGGGCACCAGCCTTTACTTCACGAGATAGCCGAAGTTGAGCGTGAAGCTCGATCCGGCCGCCATCGCGCCCTTGGGCCTGATCCGCATGTGGGTGACGGCCGGATCGACTCCCGAGCCGTCGGCGGTCGGAACGTAGGTCCAGGTCGAGCCCCCGTTGTTGGAAAATTCGAGATCGTCGGCGGTGCTGGCCAGCCCGGCGAAGGTGTAGGTCGTCCCGCTCGTTCCGGCGGTGAAGGCAAGCGGCCCCGTCGCGTTCGGAAGATTCGCCACATAGAGGCTGAGGGCCGCGGGCGTCGGATCGGTGACGACTATGCTGCCGCTCGTCACCGCCGCCCCGCCCGGATTGGCGACCGTCACCGTATAATAGACGTAGCTCCCGGGGATCAGCTTGGGGCCGGTCGTGTTGTTGAACGGGTCCGAGTAGACGATGCTGGACTTGGCGATTGTCAGCGGGACCGAGACCTGGATCGTCGCCGACGCGGGATCGAGCGACGCGACCGTCACGTTGCCGTAGCTGCCGGTCAGTGCGCCGGCCGCGATCGTGTTCACCTTGTCCCCCGTCGAGGTCACCGTCGTCGTCACCGTATAGGTGCAGGTGCCCGCCGCGGGAACGGTGGCCGCCGAGACCGCGAAGCTGCCGCCGTTGGCCGCGGCCGCGAGAGTCGCGGTCGTGCAGCTTTTGGTCGGGCTCGGCACGGCCGCGTTGACCAGTCCGGCGGGATAAGTGTCGGTGAAGGCCGTCGCGGTCAGAGCGAGGTCCGGATTGTTGTTCGTGACTGCGACGGTCATGACGCTTGGAGCGCCGGGGCTCACCGGCGAGGTCCCGAAGCTCTTGGTCACCGTCGGCGTGCATTCGCACCCGGCGGAAACTCCGACGACCGAGGCGGCGGCGACGCTGGCGGTCGTTCCGGCCGATCCCGACAAGGCGCCGTAATTGATTCCGCCGGAGAAGCCGCCGCCCGCCGTCGTTCCGGCCGATCCACCCGAGACGGAGGCCGAGAGCGGCGCGATCCCGTTCGAGGCGACATAGCCGCCGCCGCCGCCGCCGCCGGGTCCGTGCGGGGCCCCTCCGCCGGTATTCGATCCGCCGTCGCCGCCATCGGCCTGGACGGACAGGCTTCCGCCGCCGCTGTTGCGGAGCACCGTGACGAGGACGGTGCCTCCGGCGCCGCCGCCGCCGGTGCCGTCATTGCCGACCGTCGAGTTGGCCGACGCGCCGTCGGCCGAAATGGAGCCGCTGCCCGCGATCTCGCCGGCGCGCAGGATGACGATTCCGCCGCCCGCCGCGCCGCTCGAGGCGAATCCGGCGGGACTTCCGCTATTGTTGTTGTTGGTGCCGGCGCCGCCTCCGCCGCCCAGAAGAAGCCGGGCCGGCCCGTTGGGAGCGGTGGCGCCGGGATGCCCGCCGGTCTGCGGGCAGGAGCTGGCATAGGCCGCGCACCAGGCATGCCCGCCCCGGCCGCCTTGCCCGCCATTGCCGCCGCCTCCGCCGCCGGTATTCTGGTCGTTCGCCGCCGGATTGCCGTCATTGCCGCCGCCGCCCGCATTGCCGGGGGCGCCGCGACCGTTCGAACCGCTCGGATAGCCTTCGACTCCGGTGTCGGCGAGAACGCCGTTATTGTTGACGTAGTTCGGGGTGCCGGCGATGCCTTCTCCCTTCGCCGCATGAGCGGGCCTCGTCGCCGGGCTGCGATAGTCCGCGCTGGAAGGCGTGTTCGACCCCGCCTGGGCCAGCGCTCCGCCGCCGCGGAAGCCGCGGCCGGACGCGTTGAGGCTTCCGCCGACGAAGGTCAGGCGGTCGGCGACGTCGATCGCGAGAACGCCTCCGGTCGCGCCGTTCCAGGGGAGGGCGTTGACCGTTCCGGAGACCGAGGCGTTGGCATATTGGGGCACCCGGACCACCTGGAAGGTCCGCTTCCCGGCCGAACTGGTCGCCGGTGCGTCGACGTAGGAATTGATCAGGCCGCTGCCGGACCCGCCGACGAGGGTCAGCGTGCCGCCGCCGGCCGAGACCGCGCTCGCGGCGCGAACGAACTCGTAAAGGCCGGTCTGGCCGATTGCGGTGTAGCCGTTGGAGTAGGTCCCCGAGGTGCCGTCGCCATAGGAGGCGTTGTTGTTCGAATTGATCGAAGCCCCCTGCATCTGGATGACGAGCAGCATGTCGCCGGCCGCGATCGCGGTGGAGGCGCCGCTCGAGGCGCCGAGCGAAATGACGTTGGCCCCGGCATTCGCGCTCGCCGTACCCGGGTAGTAGGTGTTGACCACGCCGGCCGGCGTGCCCGTGCCGTTCGCCCCCGGCTTGGCGCATTGCTCGGCAAGGGCCGCCGTGGCCAGCATCGACAGCAGCAGCGTGACCAAAAGGAAGATTCGACTGCTCACCGGCTTGCGGCCGCCAGGCTTTCAAGGCCCGGCCGGCCGAACCGGCGGCCCGTCGTCGCGCAGGGGCCGGCACGCGTGCAGCCGGAAGTCTCCGCGTCGCCATCGCCCGCGGCCGCGGACGGCCATGCCCGGAAAGCGCAGACGATCGCTCCAAAGAGCCCCGCATAGTGCGCGCGCGCTCGTTCCAAATTCGATTCCCCAACCCGGGCCGTGCCGAAGCGGGCCCCCCGCCCTCACCTAGGCGAAAAAGGGTTGAAGCGGAGTTAACCATCGCGCCTCGGCGCGGCTATTTCACCTTGATCCGGTAGCTGAGCGTGAAGTTCGGAGAGCCGGACCCCGAATTGCCGGCGAACAGCCCCTTGGGGGAGACTCGGATATGAGTCACCGCCGGGTCGAAGCCGGTCGGGTCCGGCGAGGGCGTATAGCCGAAGCTGGCGCCGCCGTTGCTCGAAAATTCGAGGTCGTCGGTCGTGCTCGCAAGGCCCGAATAGGAATAAGCGAGGCCGCTCGAGGGCGAGCCCTGGACGAAAGCCACCGGGCCGGAGCCGGCCGCTCCGAGATTGCCCACAAAGAGGCTGGCCTGGGCCGGCACCGACTGGACCACGACCACCGAGTTGGAATCCGGATAGCCCGAACTCGAGTTGCTGACGTTGAGCGAATAGACCAGCACGGCGCCGGGTATGGCCTTCGGATTGACCGTTCCGTTCGAGGGGTCGGACACCAGCGGGTGCGAGAGGATTGTCGTCAGGCTCGGCGCCGGATCGGTGACCACGACGAGCTGCGGCCGCTGGGCCACCGTCGCCCATTCTCGGCTGGTGAAGCCGGCTAGGGTGTTGTTGGCAGCCAGCCGGGTGATCAAGCCGTTGTTCGCCACCGCTCCCGACCGCCATTCCGCGACGAGGGCGGTGACGTCGATGTCGTAATACCGCCCGCTCGAAGCGGGCACGAAGCTTGCGATGACGGTCGGATTGAACGAGACGCCCGCGCTGTTCGCCCAGGTCAAAGTGCCTTCGGACCAGGATTGAGTGACCCGGTAGAGGCTGACCGTGCTGTTTTCGGCGTCGGTCACCCAAAGGCGCAGGGTGGCGCTGACCACGCGCTGGCTCGAGGGAATCGACGCCAGGCTGAACTGATAGAGGCTTCGATACTCGCCCGTCGAATGGCGGCGGGTTCCAAGCGTCGTGCAGACGCCGCAATTGGACGCTCCTCCGCCATTTTCCCGGACGTCCGTGTCCTGGGTCGGGGTAAGGCTGTAGGTCGCCGCCGCCGCGGGAGCTCCGAGCAGAAGCGCGCCGGCCAAAGCGAGAAGGCGAATCAGTCCGATCACCGGCCCCCGATCCCCAGGGACTGCAAGGTCAGCTGATCGAACTTGAAGCGCATCGTCACATAGGGCCCGCTGCGCGTGTAGCGGGCTTCTTCGAAGTCTCGGTCGTGGAAACCCGCCAGGTTCCAACCGACCGAAACCCAGCCGTTCTCGAACGGAGTGAAGCCGAGGCTGGGCCCGGCCGACCAGGCGAAGCTGTCGCCGTCCAGGCCGCCGCGAACGGTTCCGGCGATCCCGAAATCGATCGTGTCGCTCAGGTCGAATCGGAAATCGGCGCCGACGACGTTGCTCCAGCCGCCCACATCCTGATCGCCGAATTTCTCCGAAACGAAGCGCGAGCCCCAGAAGACCGAGACTTCGGAACGGCCCGAGCTGCGGTTGACGGAGAGCGAATTGACCAGGCGGCGCGACTGAGCGTCGCCGCTGATCGTGAGCGGGATCCCGATCGGCCCAGGCCGTCCCGCGACGGCGCCGGTCACCCGGTCCTCTCGAAGCTCGAATTTCTCGAGCCAGGACCAGCGGCCGCCGGCCGGACGGTGGGCCCAGCTGACCTGGAGGTTGGTGGTCCGGGTCTCGGCGCCGTCGGCGCTCCTGGCGACGAACCAGTTGAGCGACCCGCCGACCGCCTCGCCTTCGCCCATCTGGCGGAGCGCGGCGGCGGTGAGACCGTAGCGGTCGCCCTGGTCCCCGGCGCGATATTCGGCCCGCGCGGTGACGCTCCACCGTTCGGCGCGATAGGTGGCGCCGGCGGTGAGCGCGGTGAAGTCCTCGGTGATCGTTCCGGCGCTGCCGCCGACGAAGCCGCCGCTGGCCACCGGGTGGAGCGGGTTCAGGACCCGGGCCGGGTCGATTCCGCCCAGTGTCTTGCTGGAGTCGATCGAGGCGTCGACCGACCAATGCTCGTCGAGCACGAGCGACTGGGAGAGGCCGAAAGCCGCGAAGCTGCGCGGGCCGTATTCGGCGACGTCCTGGACGTTTCCGCTGAGCGCGATTCGGGCCCCGGCCCAGGGCTGGATGTCGAAGCCGAGCCGGGCGGTCCGCGAGTCCAGCTTCTCGCCGTCCGCGATCTCGTAGGCGCCGACGAGCTGGATATCGCTGGTCACCGCGTAGCGGGCCCCGAGCCGGTGGCGGGCCGGAAAGTCGATGCTCTCGCTTCCGCCGATCGGGATCTCGGTCTGGCCGTCCAGTTCCAGCTTGTTGTCGAGCAGCCGCTTGGTGGCGCCCAGGGTGAGGAGGGTCGAGCGGGCGCTTCGACCGTCGGCGAGGCGGTCGTCCGCGAAGGTGAGGCCCGCGCGTCCGACAAGGTCGGGCCGGCGATATTCGATGAGCGCCCGGGCGGCGATTCGCCGGGCGTCGCTTCCGAGATAATCTTCGTGCCAGGCGCTTCCGACCAGCGACCAGGTCTCGCCGAAGCGGGCCCTGGCATCGAGCCCGAACTTGCGGGTTCCGTTCTCGGCTGCGCTGGTCTGGCCGAGGCCGAAGCCCGCCTCGCGCTCGCGCGCGTAAGCGAGAAGGTCGAGCCTCGAGCCGTGATGCTCGGCCTCGATCTGCCAGGCGGTGGCGGTTCCGGCCGGCTCCACCGCCGAGCCGCCCGCGGCCTCGCCGTCGCTGACGGCGACCTCGGCGCGGATCTCGGTGGAGAGGTTGGGGCGGTAACGGACGTCTGCGCCGGCGAGGTTCGTCCGGGCCTGCCCGTCGGAATCGCTGACCGCGGTGGCGGCGACCTGGACCTTCTGGTCATTGCTTCGCCAGGTGGCCCGGCCGCCGGCATTCACCGTGCGGCCCGCGATCCCGTCGACCTCGTAGTCGGCGACGATGAATTGCGGGTCCAGGGCCGAGCTTCGGCTGAGGATCGGCTCCCTGAAGCGAAGGGTGCCGACGGCATAGTCGATGTCGTAATCGACATGCCGGGTAAGCAGCCTTCGCTCGACGATCCGGTCGGAACGGAGCCTGTCGCGAACTTCGATCCACACCCGCTCCGAATTTGCGAGGATGCTCCGGGCGCCGAGCGCGTAGGGCCCGCTCAGGCCGTTGCCCTGGATCTCGTCGTGGCGGTGGCGATTGGGGCTGTCCGCGGCGAAGGCGGTCGCGGAAATCCGGTCGGAGCGATATTCGGCTTTGACCCCGTTGAAGGCGCGGACGTAGCGGGCGAGCTCCGGCTCGTCGATCCCGGTCTCATAGTCCCCGAACAGGGCGTAGAATTGCGGCCGCTCGAGCTTCAGGTAGAGCTTGCGCACCGAAGCGGCGTCGAAGCGGCGTTCGCTCCGGTCGGCGTAGACCGTGTAATAGGCGTCGGGGTCGATCACTCCGCCGAAGCGGGTTTCGTCCGCCTTCTTGTCGCTGTCGTAAGCAAGCGTCATCAGCCACTTGCCGCGCACTCTTCCCTTTGCGTACAAAGCGATACGACCGTCCGTCAGGCGCTTGCCGTCCTCTTCGCCGAGAGCCTCGACCTTGCCCTGGAGCTTGTTGTAGCCGAGCGTTCCCTCGGCGAGTCCGACGATGGTCCAGGGCCGTTGGCCCGGGTCCAGCCAGGCTTCCAGCCGCTGCTCGCGCTGGGCCTCGCCGTCGCGGAAATCGAAGCGCAGGCTGAGCGTGCCGGAAGCCGTGGTGGGCTCGAGCTCGATATAGGCGACCCCGGACTCGCCGTGGACCCGCCAAAAGGGGCGCGCGCGCTCGAGGCCGGCGAGCTGGCGCGCCTGCTGCGCATCGGCCTCGACGGCAGGGTAATAAGGGGCGGGCACTTCGAAATCGCCGGTAAGGCCGTGGCGGACCGGCCGGCCGTCGCGGTCGGTCAGCCGGACGGCGAGCACCGGGCGGGTGACTCCGTCGGCCACCAGGACGGATTGCTCGCGAAGCAGCTCGGCGCGCATCGGGCTTGCGCCGTAGCGGACGGTCCGGCGCAAGGTCCCGGCCAGGCTTCCGTCCGGGTTGCGGACCTCGGCGCTGAGCTCCGTCTGACGCCCCTCTACCGGGATACCCCTCCAGAGGCTGACCGCGACCGTGCCGGCTCCGTTCTTGCGGCTGCCTTCGAAGGCGACGGGGTCGACCTCCCTGCCGCCGGCCAGGAGCTTCACGCTCTGGCCCGGAAGATGCTTGATCGCCACCCGGACCATCGGAGCGCGCGGATTGTGCTCCGGCTCCGGGAACAGCCAGTCGAGGCCCGGCTCCTGGCCGCTCAACCAGTCGCGCTCCGCTCCCGCGGCGACCGGGTCGGACGCCGCGGCGGGCCTCGGCTTGGCGGCGGCCGTCAGGCTTGCCCGTGCCGCGACCGCGACAAGCTTGAAGTCGACTCGCTTCAGGGCTCCGCCGCGGCCGTCGACGAAGCGGGAGAAGCCTCGGCCCGCAGAGCGGCTGTTGCGGGCGCAGTCGGCGGCGGCGCGGTCGGCCGGAAGAGTCATGTCGTCGAGCTGGACGACATGGGTCCCGGCCGCCACGCCTTCGAAATGGTAGCGCCCGTCGCGGTCGGTGACGGCGTAGCTGCCGTCCTCGATCATTACCCGGATTCCGGCGACTCCCGCCGCTTTCGCCGGATCGGCGCCGCAGCCGCCGTCGGTGATTCGGCCCAGGATCGTCATCCGCCCGGCGATTGAGTCCCTCCGGATCCGGACGACCGCGTCGGAGACGTTGCTGGTGAGGCCCCCTGCGCCGACGGCTTCGACCCGGTTGACCGCGTCGCCCTCGGCGGCGCCGGCCGCGACCTCGGCGGAATAGCTGATCCGGCGGCCGGCGCCGGCGGCGAGCGTGGGCAGAGTGACGGTGAAGCTCGACCCGTCGGGGGCGATCTCGGCGACGGCGCTCTCATTGTCTACGCGCAGCGTCTTCGGGCGAAGGCGAAGCGCGGGCGGCAGGATGTCGGTGATCCGGACCTCTCCGGTGGAGAAGTTGGCGTCCGAATTACGCACCTCGACCGTGAAGGCCACGGCCTCCCCAGGCGCTGCAATGGCGCGCGAGGCCTGCTTTACCAGTTGAAGGGGCGCGACTGGGCGGCCGGTCGGCATGGCCGGAGCCAGAACCGCGACGGTCGCCGCCGCGGCCGGGGTGCGAATGTCGATGCCGAGGCTCTCGATGGTGACGAGATCGCCCGCCTCGACGCTGAGCCGGCAATCGTCGCCGGCGGAACCGGCTATCCCCTGCGCCGTCTGGATGAAGCCCGCGAACTTGCCCGAATCGGCGGCGGTTTCGAAGATCGTCAGCGTCTGGCTGTCGCCGCTCGCGGCGCGCACGCCGACTTCGATCGTCTCGACCCGGGCGCCGTCCCGGTTTCGCGCCGGGTCTTCGACCACGAACAGCAACGGCTCGCCGGAGAGGATTTCGGTCGCGGTCAGAAGCGAAGCCGGATCGAGGCTTCGGCCCTGCCAGGCCGCCGCGAGGAGCGCTCGGGAGTCCGCAGCTCCGCATTGCGGCGCGGCCACGGGCATCGACAGGGTCGGCGAACCGGGCGCGAAGCGGTAGGCGGCAAGCGAGGCCGGGGAGGAAGCCGGTCCGACGCCGATGTCGATCCGGTTCGATTGGTGGCTGACCTTGCCGCCCGCCGAGTCCCACTCGATCGTCGCGACATTCGATATGGTACGGGCGCCCGGCGCGCCCGCGGCGAGCGCGGGCGCTGCAGCGGCGAGCCAGAGCGCCGTCAGCAGGGCGAGCAGGATCGCCCCCGGAAGTGGAGTGGTGCGTCCCATTGCGAGGGAGGGGAGGGGGCTCCGCGTCTGTGACACGTTGCCGCTCCTCCCCCGGCTCCGCCTAGTTCACGCTCACCCGGAAGACGACCGTGCGGGTCACCCCGGCGGCGATGGGCGTCAGCGAAGCGCTGACGGTACCGGCCGCGTAGGTGCCGCCGGCCGTGCCGTCGGCGTTGCAGCTGCTCCCGGTCACGGTTCCGTTCAGCTTGATCCCGAAGGCCGAGTCGTAGGTCGTCGTGATGGGAAGCGAATCGGATATGTTGACCGCGCTCGCCGTCGCGCTGCCGGCGGCGTTGGCCACGGCAATGCAATATTCGACCACCGCGCCTGGGATCAGCTTGGGGTTGGTGGTGCCGTTGAACGGATCGCTGATCACCCGGCTGGTCTTTGTGGCGGTGAGCGACGCGGCCAAGACCGTGTAATCGTCCTCCGCGAAGTGGATTCCGTCGCGGGCGACGTTGCTGTTCGCGTTGGTGTCGGCGAACACGGTGTCCACTCCGGCCGTGTTGGCACCGGCCGTCTGGGTGACTGTCGCGCCGAGCGAGGCCGCAGCGGTCGCTTCGGCGGCCGTGGCGGTGAGCCGCACTCCGGCGACGTCGTTGGTGGCCCGGCCGAGCGGCACGTCGGCGACGACGAACACGGTCCGGCTGGTGTCGGCGATGACCTGGTCGAGATAGGTCGTCTCCTGGTCGGTGCCCGGGTCGTAGGTGCCGTTGCTGTTGGTGTCGGCATAGACCTTGAGGTTCGCCACGTTGAAATTGTCGGTGCCGCCATGGGCGGCGGTGCCGCCGCTGAGCTGTGTCCCGGCGATCGCGAAGTCGAGCGGAGCGTTGGACGCGTTGCTGACGGTGAACGTGGTGACCGCGCTGGTCTGGCCCGGCGTGACGGTGGTGGTGATCGTCCCGACCTCCGCCACCGTCAGGTTGACCTTGCGGTCGACCGTGAAGCTGTCGCTGGCCGTGACCTGGTTCTGATCCACCCCGCCGACCTTGTAGTCGAGGGTCACGCTGTTGGTGACGGTGGTGCCCGCGGCCGTCCCGGCCGCGAAGGCGGGGGAGGCCGCAACGGCGGCCACCGCCAGCAGGCTGGCGGAGGCGAGCAATCGCATGTTTCTGGTCATCTCTGGTCCAATCCTGTCTTCGGTGAGCGCCGAAACCCCCCCGCCGGCGCTCCAATGCGGGTTACGGAAATTATTCGACGACGCCTCGGAAGCTGAGCTCCCCTCCGCTGCCCGCGGCGATCGGCTGGCTGAAAGACCAGCGTATGTGGGTGACGTCGGCGGGGACCGCTGGGCGGCCGGTTCCGTCCGCCGCCACGACCTTGAGCGCGGCCAGCGCGCCCCAGGTCTTGCCGCCGTCCACCGAGACGGAAGCAGTGGAGTCGTCGGAGCCGGTGAACGCGACCGACGCCGGGATGGGGTTGGTCAGCTTAAAGCCGGTCGCCGGCGCCGCACCGCGGTTTCGATAGCTGAGGACGACCACGAGCTTGTCCCCGGGGGTGACGACCCCCGGTTCCTCGCGGACCGTGACCGGCTTGCCGTCGGCGCCGGGCTTCATCCGTTCGACCAGCACCTTGCTGGTCAGCGAGACGTTGTCGGCCGCCGAAGCCACGGCGGGAGCGAGAAGCGCGAAGAGCGCGAGCCAGATCTTCATGTGGGTCATCCTTCTCAGTCGATCTTCACTTGGAATGTGATTGTTCGGGTTGCTCCGGCGGCGACCGTTCCGAGGCCGACGTTGATTGCGGTTCCGCTGAAGCTACCCGAATCGGCATCCGCGGCGTCGGTGAGCGGGGTCCCCTCGAGGGTGAGGGAGCCGGGCTTGTAGGTGGTTCCGGCCGGCACCGGATCGCTGACCCGGAGGTTGGCCAGGCTGCCCGACCCGCTCACCGTCGCGGAAAGCGTGTAGGTGACCGTCGAGCCGGGAGCGGCGGCGGTTCCGCCGAAGGCGTCGGCGACGATTGCGCTCTTGACGAAGGCGACGCTGGCTTTGGCGACCCGGTAATAACCGTCGTCCTCGGAATCCGCGCCGGTGGCTCCGACGACGGCGTCGCCGCCGCCCTGGCCCTGGCCTGCGAAGCCGGTGCCCGGAGTGCCCGAACCCGTCTTGGCGACCGCGGTGAGATCGACCCGGCCGCGCTGCCCGTCGCCCGCGCCGGCGGGGACGGTGGAAAGCACGAAGACGGTGATCGACTGGTCCGGGTCAAGCTGGGGATCGTTGCTTCCGCTCGAATAGACGGTGTCGACCCCGGCGTCGTACGCGCCGTTGGAGTTGCTATCGAGGACGATCGAGGTGACCGAAGGGTCGAAATCGTCGCCGCCGCCATTGGCGACGGTGGCGAGCGTGAAGCTTTCGGTGCCGTTGCCGCCGTTGGTGACGGTGAACTTGAGCAGCTGGCCGGTGCCGCCCGCCGACGCGGAGACGTCGGAAGGATCGCTCCAGGCGACGCTGACGTCGAGAAGCTCGTCGACCTTGAAAGTGACGATGTTCGAATCGACGCTCGCCTCGCTGCCGTTGGGAAGCTCGTAGGTGGCGGTTGCGACGTTGGTGATGTTGGTGCCCGCCGGGGTGCCTGCCGCGTGCGCCGGGCTCGCGAAAACGCAGGCCGAGACCGCGGTCAAAGCGGCCAGTGCTGCATTTTTGCGGAACGCCGATGATTTGGCGTCCGATGCCTGATAACGCATTGCTGCTCCCCACGAGCTTTGATCCGATTTGGAGCTAATGCGTGGTAAGGAGCTAAGAATGAGTTAACGGCCGATTAGCTGTTGGGCTTAAGCCACCTTCGAAGGGCTGCGGTAAGGAAGATGAACAAGCAGCAGGGCAAGGAAGTCATTGAAGGAGCGACTCAAGTCGAACCGGTCGATCCCAATTGGGAGCCGGAGGCGATCGCTTACGGGCGAGACCGGCTTCTCGCCGCGTTAACCTTGATCGCGGGGGCGGGCCTCGCGCTGGCGTTTCCCTTCGCGCTCCGGGCAGGAGCCGAATTCTTCCTTCCGGTCACCGCCGCTTTGGTCATCGCGATCGCCCTGGTGCCGATGCTCGAGTGGCTGGAGCGCCATCGGGTTCCGTCCCCGCTCGCCGCGTTCACCTGCATCCTGGTCCTCATCACGATGGCCAATATCGCGGTCGCCTCGATCGTCCTTCCGGCGGCGGAGTGGGTCCGTCTGCTTCCCGAGCGGATCGGCCGGGTCCGAGACACTCTGTCGCCGCTGATGCAGGTCTATTCGGATCTCGAGCGCTTCATCGACGATATCGTCGAGCAGTTCGGAAGCCACGCCGCCACCTCTCGGACGGTCCAGCTCGAGACCCCCAACTCGCTCCTCGACATCATCGCCACCTCGGCCCCGTTCGCGGCCATCCAGATGTTCTTCGCCCTTCTGGTGATCTTCTTCTTCCTTGCCGGCTGGACGGCCATGCGCCGCCGCACGATCACAGCCCGGTCGAGCTTCGACGGGGCGATGACCACCGCCCGCGCCATCCAGGAGGTGGTCGACGCGACCTCCACCTATCTCGGCACGATCACCATCGTGAATATCGCGATGGGGCTCGCCGTCTCCTTGATCCTCTATCTGCTCGACATGCCGACTCCGCTCATGTGGGGAGGGATCGTCGCGGTTCTCAACTACATTCCCTATCTGGGTCCGATCGCGTCCGTCCTGCTGCTGGCGCTGGGCGGGCTGATGGCCTTCGCCGATCCCTGGTACGCCTTCCTTCCAGCGCTTTGCTTCATCGGGGTCCATCTCGTCGAGGCGAACCTCATCACCCCCTTCTTCGTCGGCCGCCGTCTGACCATCAACCCGTTGCTGATCCTCGTCGCGCTGAGCTTCTGGGCCTGGGTCTGGGGAACCACCGGGGCGCTCCTGGCCGTACCCCTGCTGATCATAACGAAGACGGTCCTCGACGCCGCCGGAAAGCCCGACATCGCCGGCTTCCTGTTCGAGGAGGGGACATTGACCGGCCATCACCACGACGAACATAGCGAAGCCGAAAGGGCCGTTGCGACAAAACCTTAGCCCAACCCGCCTCTGCGCCATCCGTGCCATTCCTCCCGAGGCCGGGCGATCCGACGGTTTCAGCGCAACGACGCAACGACGCAACGAGCGCGGAGCGCTCCAAATTCAGCCTGCGGAAGACGCGGCGGCGTCGGCGGGTAAATGAGGTTGGCCGCTTCGCGGAATCGTCGCGTCGTCGCGTTCTAAAATGGGTTCGCACGGGAAAACGGCCTATCGCTCGACGCCGGGCGTGCCGCCGGTTGACAGGGAAGGGGCCAGCGCATAGTTCGCCGGCTCCCAAGCGGGTGTAGCTCAGTTGGTTAGAGCGCCGGCCGGTCACGCCGGAGGTCGCGGGTTCGAGCCCCGTCACTCGCGCCATTTCCCTTTGTCCGCTCATCTGGCTGCGCCATAAGCGGCGCCATGGCGAGCCGTTACGACCGCATCGGGCTCGATTATTCCGAGCTGAGGAAGCCCGACCCGCGGATCGCGGCGAGGATCGACGCGGCGCTTGCGGATTCGAGGACGATCCTCAACGTCGGCGCCGGCGCAGGCTCCTACGAGCCGGCCGGCCGGGAGGTGACCGCACTCGAGCCCTCGATCAAGATGATCCGCCAGCGCCGAATTCCCGCCGCGGCCGTCGTCCAGGGCCAGGCGGAGGAGCTGCCCTTCGCCGACCGAAGCTTCGACGCCTCGATGGCGATCCTCACGATCCATCACTGGTCCGACCGGGCGAAGGGCCTCGCGGAAATGCGCCGGGTGACCCGGGGCCCGATCGTGCTCCTCACCTACGACCCGTCTTTCCGCGGCTTCTGGCTCTTCGATTACCTCCCTGAGCTCATCGCCCTCGACGAGGCCCAGATGCCGAAGCTCGAGGATTTCGAGCGCCGGCTCGGCCCCGTCGACATCGCCCCCGTGCCCATCCCCCACGACTGCGCCGACGGCTTCCTCAGCGCCTATTGGCGCCGGCCTACCGCCTATCTCGATCCCCGGGTCAGGGCGGCGATGTCCTCCTTCTGGGCCTTGGGCGACGTCTCCGGGGCGCTGGCCCGGCTCCAGGCCGACCTCGACAGCGGCGCCTGGGCGGACCGCCACGGCCGGCTCCTCGCCCTCGACGAGCTCGACTGCGGCTATCGGCTGATCGTGACTCGCTAGCGCCCGTGATGGTGAGCGATCCGGGCGCGCTTCGAGCGATCGAGCGCCGCCCCCGCGGATTGTGACGGCTCCGTCGAACCCGGCTTTGCGGCCAAGTGCCGAGTACCGGGACGAGTCGAGGAACGAGCGGGTGGCTGCCCTGTTGGTCGCCGGGGCCTGACACCCCGCATTGTACCCACAGGAGTAATTTCATGAATCAGAACCTTGTATCCGCCGTCTTTGACAGCCATTCCGAAGCCGAGCGCGCGATCACCGAGCTTCGCAGCGCCGGAGTCCGCGACAACGCCCTGTCCGTCGTCCACCAGCAGGACGGCAAGAACACGACGTCCGACGGAAGCGGAAGCACCACGGACGACGGCGGAAACAAGAGCGGACTGGTCAAGGGCCTGCTGGGCGGCGGAGCGGTAGGCGCGGCCCTCGGAATTGCGGCTCTCGCCATCCCCGGAGTCGGTCCGCTCGCGGCCGCCGGAGCGATCGCAGCCTCCGCGGTCCCCGAAGGCGCGGCGATCGGCGCTGCGCTCGGAGCGGCGACGGGCGGCCTCAGCGGCTACCTCTCCAAGCACGGCGTCAGCGACGAGGATGCGAGCTATTACGAGGAGCGGATCAATACCGGCGGAGTGTTCGTGTCCGTGGATACGAGAGATGCGGGAATCGATGCCGAGCGGGCCCGCGAGATCCTCTACAGCGCCGGCGGCCACAGCGCCTCGCGCTCGAGAGCGACCGCTTAACTTTCGACTCAGCGCTAAAGGGCGGGGCGCTTCGGACACACCGGAGCGCCTCGTTCGCATTTGAGCGTGCCGCCGCCGCTCGATCCACCACCACCCGTCATGCTGAACGCGATCCACGCCGGGCTAGAGCGCCGTCGCCGCCTGCCATCGCGCGACTTGGGTTCCCGGCCCGCAGGCCATGGATTTTTCTTTCAAATTGGCACCCGAGGCGCGGGGGCAGGCCTGGGCGGTAGTCCAACGATCCCGCCGGCCGCTTTAGGGCGCGAATGCTTCAGCAGAAAAGCGCTGCTTTCGTCCAGGACCGGTAGGCGCGTTCGGAACAGCCTGGAAACCGCGATGATCAGGTCGTTGTGGCTGGAACCGGGATATTCGCGCAGCGCCACCGGCGCTCCGGCCCTCTTGAGCGCAGCGGCGAGGTTGCGGCTGTTGCGGACGCGCACGCTCGTATCGGCGGTGCCATGGCCGAGCCAGAGAGGCGGAGCGGAGGCCCGGACGAAGCGGATTGGCTGGGTCTCCAGGGGCCGGGGATAGCGACCCATCGCATTGATCGAATTGGGCTTGTCGAACGGATAGAAATCGTAGGGCCCCGCCAGGCCGGCCGCGGCCCTGATGACATTGTCGGGCAGCCCCTGCGCGGCCAGCCACCGCCGGTCGAGCGCAGGCAGGATCGCGTTATAGGCGCCCGCCGAATGGCCGGCGGTCACGATCCGGTTCGGATCCCCGCCGAAGCGCTCGGCGTTGCGCCAGGTCCAGGCGATTGCGGCCGCGCTGTCCTGGACGAAGGCCGGGAAGTGCACGTCCGGAACGAGGCGGTAATCGGGCAATATCACGAGGAATCCTTTGGCGGCATAGGCTCGGGCGACGAAGCCGTAATGGTCCTTGTCCCCGCCGTGCCATCCGCCGCCGTAGAAGAAGACGAGAATTGGCTTGGGTCGACTTCCGGCCTGCGCCGAGTCGTAAATGTCGAGCTTCTGGCGGGGCGCGCCGCCATAGGCGATATCGTGCGCCACCCGGCGGGTGCCGGCATCCCCGGCCCAGAGCCGGTCGAGCAGATCGAGCTGCCTGGGTGGGGCGACGAGCAAGTAGAAGCCGCCGAGCGCCGCGGCGAGAAGGAGGAGGATGGCAAGAAGCCGCTTCATCCCTGTGTAGTGGGAGCCTTCAGACCAAGCGGCAAGGAAAACAGTGACGGTATATTTTCCGGCCAACCAGCCCGGAAATTCAGTCGGGCGCCTGGGAGTCGCGAATCGAGCGAAGGAAAGTGCGGCATTGCGGGGTCGATCGGCCGCTCCGCTCGCAGAATTGCCGCATCACCTTTGAATTCTTCCGCGAATATTTCTTTGCCGGTTCCGTCTGCGAGGTCCGCGGCTTGGATCGGAGGACAGGCTCGGGCGGGGCCGGCCGCGAGGTCCGTTTCTCCGCCGAAGCGTCGGGCTTCGCTTCAGCGGCGGCCGGGGACTGGGACGAGGATGGCGCAGGGGTAGGCTGGACCTGGGGAGGGCCGGCGTCACCGTCCGGCATTGTCGCCTCGATTGGCGGGTCGGGTCGCGCATTCGGGCGGGCCGCAGCCGGGCCCGGAGTCTCTCGAAGCTCCTGGCGAGGCGGGGATTGCGGAGCGCTTTCGCCGAACCAGATCGCCGCTCCGGCAGCCGCCGCGGCGAGCAGCGCCGCCGCCCCGGCGCCAAGCATCAGCCGGCGGCCCTGCGGCCGGGCGCCGCCGCTCGAAGCGGTCGGCGCCACCCGCTCGGGACGAGCCTCCTTGGCCGGCGCCGGCGGCGGCGCAGCCTCGGGGGCGGGCTTGCGGGATCCGCACAGGCGCTTGAGCTCGAGAGCGATCCGCTGCCACCCGGGATGAAAAGGCTGGCCGCGCCATCCCGAAATGGACACGACCCGTAGCTCGTCCCCCCCGGAAGGCGGAGTGATCCCGTCCGCGGAAACCTCGATCAGGCCTCGAATCTGGCGGATCCGGGCGAGCTCTCCGGAATGAAGCGCATGGGAGACGAGCGGCCTCGACCAGATCAGGATCCTGGCGTCGGCGGCGCAGCCGTCCACTGCGTCCGCAAGGCCCGTGGGGTCCCCGATCTCGACAGAAACGACGGCGAAGCCGGCGGCCGCGACGGATTCGACGAGGCGCGCCGCCGCCTTTTCCTTGTCGGCGGAGTGGATGATCGCGACGTCGGCCACGCAGTCTTTCGCGGCCCGGATGTTGGTGGTCATCTCCCGCCGGGCCTTGCGGGAGCTAAAAACATTGGCGAGCGGCGGTCAAGTCAAGCCGCGAGCGG
>DASVSP010000125.1:0-23301 GCA_036388065.1 Allosphingosinicella sp.
CCCGCCTGCTCAAGAAGGGCGACAGCAAGGCGAACGTCCGGCTCGAGCCCGGCGACGTCATCATCATTCCCGAGAGCATGTTCTGAGGCGGTTTTCCCGCCGCCCAACCCACGCACGCAAGGGATAGCAGGCTCGATGGACGGACTTTACGAACAGATCAGGATCGCGATCCACCAGGTGTGGCGCCGCCGCTGGCTCGCCCTCGCGGTGGCGTGGGGGATCTGCGTGCTCGGCTGGCTCGCCGTCGCGCTCATCCCCAACACCTACGAATCCAAGTCGCGGGTCTTCGTCCAGGCGCAGTCCATCCTCCCCAACCAGGTCGGGATCACCGTCCAGGAAAGGGAAGGGGACCTGAACCGGGTCAAGCAGACCCTGACGTCGAGCGAGAACCTCGCCAAGGTCGTCCGCCGAACCGACCTGAACAGCCTCGTCGCCAACGAGCGCGATCTCGCGGTCCAGGTCGCCGGGCTTCGAACGGCGATCAAGGTCACCGCCCAGCCCGACAACATGTTCGAGATCAGCGCCACCGCCAAGGTCTCCGGCTTCTCCAACCGCCAGAACGCCAAGCTCTCCGCGGCGATCGTCCAGGGCCTGCTCGACATCTTCGTCGAGCAGAATCTCGCCGGCGACCGCGACGAGGCGAACCAGAGCCTCGCCTTCCTCGACCAGCAGCTGAAGGCCCGCGAGGGGCAGTTGCAGGAGGCCGAGCAGCGCCGGGTCGAGTTCGAGCAGCGTTATCTCGGCCTTCTCCCCGGCGAAGGCTCCATCGCCTCGCGAATGGCGATGGCGCGGACCGAGCTCGCCGGCATCGACCAGCAGCTGATGCAGGCGCAGAGCTCGCTCGCCGCCCTTCGAAGCCAGCTCGGGGCCACTCCGTCCACCATGCCCATGATCGGCGGCGATGCCGGCGGCGGCGGAGCCCGCGGCCAGCTCGCCGCCCTCGAGGGCCAGCTCGCCCAGTCCGCGGCCCAGGGCTGGACCGATTCCCATCCCGACGTCGTCCGCTTGCGCAACCAGATCGCCAGGCTCAAGCCGCTCGCCGCGCGCGAGCCGAGCGGCGCCGGGACCATGGCCAACCCCTCCTACGTGTCGCTTCGGGCGATGGTCGCCGAGAAGGAGGGCCAGGTGAACGCCGCCGCGACCCGCAAGGCGCAGCTTCAGTCCGACCTCGCCCAGCTCGGCACCCGCCAGGCCTCGGAGCCCGGGGTGGCGGCCGAGCAGGAGCGGCTCAACCGCGATTACGACGTGCTCAAGAAGCAATATGACAAATTGCTCGAGGACCGGGACCAGGTTCGCCTCAGGACCGACGTCCGCAGCCAGACCGACGCGGTCAAGTTCAAGGTCATCGATCCGCCCAGCCAGCCGAGCGTTCCGCTCACGCCCAACCGGCCGCTGCTTCTCACCCTCATCCTGTTCGTCGGCCTCGCGGCCGGAGCGGGCGCGGCCTACGTGCTCGGCCAGATCCAGACCACCTTCCCGACCCAGACCCGGCTCGCCGAGGCGACCGGGCTGCCCGTGCTCGGCTCGATCGGCGAGGTGTTCACCGAGGCGGCGAAGACGAAGCACCGGAAGCGCCTGCTCCTGCTCGGCGGCGGGGCGGGGGCGCTCGGAGCGGCTTGGGCGGTGCTCCTGGCGGTCGAATTCTGGCAGCGCAGCACGGTCGCGTGAGGGATAGCGAGATGAACAAGCACAGTCCCCTCAGCCATTCGGGCTCGCTTCTCGAGCGGGCGGCGGAGCTTTACGGCTTCGGTTCGCCGGCAAGGAGGCCCGACGGCCCCATTCCCGAGCCGGAGGTTGCCCGAAATCCGCAGGTCGCGCCCGCGCCCGATCCTGCTCCCCGGCAAAGCCGAGGCGCCGGTGGGACGGAAGAGCCGGACCCCGGCCTTCGCCCGGGAGCGGATACGGTTTCGGCAGAGCCGGAGCCCGGCCTTCGCCGGGGAACGGGCGAGGCGGCGCGCAGCCTCCTCCCCGTCGTCACCGAGGCGAAGGCCGAGGTGGACAGAAAATCGCTCGGCACTCGCGGCTTCATCGTCCCGGACAGCCCGGCGGGCCCGCTCGCCGAGGAGTTCCGGATCGTCAAGCGCCAGCTGCTTCTGGGAATGGGCGCCGGAAGCCCGGTCAGTGCCGACAAGCGCCGGACGATCCTGGTCTGCTCGGCCCAGCCCGACGAGGGCAAGACCTTCTGCGCGGTCAACCTGGCGATCTCGCTGGCCGGCGAGCGCGACATGGAGGTTCTCCTCGTCGACGCCGATTTCCCGAAGCCCGAAGTGCTCTCGATCCTCGGGCTCGAGGCCCGGGACTCGGGCTTCGTCGACGCTCTCGCCGACCCGTCGCTCGATCCCGAGCGGCTCGTCATCCGGACCGACATCGGCAACCTCTCGGTCATGCCGGCCGGGCGCTACGAGAACGACGTCCCCGAGCTGGTCGGGTCGGACCGGACTGCCCGGGTGCTGCAGCGCCTGACCGAAGGCCGGCCCAAGCGGATCGTGATCTTCGATTCCCCGCCGGCGCTGATGGCCAGCGCGGCCGCCGCCCTCGCCGGCCATGTCGGCCAGCTGCTGCTTGTGGTGAGGGCCGACCAGACCAACGAAGCCGATCTGAAGGAGGCCGCCGGCCTTCTCTCCGGCTGCCCCCAGATCAGCCTGCTGCTCAACGGCACGGGCTTTGCCGCCACCGGCCGAAAGTTCGGCTCCTATTATGGATATGGCCAATGAAACAGGCTCTTTTCCAGAGACTTACAGCCCGTAGCTGGGTGGGCATCGCAGGTGTTGCGGGAATCAGCCTGCTCGCCGGAGCGGCGGCCGTCCACGGCGAGCCCCGGACCAGCATCCACCCCTATCTCGAAGTCCAGCAGGTCGCGACCATGGACTTCGACCGCGGCGAGGTGCTCACCTATACCGGCGTGGGCGGGGGCATCGACGCCTCGGTCGCGACCCGCCGGGTCCAGGCCACGATCAGCGCCAATTACCAGCATCGGGTGGGCTGGAACGACGGATTGAGCGACAACGACGTGATCAGCGGCCTCGCGGCCGTTCATGTCGACGCCGTCCCCGGAGTCCTCGCCCTCGACGCCGGAGCCATGGCGGCGCGCACCCATGCCGATATCAGGGTGCCCGTTCCGACGGCGCGGACGATCGACAGCGCCAACACGGCGGAGATCTACAGCGCCTATGCCGGCCCGACCCTCACCACCCATGCCGGGCCGGTGGCGATCGGGGCCAGCTACCGCCTCGGCTACGTGGCGGTGGACGACCACAGCCTCGCCGGCACCGGACTCCCGCCGGGCGCCCCCAGGGTCGACCGCTATTCGAGCAGCATTGTCCACAACGCGACGGTCAGCTTCGGAATGAAGCCGGGCCGGCTTCCGTTCGGCTGGACGGTCGGCGGCGGCTACGTCCGCGAGGACATGAACCGGCTCGATTCCAATTTCGAGGCCAAATATGTCCGGGGCGACGTCGTTCTCCCGGTCTCGCCGACCCTCGCCGTCACCGGCGGAGTCGGCTACGAGTCGATGCAGGGCTCCCAGCAGGACTTCAAGCGCGGCCCGGGCGGCCTGCCGGTGCTCACACCGGGCGGCAACCTCATCGCCGATCCCTCCAGGCCTCGTCTCGAGACGGTCGACCAGGACGGAGTGATGTGGGACGCGGGGATCATCTGGCGCCCGAGCCCCCGGACGGAGCTCCAGGCCCGGGGCGGGTGGCGCTACGGCGGCGAGAGCTTCACCGCCTCGCTTTCCCACAAGATCAACAGCCGCTCGGCGCTCAACGCCTCCATCTATGATGGGGTGAGCAGTTTCGGTCGGCTTTTAGTAGCCGATCTCAACGGTTTGCCGACGAAGTTTAAGGCTCCGTCGAATGGCAGCCTGACGGGCAACGGCTGCGTGTTCGGAAACGATCCGGGCACCGGACGCTGCTTCGGCGACGCCTTCCAGTCGATCGCCAACTTCAACTTCCGCAACCGCGGCGCGAACGTGCAATATTCGGCCGTCCGCGGTCCCTGGACCATGGGCCTGGGCGCCGGCTACGCCAACCGCAAATATCTGGCGCCGGACAGCAGCATCTTCGCCCTCAACGGCGTCACCGACCAGAGCTTCAGCCTTCAGGGCAATCTCGAGCGGCGGCTGACCCGCAGCTCGGGCTATGGTCTCGACGCCTATGCGGCCTGGTTCGACAGCGGCATCGCCGATACCGACTCCAGCTTCGGAGCGGGCCTCACCGGCCGCTACTACCGCAACGTCTTCCGCGATCGGCTCCAGGCTCAGATCTCGGCTGGACTCTACACCACCCAGGCCGGGGAATTCGACGCCAGCTACGGCTCGATCCTCGTCGGCCTGCGCTACTCTTTCTGATGGGACGTCAAGTGATGTACACCGACCATTACGGCCTCGCCGAACGCCCCTTCCAGCTGACTCCGGACGCGCGCTACTGGTATGAGAGCCGTACCCACAAGAAGGCCATGGCCTATCTCGGCTACGGCCTCGCCCAGGGCGAGGGGTTCATCGTCATCACCGGCGAGATCGGCGCCGGCAAGTCGACCCTGGTCGCCCACCTGATGGCGACGATCGACCGCGAGCGCCTCAACGCGATCAGCCTGGTCTCGACCCAGGTCGAAGGCGACGACATGCTCCGGCTCGCGGCCCAGGGCCTCGGGCTCGAGACCGGCAACGTCACCAAGGCACTGCTTCTCGACCGGATCGAGCAGAGGCTCCGCGAGGAAGCCGGGCGGGGCAAGCGCACCCTGCTGGTCGTCGACGAGGCCCAGAATCTTCCGGTCTCGGCGCTCGAAGAGCTTCGGATGCTTTCGAACTTCACCAGCCAAGGCCGCGCACTCATTCAGATTTTCCTGCTCGGCCAGCCCGAGTTCCGGGATCGGGTGGCCGGCGAGGACAGCCTGGAGCAGCTCCGCCAGCGAGTCATCGCCAGCCACCATCTCGATGCGATGGAGGCCAACGAGGTCGAGCCCTACATGGTCCACCGCCTGGCCGTCGCGGGCTGGGAAGGGCGCCCGTCCTTCGACTCCGATTCCTTCGCGGCGCTCTACCGCCACTCCGGCGGAGTTCCACGCAAGCTCAACCAGCTCGCCAACCGGCTGCTCCTCTATGCGGGAGTGGAACGGCTCGAGTCGATCTCCGGAAACGACGTCGAAGCGGTGGCGGCCGACATGGCCGCCGACCGGCCCGCCAGCGCCTCGAAGCGGGTGCTTCCGTTGAGGCGGCCGTCGACGGCCGGGGCCGACCCTGTCGGCGATCCCTCGCTCGAGCGGCGGATCGCCGCGATCGAGGCTCGGCTCGACGAGCAGGAAGCGGCGGTCCGCCGGGTCTTGACCGTGCTCCTCGACTGGGTCGAGAACGAAAGCCAGCCGCGCCGAAGCAATGCCGCTTGAGAAGTTTAAATCCTCCCCTGCATTTGCAGGGGAGGGGGACCATGCGAAGCATGGTGGAGGGGCTCTTCTGAGTCTGGAAGAACCCCTCCACCGCGCTTCGCGCGGTCCCCCTCCCCCGGAAACCCGGGGGAGGATTTCAGGAAGTCAAATGCTGAACGCCCTTTCCGTGGACGTCGAGGACTGGTTCCAGGTCGGGGCGTTCGAGCATGTGATCGGCCGCGACCAGTGGGACGGGCTGGAGCATCGGGTCGAGCGCAACGCATCGGCGGTGCTCGACCTGTTCGCCGAGGCCGGGGTCAAGGCCACCTTCTTCACTCTGGGCTGGGTCGCGGAGCGCCACCCGGCGCTGGTCCGCCGGGCCGCGGCCGAGGGGCATGAGATCGCAAGCCACGGCTGGGACCACCAGCGGGTCTTCAACCTGGGCGAGGAAGGCTTCCGCGCCGACCTGCTGCGAGCCCATGCCGCCATTTCGGACGCCGCCGGAGTCGAGCCGAGGGGCTACCGGGCTCCGAGCTTCTCGATCGACGCCCGGACGCCCTGGGCCCACCGGATCCTGGCCGAGCAAGGCTATTCCTATTCGTCGAGCGTCGCCCCCGTCGCCCACGACCATTATGGCTGGCGCGAGGCGCCCCGCTTCGCCCATCGCCCGCTTTCCGACAGCGGCCTGATCGAGCTCCCGGTGACCACCGTCGAACTCGCCGGACGGCGGATGGCGGCGGGGGGCGGGGGCTTTTTCCGGCTCCTGCCTTACCGTTTCTCGAGCTGGGCCATCGACCGGGTGAACCGGCGCGACGAGCGCCCGGCGGTCTTCTACTTCCACCCGTGGGAGATCGATCCCGGCCAGCCCCGGGTCGACGGAGCCCCGCTCAAGTCGCGCCTCCGCCATTACAGCCGGCTCTCTGCAATGAGGCCCAAGTTGCTGAAACTGTTCAAGGCGCATAACTGGGACCGGACCGACAAGGTGGTCGAGCGCGAACGGGAGAGACTGTCGTGACCCTCTACTCCCCGATCGCCGCGGTCGCGGTTCGAACCGCGAACCTGTCCGACCCCGCGGAGCGCGCCCGGATCGACCGATACGTCGCGGAGCATCCGGAGTCGGTCTTCTTCCACCGGCCGCAGTGGAGCCTCGGGGTGGAGCTGGGCTGCGGGCAGAGCGCCCACTATCTGGTCGCCGAGCGGCCGGACAGCGGACTAGCCGGCTGCCTCCCGCTCACCGACGTCCGATCGGCCCTGTTCGGCCGCGCCCTGGTCTCGACCGGCTTCGGCACCGGCGGCGGAGTCATCGCCGACGACCGGGCCGCCGCCGCCGCCCTGCTTCGAACCGCCGCCGATCTCGCCGACCGGCTCGGCTGCGACACGCTCGAGCTTCGCGGTGGCGAGTTCCCCGGCGATTATTCGGTCCGCGACGATGTCTATGTCGGCTTCGCGATGGATCTTCCGGCGGGCGAGGCGGCGATCGTCAAGTCGATCAAGCGGCGACATCGCGGGGTCAAGAGGGCACGGGCCCTCGAGCTCGGAGTCCGGATCGGGTCCGGCCCGGCCGACCGCTCGGACTTCTTCCGGGTCTACGGCGAGTCGATGCGCAACCTCGGCTCTCCCGTCTTCCCGCCCCGGCTGTTCGACTCCATGCTCGACCTGTTCGGCGAGGATGCGGACATCCTCACCGTCTTCAACGCAGGCAAACCGGCCGCGAGCGTCCTCAATTTCTACTTCAAGGGCAGCGTCCATCCCTATTGGGGCGGAGGAACGGCGGCCGCGCGCGACTGCTTCGCGAGCGAGCTCATGTATTTCGAGGTGATGTGCCACGCCTCGAGGCGCGGCTGCACCCGCTTCGATTTCGGCCGCTCCAAGGTCGGCTCGGGCAATCACAGCTTCAAGATGAACTGGGGAATGGAGCCGGAGCCGCTGCGCTATGGAATCCGGACCGCGCCGGGCGCCGCGCCCCGGGACATCAATCCGTCGAGCCCGAAGAACCGCCTCAAGGTCGAAGCGTGGAAGAAGCTTCCGCTGTGGGCGTCGAACCGCCTCGGCCCGATGCTTGCCAAAGGGCTCGGCTGATGCCCGAGACCTTGTTCCTGGCCCACCGGATCCCGTTCCCGCCCGACCGCGGCGACAAGATCCGGACCTTCCACGAGCTCAAGCATCTCGCCGGCCTGGGGCCGGTACATCTCGCCTGCCTGGCCGACGACGAGGAGGACGCCTCCAACCTGGCCGGCCTTCGCGAAGCGATCGGGCCGGCGCTCCGCGAGGCGCATGTCGAGGTCCGGCGGATTTCGAAGGTCGCCGCCGGCGCCCGCGCGCTGATGGAGGGGCGGCCGGTGTCGCTGGCCCTGTTCGACTCGGCGGCGCTTCGCGGCTTCGTCGAGCGGATGCTCGCGAGCGGGCGGATCGGGACCGTCTTCGCCTTCTCCGGGCAGATGGGGCAGTTCGTGCCCGAGGGCCTGCGGGCCCGCTTCGTGATGGATTTCGGAGACGTCGATTCGGCCAAGTTCGAGGCTTATGCGGCGGAAGGCGGAGCGATGGCGCCGGTCAACCGCCGCGAGGGCAGGCTGCTCGCGAAGTTCGAGCGTTCGGTCGCCGAACGCGCGGACGTCAGTTTGTTCGTCAGCAATGCCGAGGCCGAGCTGTTCAGGCACCGGAGCGGGCTCGCCGGCGCCGACATTCGGGCGCTGCACAACGGGGTCGACCTGGATTATTACGATCCGCGCGCACATTTTCTTCCCCTCTCGCCTCCTTACGGGAGAGGAGGGGCCCACCGCGAAGCGGTGGGAGGCGAGGGTCTTTCGGACTCCGGTGTACAGGCCCTCACCCCCCAAGCCTTCGGCTTGGGTCCCCCGCCTGCCGTAAGGACGGGAGAGGAGAAGGAAGGTGCCGACCGTCCGCCCCTCATCGTCTTCACCGGCCAGATGGACTATGCGCCCAATATCGACGCGGTGCGCTGGTTCGCGGGCGAGGTGATGCCGATGCTTCCCAAGGCGCGCTTCGCGATCGTCGGTCGAAAGCCGGCGGAAGCGGTGCTGAGGCTGGCCGGGCCGCGGACGATCGTCACGGGCGCCGTCCCGGACGTGCGCTCCTGGCTGGCCGCCGCCGACGTGGTCGCGGCTCCGCTTCGGATCGCGCGCGGAATCCAGAACAAGGTGCTCGAAGCGATGGCGATGGCACGGCCGGTGGTCGCTTCGCCCGCCGCCTTCGAAGGGATCGAGGCGGAGCCTGGGCGCCACCTCCTCGTCGAAGCCGAGGCCGAGGCCCAGGCCGAAGCGATTGCCGGGCTGCTCGAGGATCCCGAGCGCGCCTCGGCGATGGGCGAGGCCGCCCGCCGCCGGATGGTGGACGTCTACCGCTGGGAAGCGCGGCTGTCCGCGCTCGGCGAGATCGTCGCGCCCGTTCAACGCAAGGCGGCGGCATGACGGCGGTCCTCCCGATCGTCCGGGCCGATCCGATGGCTTCGCCCTGGCGGACCCACCTCTTCGCCCTCGGCGCTGCGGCGGCGGCGATCGGGCTTCTGTTCGTCCGCGACGGCCTCGACATGGCAAGGCTCTGGTGGGACAGCACCACGTTCAACCATTGCTTCCTAGTCGGCCCGATCATCCTCTGGCTGGTCTGGCAGCGGTTGCCCGAGCTGAAGGCGCTTGCGCCGCGCGCCTGGGCTCCCGGGCTGGTGCTGGTCGCAGCGGGTGCCTGCGCCTGGCTTCTGGGCGAGGCCGGCAGCGTCGCGCTTCTCCGCCATTTCGGCCTCGTCGCGATGCTGCAGGGGGCGGTGATCGCGTGCCTCGGCAAGGCCGTGGCGAGGGCCGTCGCCTTCCCGCTCTTCTACGCCTTCTTCATGGTCCCGTTCGGCGAGGAGCTGGTCGCGCCGCTGCAGACCCTGACCGCGAAGATGAGCATGGGCCTGCTCGCCTTGACAGGAGTGCCCGCCCATATCGAAGGGATCTTCATCTCCACTCCGAGCGGGCTGTTCCGGGTGGCCGAGGCCTGCTCCGGAGTCCGCTTCCTGGTGGCGATGGCGGCGCTCGGCGCGCTCGCCGCCAATCTGTGCTTCCGCTCCTGGCGCCGCCGGTTCGCCTTCGTCGCCTTCGCTCTCGCAGTCTCGGTTCTCGCCAACGGAGCGAGGGCTTTCGGGACCATCTACATCGCCTGGAAGACCGACAATGAAGTCGCGGTCGGGGTCGACCATCTCGTCTACGGCTGGATCTTCTTCGCGATCGTCATCGCCCTGATCGCGGCCGCCGCCTGGCGCTTCGTCGACCGGCCGCCGAACGCGCGCTGGTTCGACCCCGCCGAGCTTCAGGCGCCGGGCGCCGAGCCGGGGCGGACGGCCCGAGCGGCGCAGGTCGCGGCGATCGCCGTCGCCTTCGCCGCGGTGGCTCCGCTCTGGTCCGGCGCGGTCGCCGCGGCAGGCACCCGGGCGGTTCCGGATTATCCGCTTCCAGACGTTCCGGGCTGGACCCGGCTCCCCGCAGGGCCGGAGTGGCAGCCTCATTATACGGGCGCGGACCGGGTGCGGCTGGCGCGGTACAGGAGCGCCTCGGGCCGGCAGGTCGACTTCGCGATCGTCGTCTTCGCCCGTCAGAGCGAGGGGCGCGAGCTGGTCGGCTACGGCCAGGGCGCCGCCGACGAGGACGGCGCCTGGTCGTGGACCGGCGATTCCACGCCGCCCGCGGACGGCAAAGCGGAGCTGATCGGCTCGCACGGCAAGGTCCGCGAGGTGGCGACCTTCTACCGTGTGGGCGATATCGTCACCGGGAGCAGGACCCGGGTCAAGCTCGAGACGGTGAGGACGAGGCTGCTGGGCGGGCCGCAGCGCGCGGTCGCCGTGCTGGTCTCGGCCGAAGCTCCGGCCGACGGGCTCAGCGCCCGCCCGGCGATCGATTCGTTCCTCGAAAGCCTCGGGCCGGTCGCGCCCCTTGCCGACCGGGCCGCCGGGCTGGCAGGAGACTGATCATGTGCGGGATCGCCGGCCTTTTCCACGTGAGCAGCCCAAAGCCGGTCGACCCCAAACGGGTCCGGGCGATGACCGACACGCTCGCCCATCGCGGGCCGGACGGGGGCGGGGTGTGGACCGCTCCGGGCGTAGGGCTCGGCCATCGCCGGCTCTCGATCATCGACCTCGCCACCGGCGACCAGCCGATGCGCTCGGCCGACGGCAAGCTCGCCCTCAGCTACAATGGCGAGATCTACAATTTCCGCGAGGTGAGGGGGGAGCTCGAGGGCTTCGGCCATCGCTTCCGGACGGAGAGCGACACCGAGGTCATCCTCGCGGCTTGGCGGCAATGGGGCCCCGACTGCCTCTCCCGGTTCAACGGGATGTTCGCCTTCGCACTCTTCGACGAGGACGAGGATTGCCTGTTCCTGGCCCGCGACCGGCTCGGGGTAAAGCCGCTTTACTGGGCGACTCTTCCCGACGGGGCACTCGTTTTCGCCTCTGAGCTGAAGGGCCTCCTCGCCCATCCCTTGCTCCACCGCTCCCCAAGCCACCGCGCTGTCGAGGATTATCTCGCTTTGGGCTACGTGCCCGACGACAGCTGCATGGTCGACGGAGTGAGGAAGCTCCCCGCCGGCCATTACCTGCTGGTGCGGCGCGGACGGGCCCTGCCCAAGCCCGTGATGTGGTGGGACGTGGATTTCTCCAATCCCTCGCGGTCTTCGGCCAAGGCGCTCGAGGAGGAGCTGGTCGAGCGCCTTCGGGCGGCGGTCCGCTCGCGCATGGTCGCGGACGTTCCGCTTGGCGCCTTCCTCTCGGGCGGGGTCGACAGCTCGGCCGTGGTCGCCCTGATGGCCGAAGCGAGCCGCTCGGCGGTGGAGACCTGTTCGATCGGCTTCGGCGAAGCGGACCATGACGAGTCGAAATGGGCGGCCCTGGTCGCCGAGCGATTCGCCACTCGGCACCGGAGCCGGATCGTCGAAGCCGGCGATTTCGGCCTGATCGACACGCTCGCCGACGCGTTCGACGAGCCCTTCGCCGACGCCTCGGCACTCGCCACCTACCGGGTCTCCGAGCTCGCCCGCGAGACCGTGAAGGTCGCGCTCTCGGGCGACGGCGCGGACGAGGCCTTCGCGGGCTACCGCCGCTACCGGATGTTCGCCGCCGAGGAGCGGGTGAGGGGGCTCCTGCCCGGCCGGGCGCGCGATATGCTCGGAACGGTCGGCAACCTCTATCCAAAGCTCGACTGGGCGCCCCGCTTCCTTCGCGCCAAGACGACCCTTCAGGCGATCGGCCAGGACGGTGGCGAAGCCTATGCGGCGGCGGTGGGCGTGACTTCGGCCTCAATAAGAGCAAGCATTTACAGCCCTAATCTGAGGAACGTTCTCGGCGGCTACCGGGCGGAGCGGCGCTATGTCGAGACGATGGCCGGGGCGCCCGCCGCGGACTCGCTCTCCCGAGCCCAATATGCCGACCTCAAGATCTGGCTTCCCGGCGACATCCTCACCAAGGTCGACCGGACCAGCATGGCCGTGAGCCTCGAGGCGCGCGAGCCCTTGCTCGACCATCGCCTGGTCGAGTTCGCGGCCCGGGTCCCGGCCGGGATGCGGCTGCGCGGCGGCTCGGGAAAATGGCTGATGAAGAAGGCGCTCGGCCGCTATCTGCCCGACGAGGTGCTTCATCGAACCAAGATGGGTTTCGTCACTCCGGTCAGCGCATGGTTTCGGGGACCCCTGGCCCAGGAAGCGGCGGCCATCGCCCACAGCCCGGCTCTTGCCGAGCTCGGCTGGTTCGACGGCAACGCGATCGCCCGCCTCGCGGCGGCACACCGCTCGGGCCGGGAGGAGCATGGCCGATTGCTCTGGCAGCTGCTGATGCTCGACAAGTCGCTGCAACGCCTGTTCGGTTTCGGGGCGGGAGTGAGGAAGGCCGGATAGCTCGCCATCCCGGCGGAAGCCGGGACCTCTGGACGAGACGTCTCGGTGGGCCTCCCCGAGGTCCCGGGTTCCGCCGGGATGACGGATCACGGATAGACCGCCTCGACGAAATAAAGTCCCTGCGGCGGCGCGTTCAGCCCCAGGGCCGCCCGGTCCTTCGCCTGCAGCGCGGCCTTCAGATCCGCAGCGCTCCACTTCCCCCTACCGACCAATTGCAGACACCCGACCATCGACCTCACCTGATGGTGGAGGAAGGATCGGGCCGCAGCCTCGATCAGGATGACGTCGCCCTCGCGCCGGACCGCGAGCCGGTCCAGCGTCTTGACCGGGCTTTCCGACTGGCAATGGGCGGAGCGGAAGGTAGTGAAATCGTGGAGGCCGACGAGCGCCTGCGCGGCCGAGCCCATCGCCTCGGAGTCGAGCGGCACCGCTACCTGCCAGGCCCGCCCCGCCTCGAGCGCCAGCGCCGCGCTTCGGTTGACGATCCGGTAGAGGTAGCGGCGGCCGATGCAGCTGAACCGGGCGTGCCAGTCCGCCGCGACCGGCTGCGCCTCGAGAACGGCCACCGGAAGCGGCCTCAGCCTCGCGTTCAGCCCCTCGGCGAGCCGGAACGGGGTTATCGGGCGCTCGACATCGACATGAGCGGCCATCGCCAGGGCATGGACCCCGGCGTCCGTCCGGCCCGCCGCGTGGACGGCGGCCGGCGCGCCGGTGATCGCCTCGACCGCCTCCTCGATCGCCTGCTGGACCGAAGGGCCGTGCGCCTGCCGCTGCCAGCCCATGAAAGGGCCGCCGTCATATTCAACGCTCAGGCGGAAGCGGGTCACCTAAAGCTTCGTTCCGGGCGCGATCGGGAATCCGCGAAGCAGCTCCGCGCCCGTCATCGGCGCCCGCCCCGGACGCTGCACGAGGACGGCGGCAAGCGCCTGTTCGCCGCAGGCGATGCTGAGCCCCTTGCCGGGAAGTACCTCTCCCGGCTCGCCCGCGGCCTCGACCGGATCGGCGGCGAGCAGCTTGATCCGCTCGCCGCCGGCCTCGAACCAGGCGCCGGGCGACGGGTTGAAGGCCCGCACCTGGCGCTCGAGCTCGGCCGCGGTCCGGTTGAAGTCCAGCCGAGCCTCCTGCTTCCGGATCTTTGCGGCGTAGGTCGCCTGGTCCTCCGCTTGCGGCCGGGGCCCGATGCCGTCCCAACGGTCGAGCACCTCCACCATCCACTCGGCGCCGAGACGGGCGAGCTCGCCGGTCAGCTCGCCGGCGGTCTTTCGGCCGACCGGAGTGCCCATCGCGGCCATCATCGGCCCGGTGTCGAGACCTTCCTCCATCTTCATGATCGTCACCCCGGTCATCTCGTCGCCGGCCAGGATTGCGCGCTGGATCGGAGCCGCCCCGCGCCAACGGGGGAGGAGCGAAGCGTGGACGTTGAGGCAGCCCCGCCTCGGCGCTTCGAGGATCGGCCGGGGCAGGATGAGCCCGTAGGCGGCCACCACCGCGGCGTCGAGGCCGAGCGCGGCGAAGTCCGCCTGGGCTTCCGGATCCTTGAGGGAAAGCGGGGTTCGGACCTCGATCCCAAGCGCTTCGGCGCGCTGCTGGACAGGGGAGGGGCGAAGCGCCTTGCCACGGCCGGCGGGCCTCGGTGGCTGTGAGTAGACGGCTCGGATTTCGTGACCGGCCGCCACCAGTGCGTCGAGGGTGGGGACGGCGAATTCGGGGGTACCCATGAAAGCGATGTGCATGCTACCGTCATTGCGCGGAGCGAAGCGACGAAGCAATCCAGTTCTGGCGCCGGCGCCCGCTGGATTGCTTCGCTTCGCTCGCAATGACGGTTGCGCGGGAAGGGGGGAACTTCCCTGGCTGCTCAGTTCGTCATCCCGGCGAAAGCCGGGACCTCAGCGAGGAAAAGACGCGATGGGTCTCCCCGAGGTCCCGGCTTTCGCCGGGATGACGTCATGATTTGAAACCCCGCCCCTCTCTCTCTACCTACCCCGCATGGCTTCTCCCGAGATCGATGCCCTCACCCAGGCGCTCGCGCGGCTCCCCGGCCTCGGGCCGCGCTCCGCGCGCCGGGCCGTGCTCCACCTGATGAAGAAGCGCGATACGGCTCTGACCCCGCTGCTTCGCGCGCTCGAGCGCGTGAACGAAAATCTCTCGGTCTGCTCGGCCTGCTTCAACGTCGACACGGTCGACCCGTGCAGCGTCTGCACCGATTCCCGCCGCGACGGCCGGCTGCTCTGCGTGGTGGAGGAAGTGTCCGATCTCTGGGCGCTCGACCGTTCCCGGCTCTTTCCAGGCCGCTTCCACGTGCTCGGGGGCCGGCTCTCGGCGCTGGAAGGGATTAGGCCGGAGGATCTCAACATCGACAAACTGCTCGGCCGGGTGGCGAAGGGCGGCATCGACGAAGTCGTGCTTGCGATGAACGCCACCCTCGAAGGCCAGACCACCGCCCATTATCTCGCCGAGCGACTCGAAGGCTTCCCGGTGCGCCTCACCCAGCTCGCCCACGGCCTGCCGGTGGGCGGCGAGCTCGACTATCTCGACGAAGGGACCCTCGCACAGGCGCTGAGGGCGCGGCGGCCGGTTTCCTGAGGAATCGTAACAGCCGGGAAACAAACAGCTTTTTTTCTTCGGTCGAGGAAACAAACATAGATCAGCTTCGTTAGGTCAGTCATCGGGTTGTTCACGGTCTCCCAAGCCGCCGAGTTCAAGCAAGAGAATGTGATGCGCGCTCTCATCATCGAGCCACAGATTTTTACATCCTTCATGATCGAAGATGCCCTTAGGGACGCCGGATTTACGTCGATCGAAATGGCGACGACCGAGGAGGAGGCGGTGGCCTCCGCGGAGGCGCAGCCGCCGGATTTGGTCACGGCCGCCGTCGAGCTGGAGCGCGGAAGCGGAATCCGGGCGGTCGAGCGGATCCGGGCCAAGCTCGAGGTGCCGGTCCTGTTCATCACCCAGCAGATCGGCCGGGTCCGGGCCGGCGATCCGATGGCGTCGGTCGTCAAGAAGCCCTTCGCCGCCGCCCATCTTCCTCCCGCGATCGCCGCAGCGAAAGCGATCGGCTGAAGGCGGAGCGCCGGCGGACGCGAGCCCCTTTTCGTCATTCCGGCGAAAGCCGGAATCCATGAACACAGCCGCCTGAGAACTTTCTCCGCGGGCCGTGTTCATGGATGCCGGATCAAGTCCGGCATGACGACCCTGGTACTACCGGTAGCTCACCACTTCATATTCGATCCCGTCCGGGTCGAGGAAGTAGAAGCGGCGGCCGGGCTCGTAGTCGCCGTGGGAGAAGGGGACGAGGCCGGCGGCGATCACTCGCGCCTCGGTCTCGTCCAGAGCGTCGACCTCTACCCCGATATGGTTGAGCGGCCTGCCCTTGGTGAAGTCCTGCTCGGAATAGGTCCGGCTCGGGTCCGTGTAGACTGCCACATAATGCTTGTCGGTGCCGACATGGACGGTCTGTCCGCCTTTCTGGGCCAGGCCCTTCCAGCGCACCCGCCAGCCGAATATCGATCCCATCAGCGCGGCGGTCCGATCCGGATCGGTGACGGTCACGTTGACATGCTCGATCCTGGGTTCTGCCATTTTCGTTCTCCTCGCTCTCAAACGTCTTCGATTTGCGAGTCGTACGACCTCAAGCTAAGTTGAGGTCAAGCTTCAATTCGAGGGAATTCTCCATGGCCTCCACGACCCTCCTCACCATCGGCGACCTTGCCCGGCGGACCGGACTCTCGGTCTCGGCGATCCGCTTCTACGAGGCCCGCGGTCTGGTCGGCGCGATCCGCACCGCCGGCAACCAGCGCCGCTTCATGCGCTCCGACATCCGCCGATTGTCCTTCGCCCTCATCGCCCAGCGCTGCGGCCTGACCTTGGGAGAGATCGAAAAGGAGATGGCCTCGCTTCCCAACGGACGGGCGCCCGACAAGTCCGACTGGCGGTCGATCAGCGAGCGCCTGCGCTCTACCCTGGACGAGCGGATCGCGATCCTCGAGCGCACCCGGGACCGGCTTGACGGCTGCATCGGCTGCGGTTGCCTGTCGCTCGAGACCTGCGCGCTCTACAATCCGGACGACCGGGCGGGCCGCGCGGGACCGGGGCCGAGATTCCTGCTGGGGGACCGCCCCTGACTCGTCATCCCGGCGAAAGCCCGGACCTCGGGGAGACCCGCCGAGACTTCTCGACATGAGGTCCCGGCTTTCGCCGGAATGACGGGCTGGCCTCCTCCTAGGTCTTCCTGCTCAGCGCCCGCATCGCGTCGTCCAGGCCATCGAGGGTGAGCGGATACATCCGCTCGTGCATCAGCTGGCGGATCATCTGGGTGGACTGGGTGTAGCCCCAATATTTCTCGGGCGTTGGGTTGAGCCAGACCGAGCTCGGATAGGTGTTTACCAGGCGCTGCATCCACACCGCTCCGGCTTCCTCGTTATAATGCTCGACGGAGCCGCCCGGATGGCTGACCTCGTAGGGGCTCATCGAGGCGTCGCCGACGAGGACGATCTTCCAGTCGTGGCCGAACTTGTGGAGCACGTCCCAGGTCGAGGTGCGCTCGGCGAAACGGCGGCGATTGTCCTTCCACAAGCTCTCATAGGGGCAATTGTGGAAGTAGAAGAATTCGAGGTTCTTGAACTCGGTATGGGCGGCCGAGAACAATTCCTCGCAGACCTTGATATGGGGATCCATCGAGCCGCCGACGTCGAGCAGGAGGAGCAGCTTCACCGCATTGTGCCGCTCCGGGCGCATTCGGATGTCGAGCCAGCCTTTCCTCGCCGTCCCGTCGATCGTCTCGTCGAGGTCGAGCTCGTCGGCCGCGCCTTCACGCGCGAAGCGGCGCAGGCGGCGGAGCGCGACCTTGATGTTGCGGGTGCCGAGCTCGACCTGATTGTCGAGGTTCCTGAACTCCCTCTTGTCCCAGACCTTGATCGCGCTCCGGTTGCGCCCGCCTTCCTGGCCGATCCTCACCCCTTCGGGATTGTAGCCATAGGCGCCGAAAGGGGAGGTGCCGGCGGTGCCGATCCATTTCGAGCCGCCCTGGTGCCGCTCCTTCTGCTCCTCGAGCCGCTGCTTCAGCGCCTCCATGATCTCTTCCCAGGAGCCGAGCGCCTTGATCTTCGCCATCTCGTCGGGCGACAGGTAGAGCTCGGCGACCTTCTTCAGCCATTCCTCCGGGACTGGAACCGCCTCAGTCCCGTAATCCGCCTCCAGGCCCTTGAAGACCTTTCCGAAGACCTGGTCGAACCGGTCGAGCAGCCCTTCGTCCTTCACGAAGGTGGCGCGGGCCAGATAGTAGAATTCCTCGGGGCTGGTTCGGATCACGTCGGAGTCGAGCGCTTCGAGGAGCACGAGATGCTCCTTCATCGAGGCGGTTATGCCCGCGGCGCGAAGCTCGTCGACGAAAGAGAAGAACATGACCGACGTTTAGCGCGGCCGGCGGGGGGAGGCCAGCGTCCCCAGTGCCCAGCAGCGTTCGGCCTGAGCCTGTCGAAGGCCCCTCCTTTCTATCCTCCCGGCGAGGAAAAAAGAGGGCTTCGACAAGCTCAGCCCGAACGGCTCGAATAATCGGCCATCTCTCGGCCGCAAGCCATAGTTAACGCGGTTTCAACATCTCCTCCTTAGCTTCCCTCCGGAACCATGAACGGGGGCATAGCGTGGCGAGCCAGTCGATCGGCGAATTGGACGGCAACGCGATCAACATCGTCGCCCGCAATTGCGGAGCGCTGGCGATCGAGTGCAGCGACGTCTCGGGCTATGTTGCCGGGGTGTCCGAGCGGATCTCGTCCAATCTCCGGACGCTCGACTCGCTCGAGGACGTGACCAGCCGGCTTCTGCTCGACCAGGCCCGGGTGGCGGAATCGACGGACGAGGCCCGGATCCTCGCCGAGCAGGCGCGCGAGCGGCTGGCCGAAGGCCGGGCCGCGATCGAGGACACGATCGGCATCTTCAGCGGCCTCACCGACCTCGTCGTCCAGCTGGGCGAGCGGATGACCGGATTCGCCGAGGCGATGAGCCGGGTCCAGAACGTCTCCACCAGCATCGAGCGGATCGCCTACCGGACCAACATGCTCGCCTTGAACGCGACCATCGAGGCCGCTCGGGCCGGGGAGGCCGGCCGGAGCTTCGCCGTCGTCGCCGCCGAAGTGAAGAAGCTCGCCCAGGAGACCCGGACCGCGACCAGCGAGATCACCGGGACCATCGCCTCGCTGACCCGAGAGGCGGAAGCGGTGACGTCCGAGATCGAAAACGGCGTGGACCGAAGCCGGGTCGCGCGCGGCGGCTTCGCCACCATCACCGACACGGTCCGCCAGGTCGCCGAGATCGTCGCCCTGGTCGATCGGCAGACCGACGGAATCGCCCAGTCCACCAGCCACATCCAGCTCAGCGTCGACTCGGTCAAATCGGGGCTGTCGAGCTTCGCGGCCGACGCCCGGGACAATGGCGGGCAACTGCTCCAGGTCCATGGCCGTCTGAGCAAGCTCGAGACCCTGTCCAACCAGATGCTCGACCGGCTTGCGAGCTCGGGCGTGCGGATCGACGACACTCCGTTCATCGAGTTCGCCCAGGCCGGGATGCGCGAGATCAGGGACGCGGTCGAGGCGGCGATCGTCGCCGGCGAGGCAAGCGTGGAGGACGTCTTCGACACCCGATACACGGCAATGCCGGGCACCAACCCGGTCCAGTACGAGACCCGTTTCTGCGACCTCGCCGACCGCCGGGTGCGACCGGTGCTCGACCGGCTGATGGCCCGCGAGCCGAGGCTGATCGCCTGCGCGATTACCGACAGGGAAGGCTATCTTCCGACCCACATTTCGGAGCGCTCTCGCCCCCAATCGGCCGATCCGGCCTGGAACGCCGAGCATTGCCGCAATCGTCGCAACTTCCTCGACGACGTCACCCGCCGGGCGATCGAGAGCGACAAGGAGGCGATGCTCGCCACCTACTCGATGGACCTCGGCCAGGGGCGCTATCTGCCGGTCAAGAACGTCTTCGTCCCGCTCTACATAAACGGCCGCCGCTGGGGCAATTTCGAGCTCGCCTATCGCGACGAGGCGATGCGGCTCTAGCCTGGAGGCAGGTCGGCCCGTGCGGTCCGCGGTGCCTTCTTGGCCGGCGTCGGAAGATCGAGTTCCGTGTTGCCGTTGGGCTTGAGCCGCACCCTGGCTCGGACTCCTGCGGGTTCTGCGAACAGCCGGCCGATCTGGGCGACGCTTGGAAGTGCGTCATAGCTGGCCAGAACGTCCACTTCAGCGATTCTGTGGTTCAGGAGCACATATCTCTGCTCTTTCGCCATCCGAACCACCTCGATCACTCCGCCGCCGTCGTTGATCAGGACGAGCAGCGCCGAATCACCACCGAGACCGTCGCCCCGCCCGTCACCGGTCGCCTGGAGCATGGTGATCCGGTCCTTGCCCACCGTCAGCGTGGTCCGGCACCAATTGCGGCCGATCCGCGCAAGCAGCGGCGTCCGGTCGCCGCGCGGCGCATTGGCCCCGGGTTGTCCGGCGGCGTCGAACGTCGCCAGCATCCCATAAGCGGGCAGGGCATCGTCGTCCTGCACCGATTTGGCATCGGGCCGGTCGGTCGAGGAGCATTCGTCCGCTGAAATCGGTGTCGCCGATGCCGGCTGCGTCTTGCCGTCGAAGCGAAGGCCGTCGAGCAAGGCGGTCATTACCGCCTTGACCTCGGCGGAGCGCGCTTCGGGACCCGAGACCCGAACTTTCAGCATCCAGCGGCCCGCCTTGATAAAGGCCGCCTTGCTGAAGAGGTTTCCGAGATAATGGTCATATTCGCTGGTCACGGCCACAGCCGGCTTGCCGGCTGCGGAAGCGACGGCGGTGCCCAGCGACCGGGCCGGCGACGACGACGAATTGGCCCGAATCGCCTGATCGGTGGCGATGGCCTGAACGCCGGTGTCCGCAAAGCTCGGATAATAGACGTAAACGGTCGCGAAGACCTCGTGATCGGCGCTTCGATATTTAACCGCGCTGTCGAGTCCCTCACCGCCGTGGCTGAATTCCATTGTCTCGTGATACTCAGCCCCGGCCGCCCGGCGCGGTACCGATAGCTTCGCAAGCTCGAAGCTCAGGCGCTCGTCCGAGACTTTCCAATAAGCGGCAGGTCGCCCAGGGTCTGCGGCCGCCGCCGGCCCGGCGAGGCCGATCAGAAGAGCAGCCGCCAAGAAGATCGTGTGATGCATCCGTTCTGCCTCCCTCACCAAGAAAGAATGGCAGTTTGCCGGGAAGGCGACAATCGTCCGCATAGCTGGATCGAAATTTAGTATCCGGCCGGAGCAAACGCTTCCCCGCCTCTGACCTAGCTTCCGTGCCGCCTCGACATGAAAGCCAGCCGCTCGAACAGCATCACGTCCTGCTCGTTCTTCAGCAAGGCGCCGTGAAGGGGCGGGATCGCCTTGGACGGGTCTCGTGACTGCAGCACTTCGAGCGGCATGTCCTCGTGCAGCAGGAGCTTCAGCCAGTCGATCAGCTCGCTCGTCGACGGCTTCTTCTTGAGCCCGGGAACGTCGCGGACCTCATAGAATATGTCCATCGCCTTCGACACCAGCATCTTCTGGATTCCGGGGAAATGGACGTCGATGATCGCCTGCATGGTCTGGCGGTCGGGGAATTTGATGTAGTGGAAGAAGCAACGGCGAAGGAAGGCGTCGGGAAGCTCCTTCTCGTTGTTCGAAGTGATGACGACGATCGGCCGCTCGGCCGCCTTCACCGTCTCCTTGGTCTCGTAGACGTGGAATTCCATCCGGTCGAGCTCCTGCAGGAGGTCGTTCGGAAACTCGATGTCGGCCTTGTCGATCTCGTCGATGAGCAGCACCGGCAGCTTCGGGCTGGTGAAGGCCTCCCACAATTTGCCGCGGCGTATGTAGTTCGAGATGTCGTGAACCCTCGGGTCGCCGAGCTGACCATCGCGAAGCCGAGCGACCGCGTCATATTCGTAGAGGCCTTGGTGGGCTTTGGTGGTCGACTTGACGTGCCACTCGATCAGCGGCGCATCGAGCGCGGCGGCGATCTCGTGGGCGAGGACGGTCTTTCCGGTCCCCGGCTCGCCCTTGACCAGAAGGGGCCGGCGAAGCCTGACCGCGGCGTTGACCGCGACCTTGAGGTCGTCGGTGGCGACATAGCTCTGGGTGCCTTCGAAGCGCATCGCGGCGGGATAGGGGAGGGGCCCGAGGAGGGCAAGGGGAGGGGGGCGAAGCCGAACCCGAACCCTTTGACGCCTCAGCCCGCCCCGCGCGCCTGGTGCCTCGCTTCGAGCAGGTCCCAGAGGCCGTGGTGCTGGACCAGTATCTGCTGAGCTCCGAACAGGAGCGCGCGCTGGACGTGCGGCGCCGAGCCGTAAGCGTCGGCCAGCCGGAGAATCGGATCGGCTCCAGCCGCGGGATAGGCGGGCGGCTCGACCCCGAAGCGGGTGGCGGCGCAGTCCAGGCAGGACCGCAGCGCCGCCCAGTCGAGCACCAGCGCCATGGCCGCTCCGAGCGCGCAGCCGCGCCGCTCGGACAAAGCGAGGGTCTCCATCGCGTGGCGCTGGCCGATCACGGCGGCGTCGGTTCCTCCGGCGCCCGGAGTGCTCGGCACGGGTCCGGCCGCCACGCAGAGCCGGGCGAGATAGGCGCGCTCGCCCGCGAAGGCGTAGCTTGCGTCGGTCAGCCAGGCGCGCGCGTCGGCCTCGACCACCCGGGCCGCGGCATGGTCGATCAGGCCCGGATAGCGGCCATGGAGAACGCACAGATAATGGATGAGGTCGGCGAGGTCGCGCCCGGCGGCCGGGGCCCTGCGCAGGTGGGCGCTCGCCGCATAGGCGTGAGCGCCGGTGCCGTGCTCGGCGAGCCGCTCGAGCAGTAGCGCGCCCGTCCTCGGGCCGCCGGCAGTCTCAACCGATGCTGAAGCCATTTGGCCCTCCAGAGGCGGTTCCCGAACCGCCCTAAGAGCCCGACCTATATCAATGCCGTAAAAACCCGGTTTACGCACCGTTAGGGCGGCGGAAAGGCTGTTCTTCCCGAAAGGGGACGACCGGCTCTGCGCCACCCCGGAATCGACACGAGCGAGGCCCCGCCGCTTCCGCTTGCTCAGGCGGCGAGGGCGAGGTCCGGCTCGGGCTGGGTTCGGGCGGCTTCCGCCCGGCCGGCTTCGGCTTCGGGCGCGGCCGGTTCGCGGGGGACCGGGGCGACGAAGCGGGTGAAGGCGACGAGCATCCCGAGGCCGACATAGACGGCGAGCGCTCCGCCGGGGGAGAAGAACAGGCCGACCCCCAGGGCGATTCGAAGGAAGACGGGGCTGAATCCGAGATCCTCGCCGAGCGCCTCGCAAACTCCGAACATCGTGTGGTCGCGGGCGAAGACGGAAGGTTGGGCGGTCTGCATCGTAGGGCTCCTCAAGCGTAGATGCAGCCGCTTCAGCACGAGCCGTGCCAGTTTAGACGAATTCAATTTTTACAAGGGGTTGAGAAGCGAAGGGGCCGTCCGGGGCGGGATCTAGTGCGGAGGCGCTGGCCAACAGTTGGTAAAAACCGCCAAGCGGAGTTGCAGCCGTTCCGGACCGAGCTGTGCTTCGCGCTGCCGGCGGGCGGCGCTATGCGGCAGGCGCCCCCAGGATCGGCTCGGGTGCCCCCGCCGGCTGATTCGGCTTCCTCCGGCGGGGGCGGGGGCCGGAGCGTGCGAACACGGGACTCCGGCCCCCATCTTTGGTCCGAATGCGGATGAGGTTACATCCATTATGCCGGGGGCGGGGTCAATCTCGAAGAGCGCGGCGCCCTTCGCCGTCATCCCGGCGCAAGCCGGGACCTCGGGGAGGCCCGCCGAGACTTCTTGTCCTGAGGTCCCGGCTTTCGCCGGGATGACGTGCAGCGGCAGCGGCTGCTGATTTCCTCTCCCCCGCGGGGAGAGGGGGTTCGGGCGGCGGGGAGTATCCGCGGAGTCAGAACCCCCTCACCCCGGCCCTCTCCCCGCCGGGGAGAGGGGGAAGGTTGGGGCGGCGGTTCTCGTCCCTCTCCCCGGCGGGGAGTGGGTTGGGAGAGGGGGTTCGGCGGCGGGAATGTATCCGCGGAGTCAGGACCCCC
>DASVSP010000126.1:0-5660 GCA_036388065.1 Allosphingosinicella sp.
CTTGCGTGTAATGTCCTCGCGAACCATGCGGGCGGCAACTCGGATCGCGTTCGCGACGCCCTTCTCGTTCGCACTGCCATGGCTCTTCACGACGATGCCGTTCAACCCCAGGAAAACGGCGCCGTTGTGATTGTTCGGATCGAGATGGTGCTTGATCAGCTTGGTGACCGGCCGCGAGATGACGAAGCCGAGCTTGGCCCTGAGCGAACTCGCGAAAGCCTGGCGCAGGAGGTCCGTCACGAAGCGGGCGGTGCCTTCGAGGGACTTGAGCGCGATATTGCCCGAAAAGCCGTCGGTCACGACTACGTCGACGTCTCCGCGCGAGATCTTGTCGCCTTCGATATAGCCTTCGAAACGCATGCCGAGATAATCTGCATCGCGCAAAATCGCGGCCGCCTCCTTCAAATCGTCGGTGCCCTTCATCTCCTCGGTGCCGATGTTGAGGAGCTGCAGGCGCGGCTTTTCGAGGTCGAAGACGACCCGGGAATAGGCGGCGCCCATGACTGCGAACTGGACGAGGTTCCTCGCATCCGATTCGGTGTTGGCGCCGAGATCGAGCATGACGAGGTCGTTCTTGCCCAGCGTGGGAAGCAGGGCCGCGAGCGCGGGCCGGTCGATGCCCGGCATCGTTCGAAGCGCGAGCTTCGCCATCGCCATCATCGCGCCGGTGTTACCGGCCGAGACGGCGGCATGCGCCTCGCCGCCCTTCACGGCGCCGATCGCGCGGCCCATCGAGGTCGTCTTGGCCCGCCGGATCGCCTGGCTCGGCTTGTCCTCAGCGGCGATGACATCGGGCGTGTGAACGATCTCGCACACGGCTGCGAGATCGGGAAACCGGCCGAGCTCCGCTCGGACCGCGCTCTCGTCTCCGAACATCAGGAAGGTGAGATCGCTGTTGCGCTTCAGCGCTATCGCCGCGCCCGCGATCATGACGGCCGGGCCCGTATCGCCGCCCATCGCGTCGACTGCGATCCGCGGCCCGCTGCCCACCTATGCCATCTCCCGAAAGCCGTGAGACGCCGTCTTACGCCTCGACCGGCCGGATTTCACGTCCGTTGTAATGGCCGCAGGCGGCGCACAGGTTATGCGGCAGGTGAAGCTCGCCGCAATGCTTGCATTCCTGGTAATTGGCCGGCTTCAGCGCATGATGGCTGCGGCGCATGTTGCGCTTCGACGGCGAAGTTTTTCTTTTGGGGACGGCCATCCTGGCACCTGTTCTCGACTAGGGTTCTTGATGTGGCGGGCACATTGCCGAGGGTCAACGGCAGATGAAGGCCGCTGGCCGTGCGGCCGGGGTGCTCGCGTGAGCGGTGCCGCCTATAGCGGATTTCGGCGCAGTTGCAAGCGCGCGCGCCGCGTGCGACTCCGCGGCAGGATTTGGGGAGAAGGCCATGATTCTGCCGATCACGCTCACCATCGCCGGGGCCGCGGCCTTGCTCAACATCTGGCTGGCCCGGCGCGTCGGCCAGATGCGCCTCGCGCACAAGATCTCGATCGGCGACGGCGGCAACGAGGCGCTCGTCGCGCGGATGCGCGCCCAGGCCAATTTCATCGAATATACGCCCTTCGTTCTGATCCTCATCCTTCTGGTCGAGCTGGCCGACGGGTCGAAGCTCTGGCTGTGGATCGTCGGGATGGTCTATATCCTCGCCCGGATCGCCCACGGCTTCGGAATGGACCGGCCGAGCGGGGACAAGCTCAAGCTGAGGATGATCGGGATCGTCGTGACCGGGCTGATCCTGCTCGGGCTCGCGCTCTACGCGATCGCTCTGCCCTACCTGCACCGGGAGCCGGCGCGGGTGACCTATGCGGAGGTCCACTTCACTTAAATCCTCCCCTGCATTTGCAGGGGAGGGGGACCAGGCGAAGCCTGGTGGAGGGGCCCCTTCAGACTCCGAAGAGCCCCTCCACCGCGCTTCGCGCGGTCCCCCTCCCCCGGAAATCCGGGGGAGGATTTAGCTATGCCCCCGCCAGCACCCGGTCCCCCACGAAAGGATTGGTCGCCCGCTCCCTCGCGAAAGTGCTCATCGGGCCGTGGCCCGGGACGAAGGCGGTGTCGCCGCCCAGCGGCCACAGCTTGGTCGTGATCGCGTCCAGCAGGTCCTGGTGATTGCCCATCGGGAAGTCGGTCCGGCCGATGGAGCCCTGGAACAGGACGTCGCCGACGATCGCGAGCTTCGAGGGCGCGTGGTGGAAGACGACGTGGCCGGGGGTATGTCCCGGGCAGTGATAGACGTCGAAGACCAGCTCTCCGACGCTCGCCGTGTCGCCGTCGTCCAGCCAGCGGTCCGATTCGAACGGCTGGCCCATGATCCCGTAGCGCGCGCCGTCCTCGGCCAGGCGGTCGATCCAGAATTTGTCGGCGATGTGCGGGCCTTCGATCTTCACCCCGAGCTCGTCGGCCAGGATCTTGGCCGAGCCGCAATGGTCGATATGGCCGTGGGTGAGGAGGATCTTCTCGATCGTCACTCCGTGCTGCTTCGCGGCCGCCTTCAGGCGGTCGAGGTCGCCGCCCGGGTCGGTGAAGGCGCCGAGCATGGTCTTGGTGCACCAGAGCAGGCAGCAATTCTGCTGCAGCGGGGTGACGGGGATGATGGCGGCCTTCATGGGAGGTTCGGTCATCGGGGCGAGATGGCGCGGGCGAAGGGAAGTTGCAACCGGGCCGTCATTGCGAGCGAAGCGAAGCAATCCAGAGCGGCGCCACCGCACGCTGGATTGCTTCGTCGCTCCGCTCCTCGCAATGACGGGTGAATTACCGGCGATCAGCCTCTAAAGGCCAATGCCGATGACCCTCACCCACCTCCAGCGGCTCGAAGCCGAGGCGATCCACATAATGCGGGAGGCGGCCGCGGAGTTCGAGCGGCCGGTGATGCTCTATTCGGCGGGCAAGGACAGCTCGGTGCTGCTCCATCTCGCCAAGCTCGCCTTCGCTCCCGCCAAGCCGCCCTTCCCGCTCCTCCACGTCGACACGATGTGGAAGTTCAAGGCGATGTACGCGCTTCGCGACCGGGCCGCCGCCGAGGCCGGGATGGAGCTGATCGTCCACCGCAACCCGGAGGCGCAGGAGCGCGGGATCAATCCGCTCGACCATGGCTCCGCGCTCCATACCCAGATGTGGAAGACGGACGGGCTGAAGCAGGCGCTCGACCGCCACGGCTTCGACGGCGCCATCGGCGGCGCCCGGCGCGACGAGGAAAGGGTAAGGGCGAAGGAGCGGATCTTCTCCTTCCGCTCCGCCGGGCACCGCTGGGACCCCAAGCGCCAGCGCCCCGAGCTGTGGAGGCTGTACAACGCCCGCAAGGCGAAGGGCGAGAGCTTCCGGATCTTCCCGCTTTCCAACTGGACCGAGCTCGACGTCTGGCAATATGTCGAGGCTGAGGGGGTCGAGGTCTCCTCCCTCTATTTCGCCGAGCCGAGGCCGGTGCTTGAACGGGACGGGACCCTGCTGATGGTCGACGACGAGCGGCTGAAGCCGGGGTCGGGGGAGACCGTAGAGCAACGCTGGGTGCGGTTCCGGACCTTGGGCTGCTACCCGCTTTCGGGCGCCATCGAGAGCCGGGCAGCGACCGTCCCCGAGCTGATCGAGGAGATGCGCACCGGCCGCCAGTCCGAACGCCAGGGCCGGCTGATCGACCGCGACGGCACCGCGTCGATGGAGCGGAAGAAGCGCGAGGGGTATTTCTGATGGCCGCTCCCGTCATCCCGGCGAAAGCCGGGACCTCAGGCCGGAAAAGCACTGCGGGTCTCCCCGAGGTCCCGGCTTTCGCCGGGATGACGGGCTTATGACCGTCGAGAAAACCCTTCTCCGACTCATCACCTGCGGATCGGTCGACGACGGCAAGTCGACCCTGCTCGGGCGACTGCTGTTCGAGACCGGCTCCGCCTTCGACGACGAGCTCGCGCTTTGCGGCGGCGACCTGTCGCGCCTCGTCGACGGGCTCGAGGCGGAGCGCGAGCAGGGGATCACGATCGACGTCGCCTATCGTTTCTTCGCGACCGGGACTCGCAAGTACATCGTCGCGGACGCCCCCGGGCACGAGCAATATACGCGCAACCTGGTGACCGGTGCTTCCACCGCGGAGCTCGCCCTGGTCCTGGTCGACGCGCGCAAGGGCGTTCAGACCCAGACTCGTCGGCACTCCTATCTGTGCCGCCTGCTCGGGGTGTCGCGCTTCGTGCTCCTTGTGAACAAGATGGACTGCGTCGGCTTCGACCGCTCCGTCTTCGACCGGATCGTCGCCGATTACGCGGCGCTCGGCGAGAGCTTCACCGCAATCCCGGTCTGCGCGGTCGGCGGCGACAACGTCGCCGTCCGGTCGGAGGCGATGGCCTGGTATGACGGGCCCTCGCTGCTCGAGCATCTCGAAGCCGTCGAGCCCGAGCCGGACCGCGGCGGCGGTCCCTTCGCGATGCCGGTGCAATGGGTGAGCCGGCACGACCGGCGCGGCTTCGCGGGGATGGTCGCCGGCGGATCGGTTCGGCTCGGCGAGCGGGTAAGGGTGATGCCGGCGGGCACCCCGGCCACGGTGGCCCGGATCGGCCTCGGCGACAGCGAGCTCGACGAGGCCGTGCAGGGCCAGTCGGTTATGCTTTCCTTCGCCGAGGAGGTCGATTGCTCGCGGGGAGACGTCGTCGCGTCGGCCGCCCGCCCGCCCGAGGCCGCGGACCAGTTCGAAGCGGTCATCGTCTGGATGGCGCAGGAGGAACTGGTCGCCGGCCGGCAATATGCGCTGAAGCTCGCCGCCCAGAACGCCCTCGCGACCATCCACACGCCCAAGTTCGAGATCGACGTCAACACGCTCGAGCAGGTGCCCGCGCACGGGCTCCGCCTGAACGGGATCGGGGTGGCGAACCTGTGGACCGACCGGCCTTTGGTGTTCGAGGCCTATGAGGACAGCCGCGATCTCGGCGGATTCATCCTCATCGACCGGGTGACCAACGAGACGGTCGGGGCCGGCCTGATCCGCCACGCCTTGCGCCGGTCGCAGAACCTGCATCTTCAGGCGCTCGACGTCACCCGCGAGGCGCGCTCGGCGATGAAGGGGCAGAAAGCCCGGCTCCTCTGGTTCACCGGCCTTTCCGGCGCCGGCAAGTCGACCATCGCCAACCTGGTCGAGAAGAAGCTCCATCTCCAGGGGCGCCACACCTTCCTCCTCGACGGCGACAATGTCCGCCTGGGACTCAACCGCGACCTGGGCTTCTCCGACGCCGACCGGGCCGAGAATATCCGTCGGGTCGGGGAGACGGCGCGGCTGATGCTCGACGCGGGGCTGATCGTCCTCGCGGCCTTCATCAGCCCGTTCCGGGCGGAGCGGCGAATGGTGCGCGAGATGCTGGGCGAGGGGGAGTTCGTCGAGGTCTATGTCGACGTCCCGCTCGACGTCGCCGAGGAGCGGGACCCCAAGGGCCTCTACGCCAAGGCTCGGGACGGACTGATCCCCAACTTCACGGGGATCGGTTCGCCCTACGAGGCGCCGGAGGCGCCCGAGATCAGAGTCGACGCGGCGGCGATGAGCCCGGAGGAGGCTGCGGAGATGGTGGTGCGGTACCTCCTTCATCCTCCCCATGCTTCGCATGGGGAGGGGGACCACCCGTAGGGTGGTGGAGGGGTAGTTCGCGCAGGCTTCTGCCGTTTACCCCTCCACCATGCTTCGCATGGT
>DASVSP010000127.1:0-17475 GCA_036388065.1 Allosphingosinicella sp.
CCAGCTTCCGACGCCCGCTGGATTGCGTCGTCGCTCCGCTCCTCGCAATGACGGCCTATGACTGAACCCTCCACCCACCGCTTCACCGCCTCCGACGGAGCGGACCTCGCCTGGCACGAGCTGGGTCAGGGGAGGCCGGTCGTCCTCCTCCACGGCCTCTTCTCGAACGCGGACATGAACTGGATCCGATTCGGCCACGCCGCCGAGATCGCCGCGCGCGGCTTCCGGGTGATCATGCCGGACCTGCGCGCCCACGGCGAGAGCGCCGCCCCGGACGACGAGGCTTGCTATCCGCCGGACGTGCTGGCCCGCGACGGGCTCGAGCTGATCGCCCATCTCGACCTCTCCGAATACGAGCTCGGCGGCTATTCGCTCGGAGCCCGAACCTCGGCCCGGATGGCGATCCTGGGCGCGGCCCCGAGGCGGCTGGTCATCGCCGGGATGGGCCTTCGCGGAATGCTCGAGACCGGCCGCCGCTCGGCCCATTTCCGCAAGGTGCTGACCGGCATGGGCACGCACCCGCGCGGCTCGAACGAATGGATGGCCGAAGCCTTTCTCAAGACCACGGGCGGCGATCCCAAGGCGCTTCTTCCCTTGCTCGAAAGCTTCGTCGATTCGAGCGAGGAGGAGCTTCACCGGATCGCAATGCCGACCCTCGTCGTGTCCGGACTCGAGGACCAGGATAACGGCCCCGCGGAAGACCTCGCCAGGCTGCTTCCCGACGCGCGCTTCGTCGAGGTGCCGGGCAACCACATGAACGCGGTGACCAGGCCCGAGCTGGGACGGGCGATCGCCGATTTCCTCTCGCTTGATTCACTCCCGCCCGAAGAGCAATAGCCGCGTCAACCAGACCAGAAACGAGGATGCTTAAATGAAAGCCACCGTATCCGCTCTCGCCCTCGCAATCTGCCTCGCCGGCTGCACCACCACTTCCGCCAGTGATGACGTTGCGGGCGACGCGGTCGCCCGTTCGGCCGAGCAGATGGCCGACCGCCTGGAGGACGCGGCGGACTCCGCTTCGGCACCGACTCTCGAAGAAGCCCGAGCCTTCGTCGCCCGGGCCGAGAAGGAGCTGTCCGAGTTCGCGGTCCTCAACAGCCGGGCGCAATGGGTCAATTCGACCTACATCACCGACGATACCGACGCCCTCGCCGCCCATTTCGGGACGATCGGCACCGAGATGTCGGTGCGCTTCGCGAACGAGGCGGCGAAATATGCGGCCGTTCAGGGCCTCGACTACGACACCAGGCGCAAGCTCGACATCCTGCGCAGCGCGCTCGTCCTCCCGGCGCCGACGACCCCGGGCGCCGCCGCCGAGCTCAACACCATCTCGACCCGCCTCAACTCGACCTACGGCAAGGGCCGCGGAACGCTCGGCGGCAAGGAAATGACCGGCAACGACCTCGAGGAGAAGATGGGCACGGTCCGCAATCCCGCCCAGCTCCAGGAAATGTGGACGAGCTGGCACTCCAACGTCGGCCGCCCGATGCGGCCCGATTACATCCGGCTGACCGAGATCGCCAACCAGGGCGCCAAGGAGCTCGGCTTCAGCGACACCGGGGCGATGTGGCGCTCGCGCTACGACATGGCGCCGGACGAGTTCGCCGCGATGACCGACCGGCTGTGGAACGAGGTGAAGCCGCTCTACGACGAGCTGCACTGCTACACCCGCGCCAAGTTGAACGCCAAATATGGCGACCAGGTCCAGCCCGAGACCGGCCCGATCCGGGCCGATTTGCTCGGCAACATGTGGGCCCAGGAATGGGGCAATATCTACGACGTCGTCGCTCCGAAGGGCGCCGGCGACGTCGGCTACGACCTCACCGAGCTTCTCGTCCGCAACAAATACACGCCGGAGAAGATCGTCCGCACCGGCGAAAGCTTCTTCACCTCGCTGGGCTTCGCGCCTCTGCCGCAGAGCTTCTGGACCCGCTCGATGATCACCGCCCCCAGGGACCGCGAGGTGATCTGCCACGCCTCCGCCTGGGACGTCGACAATGTCGAGGACCTTCGAATCAAGATGTGCACGAAGGTCAATGCGGACGACTTCGTCACCGTCCATCACGAGCTCGGCCACAATTTCTACCAGCGCGCCTACAACAAGCAGCCTTTGCTCTATCTCGACAGCGCCAATGACGGCTTCCACGAGGCGATCGGAGACATGATCGCTCTGTCGGTCACTCCCGAATATCTCGTCCAGGTCGGCCTCCTGCCGCGCAACAAGGTGCCGTCGGCGGACAAGGATATCGGCCTGCTCCTCAGGCAGGCGATGGACAAGGTCGCCTTCCTGCCTTTCGGCCTCATGGTCGACAAATGGCGCTGGAAGGTGTTCAGCGGCGAGATCGCCCCGACCGCCTACAACCAGGGCTGGAACGACCTTCGCCTTCAGTACCAGGGCATCGCTCCGCCCGGGGCTCGCACCGAGACGGATTTCGATCCCGGCGCCAAATATCACGTTCCGGCCAGCGTCCCCTACACCCGCTACTTCCTCGCCCGCATCCTGCAGTTCCAGTTCTACCAGGCGGCGTGCAAGCAGGCCGGCTGGACCGGCCCGCTCCACCGCTGCTCCTTCTACGGCAACAAGGAGGTCGGCGAGAAGCTGAACGCGATGCTCGCGATGGGCGCCTCCAAGCCCTGGCCCGACGCGCTCGAGGCCTTCACCGGGACACGCGAGATGTCGGGTGGCCCGATGCTGGAATATTTCCGGCCGCTGATGGGCTGGCTCCAGCAGCAGAATCGGGGGCGCAAGTGCGGCTGGCAGGCCTAGCGGCGGCCGCGCTCGCTGCCGCGACATCGGTGGAGGTGGCGGGTCAGGAGGTCGCCATCGCCCTCGCGCCCGGCGAGGTTCTGATCAAGGTCGACGCCGAGGGCGAGCACCTCGACCGGCCGGACGTGATGGGGGTGGCCGCCGGCGTGGTCACCACCGGGCGCACCGCCAAAGAGGCGCTCGCGGCCAATAACGCACTGGCGAACCGCCTTTTGGCCGCCGTCCGGTCGAACGGCATCCAAGCTCGCGACGTTCGGACGTCCGAGCTTACGGTCACCCCCCAATTCGCGCGTGACCGGACAACGGCGGAGGATGAGGACGCCGTCCGGCGGATCACGGGTTATCTCGCCCGCAACCGCCTGGAGCTTCGCTTGCGTGACCTCGGCAAGGCACCGGACATCGTCAACGCGTTGTTCGAGGCCGGTGCCAACGAGGTCAACGGGCCTTCCTTTTCGCTGTCCGACCCGGCGCCCGCTTTGCGTGCGGCAAGACGCGCCGCCGTCGCCGCGGCTCGCGCCGAGGCGGATACCTATGCCGAAGCGCTCGGCATGCGTGTCTCCCGCGTCCTGCGGGTAAGCGAACGCCAATCGTTCGAAAGCGAGAATGACGGCACCATCATCGTCACCGGAAGCCGAGTGCAGCCGACGGTCATCGAGCCGGGCGAGGTAGCGACCCGGGTCCAGGTGTGGATCGACTACGCGATGGTGCCACGCTGACAAGGAATACCCGTCATCCCGGCGAAAGCCGGGATCTCAGCGAGTCCCGCGGAGACTTTTCGACCCGAGGTCCCGGCTTTCGCCGGGATGACGGGGGGCGGTGACGCACTCTAGCTCGGGTGCCCCTCGGCCTCGCCCGCGCCCGGTTCCGGTGCAGTGCTCGGCTCAGGGGCCTTCTGACACGCTGCCTTCGCCTCAGTGGCGGTGATCGCCGCCGCCAGCACCTGGTTCACCGGCTTGCCCTCGCGGGCGCCGTTGCGCCGGGCCAGCGCCCTTGCCCCGAGCACCGCTCCGGCGGCCGCCGCCGCGGCTCCGCCGGCGATGGCGGCGGCGGCGAACGGGCTTCGCTTGATGTCCTCGGCCAGCTTCAAAGCCGCCGATTTGCCTTCCCGTTTGCCGGGCTTGTCGGAGCTGGCAGCCATGGATGAATTCCCCGCAGTCGGATCGATGCAGGCAGAGAACGCCTGTCCGCCCAACGCGTTGCGTGAATCCTTTACAGCCGCTCGATCAGATAATCGGCGCTGCTCACGTTGAAGGCGCCGGGCTCCTCGACGTTGAGCTGCTCGACGACCCCGTCGTTGACGATCGCCGACCAGCGCGAGCCGCGCTCGCCGAGGCCGAACTTGGACCCGTCCATGGTGAGTCCCAGCGCACGGGCGAAATCGCCGTTGCCGTCGGCGAGCATCGTCACCTTGCCCACGGCCCCGGCGGACTCGGCCCAGGCCTGCATGACGAACGCGTCGTTGACCGCGACGCAGGCGACCTCGTCGACCCCCTTCGACTTGAGCTCCTCGGCGCGCTCCACGAAGCCGGGAAGATGACGGGCCGAGCAGGTCGGGGTGAAGGCGCCCGGCACCGAGAAAAGGGCGATTCGGCGGCCGCTGAAATACTCTTCGCTGTCGAGCGGCTGGGGTCCCTCCGCGCCCGCCTTCACCAGCGTCGCCTTGGGGAGCGTGTCGCCCACGTTGATGCTCATCTCGGCTTCCTTTCTTTTCGTCGGTAGGATCGGCGCCGCCCTAGCAGCGCACTTCGTCCGCGCCTATAGCGGGAGCGATGGACCAGCCGCCTTTCCTTTCGGGTCAGCTCCTTCTCGCGATGCCGGGAATCGGCGATCCGCGCTTCGAGAAGGCCGTCATCGCCATGTGCGTCCACGACCCCAATGGAGCGCTCGGGATCGGCCTCGGCCGGATCGTTCCCCGAATCAGCTTCCACGATCTGCTCGGCCAGCTCGACATCGAGCCCGGGGCCGCGCCCGACGTCGCGATCCACGCCGGCGGCCCGGTTCAGCCGCAGCGCGGCTTCATCCTCCATTCCACCGACTGGGGCGGCGAGGAGTCGATCGAGGTCGACGGACGCTGGGCGCTCACCGCCACACTCGACATCCTGCGCGCCATCGCCGAGGGGCGGGGGCCGAGCCGCTGGCTTGCGGCCCTTGGCTATGCCGGCTGGGGGGCGGGCCAGCTCGAGGAGGAGCTTCGCGGCAACGGCTGGTTCGCAACGCCCGGAAACGACGACCTCCTCTACGCCTGCGACGTCGACAACCGCTGGTGCGAAGCGTTCAAGAGCGCTGGAGTCGACACTCGGATGCTGACCGCGGATTTCGGCACGGCCTGAACCGGCTCTCGGGCCGACGCATCCGGAGCAAATTCTCTTCGGCCGCAGGCCAATCGTTTTCAACGCAAAGACGCAAAGACGCAACGATGTCGTGCCGCTTCCGACGTTACGGCTTTCCGAATGCTCTGAGTGTCGCTGATTGCAGCTTCGCTGCTCGGCGGGCGAGTGGGGGACTTGCCGCGATGCGCCGCGGCATCTTTGCGTCTTTGCGTCTTTGCGTTGAAACCTGAAGGGTGCGGCGCCGACGGGTTCGCGGCGGCTTGCGACCATGCCCGGCCTCATGCTTGGTCTGGCGGAGAGGCCACATATAAAGATATCTTTATATTTGCATTACCGCTCGGTTGCGGCTAGAGCGAGGCCTGCGACCGCCCCCTCGTGCAGGCGGTCTTTTCTTTGCGACAGGAGACCTAAGTGGCGACCCAGGCCCAGACCCGTTTTGACGATTATGTAGTCCGCGACATCGGCCTCGCCGGCTACGGCCGCAAGGAAATCGAGATTGCCGAGACCGAGATGCCGGGCCTGATGGCGCTTCGCGAGGAGTTCGGAGCCTCGCAGCCGCTCAAGGGCGCCCGCATCACCGGCTCGCTCCACATGACCATCCAGACCGCCGTCCTCATCGAGACCCTGACCGCGCTCGGAGCGACGGTCCGCTGGGCCTCGTGCAACATCTTCTCGACCCAGGACCATGCCGCCGCCGCCATCGCCGCGACGGGCGTGCCCGTCTTCGCCATCAAGGGCGGGACGCTCGAGGAATATTGGGATTATGTCGAGCGCATCTTCGACTGGGGGAATGGCGAAACCTGCAACATGATCCTCGACGACGGCGGCGACGCCACCATGTTCGCGCTGTGGGGCGCGCGCATCGAAGCCGGAGAGGAATTCCCGGCTCCGGAGAATGAGGAGGAGGAGGTCTTCCAGGCCACCGTCCGCCGGGTCATCGCCAAGTCGCCGGGCTTCCTCACCAAGACGGTGCAGGCGATCAAGGGCGTCTCCGAGGAGACCACCACCGGAGTCCACCGCCTCTACGAGCTTTCGAAGCAGGGCAAGCTTCCCTTCCCGGCGATCAACGTCAACGACAGCGTCACCAAGTCCAAGTTCGACAATCTCTACGGCTGCAAGGAGTCGCTGGTCGACGCCATCCGCCGCGGAACCGACGTCATGCACGCCGGCAAGGTCGCGACCGTCGCCGGCTTCGGCGACGTCGGCAAGGGCTCGGCCGCCTCGCTCCGCAACGGCGGCGCCCGGGTCCTCGTCACCGAGGTCGATCCGATCTGCGCTTTGCAGGCCGCGATGGAGGGCTATGAGGTCGTGACGATGGAGGAAGCGGTGAAGCGCGCCGACATCTTCGTCACCGCCACCGGCAATGCCGACGTGATCACCGTCGACCATATGCGCGAGATGAAGAACATGGCGATCGTCTGCAACATCGGCCACTTCGACAGCGAGATCCAGATCGGCGCGCTTCAGAACATGAAGTGGACCGAGATCAAGCCGCAGGTCGACGAGGTCGAGTTTCCGGACGGCAAGAAGATCATCGTCCTCTCCAAGGGCCGCCTGGTCAATCTCGGCAACGCCACCGGCCATCCGAGCTTCGTCATGTCCGCAAGCTTCACCAACCAGACCCTCGCCCAGATCGAGCTTTGGACGAAGGCGGAGACCTACAAGAACGACGTCTACGTCCTCCCCAAGCACCTCGACGAAAAGGTCGCAGCGCTCCACCTCGACAAGCTCGGCGTGAAGCTGACCAAGCTGACCGAGAAGCAGGCGAGCTACATCGGAGTCCCCACCGAAGGCCCGTTCAAGCCGGACCATTACCGCTATTGATCTTGCCTCCCCATCCTGAAGGGATGGGGAGGGGGACCATCCGAAGGGTGGTGGAGGGGTAATCTGCGCAGGCTTTCGCCGTCGCGCGTTCGATCCTCCGGGTCCGAGCCAGTTACCCCTCCACCAGGCTTCGCCTGGTCCCCCTCCCCACGCTTCGCGTGGGGAGGCAATTTCGCGCAAGACGCGGGCATAATTCCCTCTTAAAGCCCCTCCGAAAATCTGCTCGGAGGAATGCATGAAATATCGGGTGACGGCGGCGATCGCCGCGGTTCTGGCGGCGACCCAGGCGAGCGGCCAGGCCCCGCCGAGGGACACGCCGCCGCCGACTCCTCCGATCCAGGAAACCCAGGCGCCGGAAAACCAGGCGACCAACCCAGAGCAGCGAGCGACAGGGCCGCTTCCGCCCGCCACGCCTCGAGCCACGCCCGCCGCGTCCCCGGCCAAGCCGGAGAAATGGAACGTCAACGCGCCTCCGGGGATGACCACGCGGCAGGTCCGGATCGACGTCGACGAGGGCACCTGGATGAACGTCGACGTCTCGCGCGACGGGCGGACGATCGCCTTCGACATGCTCGGCGACATCTACACCATGCCGATCGGCGGCGGAACGCCGACCCGGATCGCCGAGGGCCTGGCGTTCGAGCATCAGCCGCGCTTCTCGCCCGACGGCCGGCGGATCGCCTTTACCTCCGACCGGGGCGGGGGCGACAATATCTGGATCATGAACGTCGACGGCTCCGACAAGCGCCAGCTCACCAAGGAGGAGTTCCGGCTCCTCAACCAGCCGAGCTGGAGCCCGGACGGCCGTTTCATCGTCGCCAAGAAGCATTTCACCACCGGCCGCTCGCTCGGCACCGGCGAGGTCTGGCTCTACCACGTCTCCGGCGGCGGCGGAGTGCCGCTGGTCAAGAAGCCGAACGAGCAGCACCAGAAGGAGCTCGGCGAGCCCACCTACGCCCCCGACGGGAAGAGCGTCTATTTCACGCGCAACGTCACGCCCGGTGCGATCTTCGAATATGCCCAGAATTCCAACACCAACCTCTTCGAGATTGAACGCTACGAGCTCGAGACGGGCGAGGTCACGACGGCGGTGTCCGGAGCCGGCGGCTCGGTCCGGCCGGCGCCGTCGCCGGACGGGAAGAAGATCGCCTTCGTCCGCCGCGAGCGCGCCCGTTCCAAGCTCTACGTCAAGGACCTCGTCTCGGGCGAGGAGCGCAAGATCTACGACGATCTCGACCAGGACATGCAGGAGACCTGGGCGGTGACCGGAGTCTATCCGAACATGGCCTGGACCCCGGACAGCCGGAGCGTCGTCTTCTGGGCCGGAGGAAAGCTTCGCCGGATCGACGGCGGTGGCGGAGCAGCGAGCGACATACCGTTCCGAGTCAGCGACACTCGGGTCGTCATCGACGCGATACACCCGCAGGTCGAGGTCGCGCCCGAGCGCTTCCAGACGAAGATGCCGCGCTGGGCGAGCGTTTCCCCCGACGGCCGGCAAGTGGTGTTCGAGACGCTGGGCAAACTGTGGGTGAAGCCGGCCGCGGGCGGAGCTCCGCGGCGGCTCGTCAAGGGCAACGAGGATGAGCTCGAGCTGTTTCCAGCTTGGTCGCGTGACGGCCGGACCGTCGCCTATGTCGGCTGGACCGACCGGGGTCTCGGCCGGATCCGAACCGTTGGAGCGAGCGGCGGAACCGCGCGCCAGGTGACGGCCCAGCCCGGCCATTATGCGCGTCCGCAATTCTCGCCCGACGGCAAGACGATCGTCTTCGAGAAAGGGCAGGGGGGCTTCCTCACCGCCCCGCGCTGGTCGGAGAATCCCGGAATCTACCGAGTCCCCGCCGCGGGCGGAACGCCGGTCCGGGTCACGTCGGAAGGGGCCGGGCCGCAATTCGGGGCGTCCAGCGACCGCCTGTTCATGATCGTAACCGCCGCCGGCAAGCGCCAGCTGGTCAGCACCGATCTGAACGGCGAGGCGAAGCACGTCCATTCGACGGGCGAGATGGTCAGCGACTATCAGGTCTCGCCCGACGGCCAGTATCTCGCCTTCCGGCAGAATTATCAGGCCTATGTGATGCCCCTCATGCCCGGCACCCAGGACGTCGCGGCCGACGCCAAAGGCGGTCCGCTCCCCGTCACCAAGGTCAGCGCTGTCGGCGCCGAGTTCATCCACTGGTCGAATGGGGGACGCCGGCTTCACTGGAGCACCGGCCCCACCGTCTACACGGTCGACACCGCGGCCCTGTTCGGCTCCGCTCCGCCGCCCGAGAACGCTCCGAAATTCCAGCCGCCCGCGAGCGGCCTTTCACTGTCGATGGAAGTCGCTGCGGACCGCCCCTCCGGCACCGTCGCTTTGACCGGCGCTCGGATCGTCACCATGGCCGCCGCCGACGGCGGGATCATCGACGACGGAGTGATCGTGGTTCGCGGCGACCGAATCGCCGCGATCGGGAGGCGAGGGGAGGTGAGCATCCCGGCCGGGGCCAAGACGGTCGACGTTACCGGCAAGACGATCATCCCCGGCCTCGTCGACGCCCATGCCCACGGGCCGCAGGGGCAGGACGACCTCATCCCGCAACAGAACTGGGCCCAAATCGCCAACCTCGCCCTGGGCACGACCACCGCCCACGACCCGTCGGCCCGGGCCGCCGAGATCTTCGCCGCTTCCGAGATGCAGCGCGCCGGCAAGACAATCGGCCCGCGCACCTTCTCGACCGGCGAGATCGTCTACGGAGCCAAGGCCGCCGACGTCTACGCGGAGATCAACACGTTCGAGGACGCGCTCGCGCACGTCCGGCGCCTCAAGGCGCAGGGCGCCCACAGCGTCAAGAACTACAACCAGCCCAGGCGCGACCAGAGGCAGATGGTCGTCGCCGCAGGGCAGAGGGAGGGAATGGAGGTCGTGCCCGAAGGCGGCTCGCTCTTCACCATGGATATCTCCCTCATCCAGGACGGCAATGCGACGGTCGAGCACAACGTGCCGGCCGAGATTTTCTACGACGACGTCGTCAGCCTCTGGACCCAGACCAAGACGAACTACACGCCGACCCTGGTGGTCGCTTATGGCGGCCTCGCCGGCGATCCCTACTGGCGACAGCATATGGAGGTCTGGAAGCACCCGCTGCTTTCGAAACATGCGCCTCCGACGGTGCTCGCGGCTCAGAACGTCAGGCGCACGATGGCGCCCGAGGAGGATTTCGTCGACGACGACGCCGCCCGCGAGGCCAAGAAGCTCGCCGACCGGGGGATCCAGGTCGCGATCGGCGCGCACGGCCAGCAGGCCGGGCTCGGTGCGCATTGGGAGATGTGGTCGTTCGTCCGCGGCGGCTGGAGCCCGGTCGAGGCGCTTCGAGCCGGAACCATCGCGGCGGCGACCTCGCTCGGTTACGCCCGCGACGTGGGTTCGCTCGAAGCCGGCAAGCTCGCCGACCTCGTCGTGCTCGATTCCGATCCGACCGTGGACATCCGCAACAGCGACAAGGTGCACAGGGTGATGCTGGGCGGCCGGCTCTACGATCCGGTGACGATGAACGAAGTGGTGACCGGAAGCCGGGCGCGCGCGCCCTATTGGTGGGAAGCGAGCGGCTCCTAGTCGCCCGACAGCCGGATTCAGCGGCCGCTCCTTTCTTTCGAGCGGCCTTCCGAAGGCTCGGGAGCCCGGTTAGAGAGGCACTCCATGCTCAGCCTCTCCCCAACGTCGCTCGCAGCGATCGCGCTCGTCTCGGGCGCCTGGCTCGCGCTCGCGGTCTGGGCGACCCTTCGAGGGCTCGGACGCGGGCGCTCGGCGGCCGAGCGGATCGACGCCACCCGCCACCATGAGGCGCTTCTCGCCGCCTCGCCCGCCATCCCGCTCATCGTGCGCCGCGACGGAAGCCTCGACGAGGCCGGAAGGACCGCGCTCGCTCTCGGGCTCGAACCGGCTCCCGCGAGGCTCGACGAGCTTGCCGGGGCTTTCGGCGAGGAAGACCGGCAGGCGCTGCTCGGCGGGGTCGAGGCGGCCGCCGCGGCGGCGGGGGAGTTCGAGCTCTCGCTCCGCCCGACCGGCTCCGCCCGGGTCTACCGGATGCGGGGCGGGCCGGCGCCCTCCTCCTATCCGGCCGGGACCGTCCTCATCTGGCTTTCGGATTCGACCAGCGGCGAGGAGGAGATGGCCGCGCTTCGCGAGCGCAGCGAAAGGCTCGCCGCCGCGCTCGACGCCCTTTCCGGGCTGATCGAGGCCGCGCCCTTCCCGATCTGGCATCGCGGGCCCGATCTGCGCCTAGCCATGGTCAACAGCGCCTATGTCGCCGCGGTCGAGGCCGAGGACGGCCGGGCCGTGATCGAGGGCGGGCTCGAGCTGGTCGACGACGGCGAGGCCGGCGCCATCGCGGAGGCCGCCGCGGTCCGCCAGAGCGGCCGGCCGAACGCCCGCAACGTGCCCGCGACGGTCGGCGGCGAACGGCGGATGATGCGAGTCGTCGAAGTGCCTCTCGGGGAAGCCGGGGTCGCCGGCTATGCGATCGACGTCGAGGACCGCGAGCAGGCCCGATCCGACCTCGCCCGCTTCGTCCACGCCCAGCGCGACATGCTCGACCGTCTTTCGGCCGGGGTCGCCCAGTTCGCCCGCGACCGCGGACTAATCTTTTCGAACCAGCCCTTCGCCCGGCTCTTTGCGCTGAGGCCCGATTTCCTCGCCGACCGGCCCGAATTCAACCGCCTGCTCGACGCGATGCGGGAGACCGGCCATCTGCCGGAGGTGCGCGACTATCCCGAGTGGAAGAAGGAGCATGACCGCTGGTTCACCGGCGGCCTCGCCGCCGAGGAGGAGGATTGGCTACTCCCCGGCGGACGCCACCTGCGCGTCGTCGCCCAGCCGCTTCCCGACGGCGGGCTGCTGCTCATCTTCGAGGACCGGACCGAGCAGCTCCGGCTCGCCTCGGCGCGCGATACGCTGCTCCGAGTCCGGACCGCGACTTTCGACAATCTTTTCGAGGCGATCGGGGTCTTCGCCTCCGACGGGCGACTCCATCTGTGGAACAACCGTTTCCGATCATTGTGGGAGTTCGACGAGGAGCAACTTGCGGGCAATCCTCGGATCGATGCGCTGACCACGCATATCGGCAAGAAGCTGAGGAATGCGAGCCACGCCGCTTTGGTGCGCGAGCTCGTCCGGAGCGCGACGGTCGAGCGCAAGCAGCGCAACGGCCGGGTCGCGTTCACCGACGGTCGGGAGTTCGAGTTCGCCGCCGTTCCGCTGCCCGACGGGAACGCCCTCTTCACGATGCTCGACGTCACCGCCAGCAGGACGGTCGAGGCGGCGCTTAGGGAGCGTACCCAGGCGCTCGAGCAGGCGGACCGGCTCAAGACCGCCTTCGTCTCGAACATGAGCTACGAGCTTCGAACGCCGCTGACTTCGATCGGCGGCTTCGCGGAGATGCTCGCCGGCGGCTATGCCGGGGAGCTTCAGCCGACCGCATCCGAATATGTCGGCGCGATCCTCGACTCGGTCGGCCGCCTCGGGGCCTTGATCGACGACGTGCTCGACCTGACCCAGAGCGACAGCGGCAGCCTTCTTCTCGCCGAGGACAAGGTCGACCTCGCCAGGCTCTGCGCCGAGGCGGCCGACGGCTTCCGCGGACAGGCGGAGAAGAAGGCGATCGATTTCGCCGTCGAGATCGAACCCGGCGCGGGCTCGATCGCGGGCGACCGGGCCCGCCTTCGCCAATCGCTCGACAACGTGCTCAAGAACGCCTTCGCCTACACCGGGGAGGGCGGCCGGGTCCTCCTCCATGCGGCAGGCAACCGCAAGGCGGCGGCGATCACCGTCTCGGACAACGGCCGCGGGATCGCCGCGGCGGACCAGGCCGGAGTCTTCGACCGATTCTCCCGCACCGCCGAGCCGCGCGGTGCCGACGGCGCGGCCCTGGGTCTCGGCCTTCCCCTCGCCAAGCAGTTCGTCGAGGCGCATGGCGGAACGATCGAGCTGCTCTCGGAGCCGGGCGAGGGAACCACGGTCACTCTCCGGCTGCCCCGGAAGCGGGCGTGAGGGCAGGGGAGGGCTTCGAGGCGATGACCCTCAACGGCCCCCAGGAAACCGAGGCCTTCGGCCGCCTCCTCGCTTCGGGGCTCCGCTCCGGCGACGTGGTCGCTTTGTTCGGAGACCTGGGCGCGGGCAAGACGACCCTGGCGCGCGGAATCCTCGCCGGGCTCGGCCATGAGGGGGAGGTCGCCAGCCCCACCTTTCCGATCGTCATTCCTTACGAAGCCCTCCCGATTCCGGCCTGGCATGTCGATCTCTACCGCCTCGACGATCCGTCCGAGATCGGCGAGCTGGCGCTGGACGAGGCGCTCGAGGAAGGGATCCTGCTCGTCGAATGGCCGGAGCGGATGGGCCTCGCTTTGTGGCCCCATTCGCTTCGCCTCACCCTGCGACCGAAAGGGGAGGACGCCCGCGCCTTGACAGCGGAGGTGCCCGCCGCTTGGGAAGGGCGATGGCCGCCCCGATGATTCCGCCCGAAGCGGCGCCGGACTTCCTTGCACAGCATGGCTGGGACGGCGCCGAGATCCACCCGCTGGCGGGCGATGCGAGCTTCCGGCGCTATTTCAGGGTCCATCGTGCCGGCGAGACCGCGGTCTTGATGGACGCTCCTCCGGAGCACGAGGATGTCGGGCCGTTCCTTTCCGTCGCAGGCCACCTGCTCGACCGGGGCTTCTGCCCGCCGCGCCCGCTTGCGATCGACCGTGAAAAGGGGCTGCTTCTGCTCGAGGATTTCGGCGACGACCGGGTTGGACCGCTCCTCCAGCGCGAGCCGCACCGCGAGCGCGAAATCTACGAGAGCGCCGTCGAAATCCTCGCCCGGCTGGCGGCGCAGCCGGCCCCCGACGACCTCCAGCCCTATGACGACCAGGCGATGGAGCGTGAAGTGGGCCTCTTCGCGGAATGGTACGCGCCCGCGCTCGACATGCAGGTCGACGAGGCCGGGTTCCTCGCGGCCTGGCGGCAGGTGTGGGCGGACGTCGTCGGGGTCGTCCGGACCAATCCGGTGCTGGTCCTTCGCGACTACCATGCCGACAATCTCATGGTCCTTCCAGGAAGGTCCGAGCTCGGCCTCCTCGATTTCCAGGATGCCCTGGCCGGCCATCCCGCCTACGATCTCGTCTCGCTCCTGCAGGATGCGCGCCGCGACGTGTCGCCGCAGATCGAGGAGGCGATGATCGAAGTCTATTGCGAGCGCTCGAACGTCGCGGACCGCGACCTCTTCCGGGCGCATTACGAGATCCTTGGAGCACAGCGTAACACCAAGATCCTCGGAATCTTCACCCGGCTGTGGAAGCGGGACGAAAAACCTTTCTACCCGACCATGCACCCTCGGATCTGGGGCTATGTCGAGCGCAACCTCGCCCACCCCGCTCTCGCCCCGGTCCGCGCCTGGTTCGACTCCAATGTCCCGCCGGAATATCGCAACGACGCCTGCCTCAGGAAAATCTACGCATGAACCGCCATCGCCGGCCGCTCGCCCTCCGACCGGTGCCAAGCGGCGACGTGCCGAGGACGGCGATGGTCATGGCCGCGGGCCTGGGCAAGCGCATGCGGCCGCTCACCGCGACCCGGCCCAAGCCTCTCGTCGAGGTCGCCGGCAAGCCTCTGCTCGATCATTGCCTCGACAAGCTGCGCGCCGCGGGCGTCGAAAAGGTTGTGGTCAACGTCCATTATCTCGCGGACGCGCTTGAGGCCCATCTCAGAAACCGGGTCCAGGGCCTTGAGATTCTTGTGTCCGATGAGCGGGCGCTACTGCTCGAAACGGGCGGTGGCATGGTTCGGGCGCTGCCGCTGCTCGATGCGGACCCCTTCCTGGCCGTCAATTCCGACAATCTGTGGATCGACGGCCCGGTCGACTCGCTTCGGCTGCTCGCAAGCGGCTGGGACGATGCCCGGATGGACGCGCTGCTCCTGCTCGTCCCGCTCGCCCGCGCCCACTGCCACAAGGGCCAGGGCGATTTCCACATGAGCTCCGGCGGGGTGCTCAAGCGGCGCAAACCGGGCGGGGTCGCGCCGTTCGTCTACACCGGCGTCCAGATGGTCTCGAAACGCCTGCTCGAAGGCGAAATACCGGACGGCCCCTTCTCGACCAACCTTCTGTGGGATCGGGCCATCGCCAGGGGCCGGCTGTTCGGAGCTGTCCACGAAGGCCTCTGGTTCGACGTCGGCGCCCCGGCAAACATCAAGCAGGCCGAGGAAGTGCTGGGGTTCCCCTGAACCGGCTGCCGATATCCAATCGGGTCGATTCGAGGCGTGGGCCGACACGGCGGAAGGCGGCCTTTTGCCGAAGCCTGAATCATGTTATGTTCCACCGATGATCTGTTTCCGCCCTTTGCCGGGAAAGGCTGCCGAACGCGACAAGAGCGATTCCGAATCGCCCCTTTCTTTCAAGTCCGTGACAAGCCGGAACTTCGGAACTTCCGTGTCGATCTTGTCGCTCCTCGCCGTCGCTCGAGAGTGATTTCGTGACCAAGGTCCGTCCGAGCGTCTTCACCATCCCGGCCCACCGAGCGTTTGCGGATGCTCTGGCGGCGGGGCTTATCGCGCGCTTCGGCCGAGGCGACACCGGCCTCGCGCAGGGCCTGGTCCTCGTCCCCAACAACCGCGCCGCCAGGGCGATCGCCGACGCCTTCGTAAGGCGCTCCGGCGGAGGCCTGCTGCTGCCCAGGCTCGTGCCGGTGGGCGACCCCGAGCTGGACGAGCGAATCGGAGGGGCGCTCGAGCCGCTGGGCGAAGAGGAGGAGCTTCCGCCCGCGGTGGAGCCGCTCGAACGGCTTTTCCTCCTCGCGCGCCTGGTCCAGGAGCATGTCGGCGGGATCGACGCGGCCGAAGCGCTCCGGCTCGCCGAGGATCTCGCCCGCACGCTCGATCAGCTGCTGGTCGAAGGGGTCGATCCGTCGAGCCTTCGATCTTTCGCCGAAGAGCTGCCCGATCTGTCGCTTCACTGGCAGGCTTCGCTCGACCGGCTCTCGGTCATCCTGGACCAGTGGCCCCGCCGCCTTGCCGAACGGGGCCGGATCGATCTGGCGGACCGGCGCAACCGTCTTCTCGACGCGGTCGCCCGGCGCTGGCGCAATTCGCCGCCGCGCGGCTTCGTCGCCGCCGCCGGAATCAGCAGCACGGCTCCCGCAATCGCCGGACTTCTTCGGATCGTCTCCCGGCTCGACGACGGGCTGGTCGTCTTCCCCGGCCTCGATCTGGCCATGGCTGGGGAAGAATGGGACTCGCTCGGGCCGCATGACCCCGACGAGGCCACCGGACTGACTCGCCGCTCCATCGAGACTCATCCCCAATTCCACCTCAAGCTGCTGCTCGACCGGATGGGCGTGGGCCGTGAGGAAGTCGAAAGCTGGCGGTGGGGAGGCGGCCGGGACGCCCCCGCGGCCCGAAGCCGGGCCGTCGCAAACGCCATGAAGCCGGCCGCCTTCACCGACCGATGGCAGGACTTGCGGCCGCTCGAGCGGCGACTCACGGGAGTTCGGGCGCTCGAGCTCGCCGATCCGGCCGAGGAAGCCCAGACGATCGCCATCGCGTTGCGCGAAGCCCTGGAGACTCCGGGGCGAACCGCCGCTTTGGCGACTCCCGACCGCAATCTCGCCCGGCGGGTCTCCGCTCACCTCCGGCGCTGGGGCATCGAGGCCGACGACAGCGCCGGCCGGCCGCTCTCTCAGCTCGCGCCCGGCACCCTGCTTCTCGCCCTCGCCACGGCGGCGGCGGAGCAATTCGCTCCGGTGCCGCTTCTCGCCCTGCTCAAGCACCCGCTGGTCATGAAGGGGGAAGGGAGGCTGGACTGGCTCGAAGGCTCACGCTCCCTCGACCTTGCGCTTCGGGGCCCGAGGCCCCCGGCCGGGCTGGACGGAATTTCGGAATATCTTTCCGACCGAAGCGGACGCGATTCCGAGCGGCGCGAGCGCGCGTTTCGATGGTGGAGCAATGTAGCGCCGCGGCTTCGGGCGATCGAGCGCGGCTTCGCCGTCCAACGGGCGTCGCTTCCCTCGCTCCTGGGCCTGTTGCGCGAGTCGGCGTCCGAGCTCGGCGGCGACGAGGTTTGGGCCGGCCCGGCCGGGCGCGCCGCCGCGGAGCTGCTCGAATCCGCCGAGCCCGCTTCGGTTCACGGGCCTTCCCGACTGTCGCCGGCGAGCCTTCCGGCCCTCCTCGAGCAGCTGCTCGCGGCGGTCGCGGTCCGGCCGCCTTACGGCCAGCACCCGCGCCTTTTCATCTGGGGCCTCATCGAAGCCCGCCTTCAATCCGCCGATCTCGTCATCCTCGGCGGATTGAACGAAGGCGTCTGGCCGCAACTGCCCACGCCCGACCCCTGGCTCGCGCCTCGGGTCCGGCGGGAGATCGGGCTTCCCGGGCTGGAACGCCGGATCGGCCTCGCCGCCCACGATTTCGCGAGCGCGCTGGGCGGGCGCGAAGTCCTCGTCACCCGCGCCCGGCGAGACTCCCGCTCGCCGGCGATCGCTTCGCGATTCTGGCTGAGACTGGAGGCGATGACCGCGGGAATCACGCGATCGCCCCGGCATCGAAGCTGGGCG
>DASVSP010000128.1:0-7093 GCA_036388065.1 Allosphingosinicella sp.
AACCGGAAGGAGAAAGACCATGGCGTCCACCGACGTCACCATGCAGCAATTGCTCGAGGCCGGAGCGCATTTCGGCCACCAGACCCACCGCTGGAACCCCAAGATGAAGCCGTATATCTTCGGCGACAGGAACGGGGTCCACATCATCGATCTTTCGCAGACCGTGCCGCTCTTCGCCCGGGCGCTCGATTTCGTGCGCCAGAGCGTCGCTTCGGGCGGCAAGGTCCTGTTCGTCGGGACCAAGCGCCAGGCGCAGGATCCGATCGCCGAGGCGGCCCGCCGCTCGGGCCAGCATTTCGTCAACCATCGCTGGCTGGGCGGGATGCTCACCAACTGGAAGACCATCTCCAACTCGATCAGGCGCTTCAAGAGCCTCGAGGAGCAGCTCAGCGGCGACACCGCCGGGCTTACCAAGAAGGAGGTGCTCCAGCTCACCCGCGAGCGCGACAAGCTCGAGCTTTCGCTCGGCGGGATTCGCGAGATGGGCGGGCTTCCCGACGTCATCTTCGTGATCGACGCCAACAAGGAAGAGCTCGCGATCAAGGAAGCCAACGTGCTCGGGATCCCGGTCGTCGGGATCCTCGACTCGAACGTGAGCCCGCAGGGCATCGCCTTCCCGGTCCCGGGCAATGACGACGCCAGCCGCGCCATCCGCCTCTATTGCGACGCCGTCGCCGATGCGGCCCTTGCCGGCAAGTCCGGCGGCGCCCAGGCGCGTGGCGAGGATATCGGCTCGATGGACGCTCCGCCGGCCGAGGCGGCGCTCGCCGACGCTTGAGAGTAGCGGGGGAGTGATCCCCCGCCCGTTCAACCGGGAGACCGTGCTTCGATACGGCATTTCGACTTCGCTCAATGCCTACTCAGGATGAGCGGCAACGTTTCACCGCTCATCCTGAGTAGCGGCTGAGCCTGGCGAAGACGCGTATCGAAGGACAGGCTCAGGGCGAACGGAGTTTTCACCTATTGCGCGCCTGATGCGCTGACTAAAGAGGATATGCGAAATGGCTGAGATCACGGCCGCCACCGTCAAGGAACTGCGCGAGCGCACCGGCGCCGGCATGATGGATTGCAAGAAGGCGCTGGGCGAAACCCAGGGCGACATGGAAGGCGCGATCGACTGGCTCCGTGCCAAGGGCCTCGCCGCCGCCGCCAAGAAGGCCGGCCGCACCGCCGCCGAAGGACTGGTCGGGGTCGCCGTCGCGGGCAATCGCGGCGCCGTCGTCGAGGTCAATTCGGAGACCGACTTCGTCTCGAAGAACGAGCAGTTCCAGGAATTCGTGAGCGCCGTCACCCAGCTCGCGCTCGACGGCGTCGGAACGGTCGAGGGAATCCTTACCGCCCAATATCCGGGCGGCGGAACCGTCGAGGAGAAGCTCACCGCCAACATCTCGACGATCGGCGAGAACCAGTCGCTTCGCCGCTCGGCCGTGCTTCAGGTCCCGCAGGGCGTGGTCGTCGCCTACGTCCACAATGCGGTGAAGCCGGGTCTCGGCAAGATCGGAGTCCTGGTCGCGCTCGAGAGCGAGGGCGACGCCGAGGCTCTGAGCCAGCTCGGCAAGCAGCTCGCCATGCACATCGCCGCGGCCAACCCGCAGGCGCTGACCGGCGACGAGCTCGACCCCTCGCTGATCGAGCGCGAGCGCGCCATCGCCAGCGAGAAGGCGGCGGAGAGCGGCAAGCCCGCCGACATCGTCTCCAAGATGGTCGACGGCGCGATGGCCAAGTTCCGCAAGGAGAACGCCCTGATGAGCCAGCTCTTCGTCATGGACAACAAGACGAAGATCGAGGACGTCATCACGGCCGAGGCCAAGCGGACCGGAAGCCCGATCTCGCTCAATGCCTATGTCCGCTTCCAGCTCGGCGAAGGCATCGAGAAGAAGGAAAGCGATTTCGCCGCCGAAGTCGCCGCGGCTTCGGGCGTCAACAAGGCCGCCTAAGCTTCTTGGCAGGGTGGCGCGCCCTTATTAAGGTGCGCCACCCTTCCATTCCTCTCGCGAACGGAACCGAAATCCCAATGCCGCGACCGCGCTTCAACCGGATCCTCCTGAAGCTGTCGGGCGAGGCATTGATGGGGGAGGGCGCGTTCGGCATCGATCCCGACACCACCGCGCGCCTGGCGCTCGAGATCGCCGAAGCGATGAAGGCGGGCCACCAGCTTTCCATCGTCGTCGGCGGGGGCAACATCTTCCGTGGCCTGGCGGGCGCCGCCAAGGGCTTCGACCGGGCGAGCGCCGACTATATGGGCATGCTGGCGACCGTGATGAACGCGCTCGCCCTCCAAAACGCTCTGGAGAAGATCGGCGCGGATACGCGGGTCCTCTCCGCAATCCCGATGGCGACGGTCTCGGAGCCCTATATCCGCCGCCGGGCGCTGCGCCACATGGAGAAGGGCCGGGTCGTGATCTTCGCCGCCGGCACCGGCAATCCCTATTTCACCACGGACACCGCCGCCGCCCTTCGCGCCGCGGAGATGGGTTGCGACGCCTTGTTCAAGGGAACGAGCGTCGACGGCATCTACGACGCCGACCCGAAGAAAAAGTCGGACGCCAAGCGCTACGAGAGCCTGTCCTTCCAGCAGGTGCTCGCGGACGATCTCAAGGTGATGGACGCGAGCGCCGTCGCCTTGTGCCGCGACAACAACATTCCGATCGTCGTGTTCAACGTCCGCGAGCAGGGCAACCTCGCCCATGTGCTTAGCGGCGAAGGCACCGCGACGATCGTTCAGAACGAGGAGTGAGACCATGCCAGCGTACGACAAGGCCGACATCCAGCGCCGAATGCACGGCGCCGTCGAAGCTCTGAAGCACGATCTGGTCGGACTGAGGACCGGCCGGGCCTCGACCAGCCTTCTCGATCCGATCCAGGTCGAGGTGTACGGCGCCAACATGCCGCTCAACCAGGTCGCGACGGTGTCGACCCCGGAGGCGCGGATGCTTTCCGTCCAGGTCTGGGACCGGTCGAACGTCACCCCGGTCGAGAAGGCGATCCGCAATGCCGGGTTGGGGATCAACCCGATCGTCGACGGCACGACGATCCGGCTTCCCATCCCGGACCTGACCCAGGAGCGGCGCAAGGAGCTTGCCAAGCTCGCCGGCCAATATGCCGAAAAGGCCCGGATCGCCGTCCGCAACGTCCGCCGCGACGGGATGGACGCACTGAAGCAGGACGAGAAGAAGAGCGAGATCAGCGAGGACGAGCGCAAGCGGGGCGAGACCGAAGTGCAGAAGCTGACCGACGACACGATCAAGGACATCGACGGGGTCGCCTCGGCCAAGGAAAAGGAAATCCTCACGCAGTGACTCTCCCCTCCGCCCGACAGGCGCCGGAAAGCGCCGGCGGCGGAAGCCCCGGCGTTCCCCGGCACGTCGCAATCATCATGGACGGCAACGGCCGATGGGCGAAGGCGAGGGGCCTTCCCCGCGCCGCCGGTCATCGCCAGGGCGCCGAAGCGGCGCGCAAGGTGCTTCGGGCCGCGGGGGAGGCGGGGGTGGAATGCCTCACCCTCTACGCTTTCTCCTCCGAGAACTGGCGCAGGCCCGAGGACGAGATCAACGATCTGATGGGGCTTTTGCGCTTCTACATCACCCGGGAGCTTGACGCCCTTCATCGCGAGGGAATCCGGCTTAAGATATTGGGCGATCACAACGCTTTCCAGTCCGACATTGCCACTCTGGTGGATCAGGCCGTGACTCGCACCGCGGACAATCAGCGGATGACTCTCGCGATCGCCCTCAATTACGGCGCCCGCGCCGAGCTGGCCCAGGCGGCGCGAAGGCTCGCCGAGCGGGCCGAGGCCGGCGAGATCCGAGCGGCCGAGATCGACGAGGCTATGGTCGAGGCTTCGCTCGATACCGCGGGCCTCCCTCCGCTCGATCTCCTGATCCGGACCTCGGGGGAGCAGCGCCTTTCCAATTTCCTGCTTTGGCAGGCGGCCTATGCCGAATTGCTGTTCGTCGACACCTTGTGGCCCGATTTCGACGGCGATTGCGTGCGCGAGGCGCTGGCCGACTATGCCGGCCGGGAACGCAGGTTCGGCGGCCGATGAGCGAGCGGACCCCGCCGGCGCCCCAGTCCGACCTGCTCACCCGCTTCGCGGCCGCGGTGGTGATGATCGCCGTGGCCTGCACCGCCATCTATGTCGGCGGCTGGCTGTTCAGGCTGCTCGTCGCGGCCGGCGCCGGGATCATGATCCTCGAGTGGGGGGACATGCACCGGCTGAAGCGCGGTTGGAGCTATTTCGCGATCGCACTGCTCGTCGTCGTCCTTCTCGCGGCGGCGCAATATCTCTACCCCGTCGGCGAGATCGACGTGATCGAAGGGGTGGAGGCGGTGGCCGTCTCGACCTTTCGGGAGGCCTGGCTCGGATTCGCAGCGGTCGCAGCGGCGGCGATCGTCGCCCTGCTCGCCAGCCGGCGCCTCGCCCTCGGGTGGGGAATGCTCTACATCGGGATCCCCTCCTTCGCCCTGCTCGTCATCGCCTGGGCGGACACCTACCTCGTCTTCTGGCTGATGCTGGTGACCTGGGCGACCGACATCTTCGCCTATTTCGCCGGCCGATCGATCGGCGGTCCGAAGCTGGCGCCGAAGATCAGCCCCAACAAGACCTGGGCCGGCCTGATCGGCGGGATGGCGGGAGCCGCGGTCGTGGGAGCCATGGCCGCGTGGCTGTTCGGAATCTCCGCCGAGCTTCCGGACTTCCTCTGGCTCGGAGCCCCGATGGGCCTGCTCGCCCAGCTCGGCGACCTTTACGAAAGCCGGGTCAAGCGCCGGCTCGGGGTCAAGGACAGCGGCGCCCTGCTTCCCGGCCATGGCGGAGTGCTCGACCGGCTCGACGGCCTTCTGCCAGTCATCCTCGCCACCCTGCTCGTCCTGATCGCAAGCCTCGCGTGACCGAGCGGCGAAGCGTTACCATCCTCGGCGCCACCGGCTCCGTGGGCCGCTCGACGCTCGACCTGATCGAACGCAACCGCGAGCGTTACGCCGTGCTCGCGGTCACCGCCCATCGCGACGTGGACGGCCTCGCCGAGGCGGCGAGGCGGGTGGAGGCGGAGCGGGCGGTGATCGCAGACGAGACCCTTCTTGAACCGCTTCGAGCCGCTCTTGCCGGAAGCGGGACGAAGGCTTCGGCGGGCGATCGAGCCGTTCTCGAGGCCGCCGCCGCAGGGGCGGACTGGACGATGGCGGCGATCGTCGGCACCGCCGGCCTCAGCCCGACCATGGCGGCGATCCGGGGCGGGCGCACCGTGGCCCTCGCCAACAAGGAGGCCCTGGTCTCCGCCGGCCACCTGATGATCGAGGCCGCCTCCGGAAGCGGGGCGGCGTTGCTTCCCGTCGATTCCGAGCACAACGCCATTTTCCAGTGCTTCGATCGGGTTCGGCCCGAAGGGGTGCGAAGGATCATCCTCACGGCCAGCGGCGGACCCTTCCGCGACAAGAGCCTCGACGAGATGCGTGTCGCCACCCCCGACCAGGCCATCGCCCACCCCAATTGGTCGATGGGCGCGAAGATCTCGGTCGACTGCGCCACCTTGATGAACAAGGGGCTAGAGCTGATCGAGGCCTTCCACCTCTTCCCGCTCCCCGAGGAGGCGTTCGAGATCGTCATCCATCCGCAGTCGGTGGTCCACAGCCTCGTCGAATATGTCGACGGATCGGTCCTGGCGCAGCTGGGCTCCCCGGACATGCGGATCCCGATCGCTTATACCCTGGCATGGCCCGAGCGGATGCCCACTCCCTGCGAGCGGCTCGATCTGGTCAGGACCGGCAACCTCGCTTTCTCCGAGCCCGATCCGGAGCGGTTTCCGGCGCTCGGCCTTGCCCGGCAGGCCTTGCGCGAGGGCGGGGCCCGGCCGGCGGTCCTCAACGCCGCCAACGAGGTCGCGGTCGAAGCCTTTCTGCGAGGGGCCATCGGCTTCCTCGACATCGCTTCCATCGCCGCGCAGACTCTGCAATGCTATGCCCCGCCGGCGCCCGGTTCGCTGGACGAAGTGCTTGAAATCGACCGAGAAGCCCGCATTTCGGCGGAAGCAATCGTGAGAAGGGTTATGCGTTGACCGACAATCCGGGCATCTTGTGGACGATCTTGAGCTTCCTGCTCGTCATCGGCCCGCTGATCTTCGTCCACGAGCTCGGCCATTACTTCGTCGGACGCTGGTTCGGGATCAAGGCGGAAGCCTTTTCGATCGGTTTCGGCCGCGAGATCGCCGGCTGGACCGACAGGAGGGGAACCCGCTGGAAGCTCGCATGGCTGCCGCTCGGAGGCTACGTAAAGTTCGCCGGCGACATGAACGCCGCGGGCCAGCCTTCCCCCGAGTGGCTCGCCTTGCCGCCGGAGGAGCGGGCCCGAACCTTCCAGGCGAAGCCGGTCTGGCAGCGCTTCCTGGTCGTTCTGGCCGGTCCGATGACCAACTTCCTCGCCGCAATCCTGATCCTGACCGGCTTCAACTACATGCTCGGCGTCCCCCAGACCCCGCCGGTGATCGGAGCCTTCACCAAAAGCTCGCCCGCTTCGGCGGCAGGCCTCCAGGTCGGCGACCGCATCGTCCGATTGGACGGCAAGAATATCGACCGGTTCGAGGACGTCCCTCTGATCGTCGCTCTGAAGGTGGGTGGGCCGATCGCCGTGGAGGCCGAGAGGGCCGGGCGCCGGTTCCGGGTCGACGTCAATCCGCGGATCGTTGTGAGCAAGGATCGTTTCGGCAACGAAGAGCGCCGGCCCATGCTCGGTATCGGGGCCGGCGAACAGGTCCTGACCCCGACTTCGCCTTTCGGCGCAGTGGCCGCCTCAGTCCAGCAATGCTGGTCGGTGGTGGCGTCCACCGTCAAGGGCCTGGGCCAGATCGTCACCGGCCGGCGCTCGGTCAAGGAAATGGGCGGCCCGCTCAAGATCGCCAAATTCTCCGGAGAGCAGGCCAGCATGGGCCTGCTGGCCTTCCTTTGGTTCCTCGCCGTCATCTCAATTAATCTGGGATTCATCAACCTGTTGCCAATCCCGATGCTCGACGGGGGCCACCTGTTCTTCTACGGGATCGAGGCCGTCCGCCGGAAACCCTTGCGGCCGGAGGCACAGGAATGGGCGTTCAGGACCGGCTTG
>DASVSP010000129.1:0-10439 GCA_036388065.1 Allosphingosinicella sp.
AAATTCCTCCCCGGCATTTGCCGGGGAGGGGGACCGCGCGGAGCGCGGTGGAGGGGTTCTTGTACCCGAAGAACCCCCTCCACCAGGCTTCGCCTGGTCCCCCTCCCCTGCAAATGCAGGCGAGGAATTTTGTCCCACCGCCTCCACGATCGCCGTCTCCACCACCACCGCGGTCTCCGGCGAGACGAACCCGAACCGAAGCCGATGCGCCTCCTCGAACTCGGCCCGCATCGCCTCGAACTTGCCGGCATTCACCTCCAGGCTGGAATCGCTCCCCTCATACCTCAGAGCCGCCCGCCGCTTCAGCTCGACCGCTTCCACCCCCTGCCCCCGCAGCGCCGCCTCCGCCTCCCGCGCCAGCTCGGCAAGCACCTCCTCCAGCGCCTCGCCGCCGACGCTTCGCTGCCTCAACTCCACCAGGTCCGCCAGCCCCATTCCGTAGGCCGAAAGCACGCCCGCCAGGGGGTGGATCATCACCCGCCCCATGCCGAGCGCGTCGGCGACCAGGCAGGCGTGCTGGCCGCCGGCGCCTCCGAAGCAGGCCAAGGTGTAGCGGGTGACGTCATGGCCCCGAGCGATCGATATCCGCTTGATCGCGTTCGCCATGTTGTCGACCGCGATCCGGACGAAGCCGGCCGCGACCTCCTCGGCGGACATTCCGGCGTCGGTTCCGATCGCCTCGCACAGGGCCAGCGAGGCTTCGGCGTCGATCGGCTCGTCGCCGCCCGGGCCGAAGACCCGAGGGAAATGATCGGGCCTGATCTTGCCCAGGACGACGTTGCAGTCGGTGATGGTGAGCGGCCCGCCGCGGCGGTAGCAGGCGGGGCCGGGCACCGCCCCCGCGCTGTCCGGCCCGGCCCTGAAGCGGGTGCCGTCATAATGGCAGACCGAGCCCCCGCCCGCCGCGACCGTGTGGATCTCGAGCATCGGCGCCCGGACCCGGACTCCCGCGACGACGGTCTCGTTGGTCCGCTCATAGACTCCGGCATAGTGGGAGACGTCGGTCGAGGTGCCGCCCATGTCGAAGCCGATCACCCTGTCGAATCCCGCCTCCTTCGCGGTCCTCGCCATTCCGACGATTCCGCCCGCCGGTCCGGAGAGGATCGCGTCCTTGCCCTGGAAGGCTCCGGCGTCGGTGAGGCCGCCCGACGACTGCATGAAGAAGAGGCGAGCCTCGCTCCCGAGCGCGGCGACCACCCGGTCGACGTAGCGGCGAAGCACCGGCGAGAGGTAGGAGTCGACCACCGTGGTGTCGCCCCGCCCGACGAGCTTGATGAGCGGCCCGACCCGGTGGCTGACCGAGACCTGGGTGAAGCCGATCTCCTCCGCAAGCCTCGCCAGCGCCGACTCGTGCGCCGTCCACCGCCAGCCGTGCATGAGGACGATGGCGACGGAGCGATAGCCTGCCTCGCAGGCGCTCCGCAGCGAGGCGCGGGAATCCTCGAGGTCGAGCGGGCGCAGCACTTCGCCTTCGGCAGTGACCCTCTCGTCCACCTCGATCACTTCGGAGTAGAGCGCTTCGGGCAGGATTATCCGCCGCGCGAAGATGTCGGGCCGGGCCTGGTAGCCGATCCTGAGAGCGTCGCCGAAGCCCGCCGTGGTGACGAGGACCAGCTTCTCGCCCTTGCGCTCGAGCAGGGCGTTGGTCGCGACCGTGGTGCCCATCTTCACCATGAGCCCGTCATTGCGCGCGGAGCGCAGCAATCCAGCCTCCGCAGACTCCGAGGTGTGGATTGCTTCGCTTCGCTCGCAACGACGAGGTTCGTGCTCCGCAAGCATCCGCCTTATGCCCTCGACCGCGGCGTCCTCATATTGCCCGGGATTGTCGGAGAGCAATTTGGCCGTCAGAAGCCGCCCGCCGGGCGAGCGGGCGACGATGTCGGTGAAGGTGCCGCCGCGGTCGATCGAGAAGGACCAGCCTTTCGTCATCGGCCACCGTCATTGCGAGGAGCGGAGCGACGAAGCAACCTACACCTCTCCGCCGCCCCGGCCTGGATTGCTTCGCTTCGCTCGCAATGACGACGGGACGGTCAACCGCGCCGCTTTCGAGCCTCAGGCGCCCAGGTGGGCGTAGAGGACCATGCAGTAGAGCATCGGCAGGGACAGGATGAGGTTGATCCGGCTGGCCATCATCGCCGTCGAGGCCGAGCGCGCCTTCGCCGAATCCTCAGCCGGCACGATCCCGAGCGCCCTCTTCTGGTTCGGCCAGATCACGAACCAGACGTTCGCGGCCATGATGATTCCCAGCCACATTCCGATCCCGATCGTCCGGTAATTCTCGGCGAGGCCGAGGGCCCGCGCGGAATAGCCGCCTTCCTTCATCTCGCCGGTGACGAGGCCGAGGATCACAGTCGCCAGGGCCGCCCATCGGAACCAGAAGAGCGCGGTCGGAGCGATATATTTGGTGACTCCGGGCTTCAGCTCCGCCGGCACCTTGGGCATGGTCGGGATCTGCACGAAGTTGAAATAATAAAGCAGTCCGATCCACAGGATTCCGGCGAATATGTGCAGGTAGCGCAGGAACTGCGACCAGTCGTAATTTCCGTCGCTTATCAGCTCGCCATGCAGGCCGAACATCGCCGCGAGCATCAGGACGATTCCGATGATGAGCGCGAGATGGAAGTTGCCGAGTATCTTAGCCATCGAAACCCCCTGTGGTTTGATTTGGAGCCGCCTTAACCCAGGGTGGGAGCGGAGGGTAGGTGAAATCCTCCCCTGCCTTTGCAGGGGAGGGGGACCATGCGAAGCATGGTGGAGGGGCCTCTTTCAGTCCGAAGAACCCCTCCACCGCGCTTCGCGCGGTCCCCCTCCCCGCGAAATCGCGTGGAGGATTTTCAGAGTCTCCACATGATGCTCTGCGACAAGGGCGTCCACACCCCGGTCTTTACGCCCGCGTGCCGCAAGGCCGCTCCGGTCCACGAATTGCAGGTATAGACCGCGCTGTACGGCCCAACCGCCTCGTAGAACATGTCCGACGTCCCGTAGCCTCGGCCCAGGATGGGCATCGTCCGCCCCTGCCCGTCATACTGGAAGCTGCCGCGCGCGAACTCGACGAGCCGCCGATATTCGTCGCTTCGAAGGACGATCGGCCTCGTGTCCTCCCCGGCCTTCGGGTCGTGGTCGTGATCGGCGTGCATCAGGCTTCGGCCCTGGCCGAAGGCGGCGAGGAAGGCGTTCTTCATGGTGAGGTCGCCCCAGGTCGGGGTCTCGAGGTAGAAGGTTCGGTTCCCGTAGCCCAAGGCGACGTAATTGCCGTTGCCCCAGGCCTTGTCCTTGAGGTGGGCGCCGGGGACGAGCGGGCGCCAGTCCATCTGCGCGGTCACCTTGGGCACGAGGATCCAGGTGTGAACGCCGTTGGTTCGCACGAAGACCGTCACCCCCTCCTCCGCCTCCACCCAGCCGCGATTGGCCGGGACGGCGCCGAGGATCAGGACGGCGAGGAAATAGAGGAAAGGGATTGCGATCAGCGCGGCGGCGGCGCGCAAGGCGATGCGGGAAGCGGGTTTCACGGGGGCAAGCTAGCGAAAGCGCCGGCCCAGACCAGCCCCGCCCGCGAAAAATGGTGTCAGGCACCAATTTCCAAGTCTTTTAAATAGCTGAAGGTCGGCCGTGGGGCAGTCATCACTCCCTTTCGGGACTCGGCGAAGATCGGTAAGCGGCCGCCATGAGCGAATGGACGATCGGGATACTCGGCGGCTCGGGCCTCTACGAGATGGATGCGCTCGAGGAGGCGCAGTGGATCGCGGTGGACACGCCCTGGGGGGCGCCGTCGGACGAGTTGCTGGTCGGGCGGCTCCACGGGGTCAAATTCGTCTTCCTTCCAAGACACGGACGGGGCCACCGGATCCCGCCGAGCCAGGTCAACGCCCGAGCCAATGTCGACGCCCTGAAGCGGGCGGGGTGCACCGATCTCGTCGCCGTCTCGGCGGTCGGATCGCTTCGCGAGGAGCTCGCTCCGGGGCGCTTCGTCCTCGTCGACCAGTTCATCGACCGGACCTTCGCCAGGGAGAAGAGCTTCTTCGGCCCCGGGCTCGTCGCCCACGTCTCGATGGCCGACCCGGTCTGCCCGCGGCTCTCGGCCCTGCTCGCCTCCGCGGCGCAGGCGGCGGGGGCGAGCGTGGCCAAGGGAGGCACCTATCTCGCCATGGAGGGCCCGCAATTCTCCTCGCGGGCCGAGAGCGAGCTCTATCGCAGCTGGGGCTGCGACGTGATCGGAATGACCGCGATGCCCGAGGCCAAGCTGGCGAGGGAGGCCGAGCTTCCCTACGCGCTCGTCGGGATGGTCACCGACTACGATTGCTGGAAGCAAAGCGAGGACGCGGTCGAGGTCTCGGCGATCATCGCCCAGCTGACCGCCAATGCGGGCCGGGCGAAGGCGATGGTCGAGGCCTTCGCGCGGGCCTTGCCGGAGGCGCGAGAGGCCTCGCCGATCGACTCGGTGCTCGACTCGGCGATCATCACCGGGCCCGAATCGCGGGACCCGGCGATGCTCGCCAAGCTCGACTCGATCTGCGGCAGGATTCTAAGTCGCTGAGAAACCGTTCCTTTTTTGTTCTTGTCTTGTAGGATTTTTCCTACCATAATCCACCTTGGTCGAGTCGCTGACCGGCCGGGCTCTTTGACATGGTGAAATCGACGAATCGGCGCCGAGAGATGCCTCGTGGCGTGCCCGAATCCGTTCGGGCTGAGCTTGTCGAAGCCCCTCCTTGCGTTGCGCGGCTCTGCAAGGAGGGGCCTTCGACAGGCTCAGGCCGAACGGGATTGGGGGTGAGTCATTCATCCCGGCTTCCCGGCGCCTGCCGCCTATCCCGCCGTCTCCCCCAGCGGCATCTCGAACGCTCGCTGCCGGATCCAGCGGCTGGCGATGCGCTTCTCGCCGGCCGTTACCGGGAGGCCGGAATGGCCGGCCGCCGGGTCGGGGCGGCCGTCGGGGCCGGTGTTTCGGAAGAGGATGGAGTCGCCGATCCGCCCCTTCAGCTTCAGGCCCGCGGTCGGGAAGTCGGTCTCGCCGCCTTCATAATCCTCGTTGAGCCAGACCAGCATCGTCATCGCCCGCTGGTTGGCGAATCCGGGGATCGAGTCGAAATGGGGACGGTACTCGCCGCCGGGGCGGTAGCGGAGGACTTGAAGCGGCTCGCCCTGGCCGACGTCGGTCCCGCTCGCTGCTGCAAGCCGGCGGTTGAGGGCGTGGACGGCGGGGTTTTCGAGCGGCCAGGTGAATCCGACGCTGTCGCAGACCCGAACCGGATCCCGGACCTGGCGGCCAGTCGCCGGGTCGATGACGACCGCGGGCTGGAGCATCGGCTCGGCCGACGAGGCGAGCCAGGCGCATTCTTCGGCCGAGAAGAGCCCTTCGAAGCGGATGACGGCGGGCGCCTCGCAGATCCGCTCGCCCTTCGGCACTTCCAGCGGATCGCCGTCCCCGGTGAGCGCCATCGCCTCGATCCGCTCGAGCTCTCGCCGGCTTCGAGTGCTCACCTCCGCAAGCGCGGCGAGCAGCCGGAGCGCCTCGCCCCAGCGGCGGGGACCTCCGACCCCCGCGGCCAGCAGATTGCAGTAGATGGCCGCGGCGTCGACCCGCCCCGCGCCGGCCGCCTCGCGGAACAGCTCGAGCGCTCCGGCAAGGTCGCGGACTCCGCTTTCGCCGCGAAGCTTCGCGCTCGCCGAATCGAACAGGGCCTGAGCGTCAGCCATAGAGTCGCGCCACCCGCTCCGGGCTCATCCCGCATTGGTATAAACCGAGGCAGAGCAGGTTGCGCCCCGAGCGCCGCAACCAGCCGCCGCTCCGCCAGCGTTCCGCCGAAGTCACGGCGTCGACTTCGAGCCGATCGATGCGGCGGGCGCCGATCCTTCGCACGAGGTCGACATCCTCCATCAGCGCCAGCGGCCGGAATCCGCCGACCTCGTCGTAGAGTCGCCGCGAGAGAAGAAGGCCCTGGTCGCCGTAGGGCAGCCCCAGCGCCCGAACCCTGAGCGCCACTCCGGCCTCGACCAGCCGGGCCCGCCGTTCGTCAGCGTCGAGTCGGAACCGGAAGCAGGCGGCGTTGCCGAGGCTGCGGGCCATGTGGCTCTCCGCGGCGTCGCGCCAGCCGAGGGCGAGCCTGGTGTCCGCGTGGAGGAAGAGGAGCCAGCCCCCCTTCGCCGCCGCGGCTCCGGCCGCGAGCTGGACTCCCCGGCCGCGGGGGGACCGGAGGAGGCGCGCGCCGGAGCTTTCGGCGACGGCCGCGGTCGAATCGGTCGAGCCGCCGTCGACGACGATTGTCTCGTCGGCGTCTCGAACGGAGTCGAGGCAGGCGCCCAGGGTGGACGCGGCGTTCAGTGCCGGAATGACGACGGAGAGCATCATCCTCTCCATGCCATGGCATTGGGAGGGGGACCACATGAAGGTTGATGGAGGTCCTTCGATACGCCGGTTCGACAAGCTCGCCGGCTACTCAGGATGAGCGGTTGAGAATTATCCCATCCGCTCATCCTGAGTAGGGACCGAGCTTGGCGAAGGCCCGTATCGAAGGACCCTCCAGGCTTCGCCTGGTCCCCCTCCCCATGCACTGCATGGGGAGGATTGGTTTAGGCAGAACAGGATGCCCCGCCGAGCACGCAGAAGCGGGCGCAATGCGGGTGGTTGAGTCTCACTTCGCCGGCCGCGTCCGCGAGCGTCGGCCCGAGGGCGAACTGGGGGTCGTAGGGCAGCAGCGTGCAGGCGACCACATGCGGGCGCGGAGCGCCCCTCGCCTTGACCACCATCCGGCTCGACGCGCACATCATCGCGCCGGGCGAGACGTGGAGGATGTCCCAGCACTCGGTGGTGATCTCGGGTACGTCGGCGGCCGGGTCCATCGCCGGGAACAGCACCAGCCCCCCCTCGGCGCCCAGGCCCTCGCTCCGGCACAGCGCGCGATAGCCCGCCTGAGCCCGATCCAGACTCTCGCCGGGAAGCTGGCGTCCGGCGACGGCGGTCCTGAAGCCGTTCGACTCGAGCCAGCGCAGCCCGTCCAGCGCCTTCGCCCAGGTGCCCGGGCCCCGCTCGGCCTCGTGAACCGCCGCGCTGTGGTGGTCGAGGCTGACCCGCATCGTCACCCGCTCGCGCGGCAGCGCCTCGAGCTCGGCCTCGAAGCGCCGCATCGGCCGCATCGCGTTGGTCAGGACCAGCACTTCGAAGCCGCGCTCGAGCGATGCGGCGATCATCGCGATCGATTCGCGGTTCATGAAGGGCTCGCCGCCGGTGAAGCCGATCTCGCGGGTGCCGAGCATCGCCGCTTCGTCCAGATAGGGGAGGATCTCGGCGAGGGTGGGATAGACGAGCTTATCGTTGGTCGGCGAGCTCTCGATGTAGCAGCTCGCGCAGGCAAGGTTGCAGAGCGTCCCGGTGTTGATCCAGAGCGTGTCGAGCCGGGAGAGGGCGACTCGGGCGCGGGGCTCGCCCTTCGCGGTGACGAACGGGTCGCGGAACTTGGCCGGGTCGAGCGGGCGAGCGGCAGGGTCGAGGAATGGGGAGACCGGCAAGGTCGGAGCAGTGGCGATGGCGGCCTCCTTCGACATCGGAGGATAGTCCAGATACATTCGCCCCGAAACCCACCTCCGTCATTGCGAGCGAAGCGAAGCAATCCAGTGCGGCCTCCCGAGTCGGGCTGGATTGCTTCGTCGCTTCGCTCCTCGCAATGACGGGCGGTGCAGCGAGGGGATAGAATGAGACGGCCCGGCAAAATCCTTCTCCTGCTCCTCATCGCGCTCGCGATCGCCGCCTTCTTCGTCTTCGACCTCGGCGCCTACCTGACGCTGGCCAGCCTCAAGGCGCGGCAGGCGGAGCTCGCCGCTTTCGTCGAGGCCGATCCCCTCGCCGCGGTCGCCGCCTTCTTCCTTCTCTACGTCGCAGTCACCGCCCTCTCGCTTCCCGGAGCCGCGATCCTCACCCTCGCCGCGGGAGCGATCTTCGGGCTTTGGCAGGGCACTCTCATCGCCTCCTTCGCGTCGACCCTCGGAGCGAGCCTCGCCTTCCTCTCGTCCCGCTACCTTCTGCGCGACTGGGTCAAGTCGAGGTTCGGCGATCGGATCGGGTCGATCGACCGGGGAATCGAGCGGGACGGCGCCTTCTACCTGCTCACATTGCGCCTCATCCCGGCCTTCCCCTTCTTCCTGATCAACCTCGCAATGGGGCTGACCGCGATGCGGCTGCTCGGCTACGCCCTGGTGAGCCAGGTCGGAATGCTTCCCGGAACGATCGTCTACGTGAACGCCGGGACCCGGCTGGCGGCGATCGAAAGCACGAGCGACATTCTCTCGCCCGCCCTGATCGGCTCGTTCGTCCTGCTCGGGCTGTTCCCGCTCCTCGCCAAGGCGGCGGTCGGCTGGTGGAGGCGCCGGCGAATCTACCGGGGCTGGCGGCGGCCGCGAAGCTTCGACCGCAACCTCATCGTCATCGGAGGGGGCGCCGGCGGCCTCGTCACCGCTCTGATCGGAGCGACGGTCCGGGCGAAGGTGACCCTGATCGAGAAAGGGGAAATGGGCGGCGACTGCCTCAACACCGGCTGCGTGCCTTCGAAGGCCCTGATCCGGAGCGCTCGAGCGGCGCACGAGATCCGGACCGCGGGCGCCTACGGAGTGACTCCCGCCGAGCCGGAGGTGCGCTTCGGCGAAGTCATGGAACGGATCCACCGGATCATCGCCGAGATCGCGCCCGCGGACAGCGTCGATCGCTATTCGAGCCTCGGAGTCGACGTCCGCAAGGGCCACGCCCGTCTCGTCGACCCCTGGACGGTGGAGATAGACGGCGGCGAGCGGCTGACGGCCCGCGCCATCGTCATCGCCGCCGGGGGCGAGCCGGCGGTGCCCGACATCCCCGGCCTTGCGCAGAGCGGATTCCTGACCAGCGATTCGATGTGGGAAAAGCTTCGCGGGCGCGAGCGGGTCCCGGGGCGGATCGCGATCGTCGGCGGCGGTCCGATCGGCACCGAGATGGCCCAGGCCTTCACCCGCCTGGGATCGAAGGTGACCCAGGTGGAGAACGGCCCGCGCCTCCTGCCCCGCGAGGACGAGGACGCGTCCGCCCTGGTCGAGGCGATGCTTCGGGAGGAGGGGGTGGAGATCCTCACCGGGCACGAAGCGGCGCGGGTCGAGGGCAAGACGCTGATCGTCCGCTCCGGCGGAGTCGAGAGAGCCATCGCCTTCGACGAGATCGTCGTCGCCGTCGGCCGAAAGGCCCGGCTGAGCGGCTACGGGCTCGAGGATCTCGAAATCGAGACCGGCCGAACCATCGCCGTCAACGCGTGGCTCGAAACCCGATTCCCGAACATCTACGCCGTCGGCGACGTCGCCGGGCCCTATCAGTTCACTCATTTCGCCGCCCACCAGGCCTGGTTCGCGGCGGTGAACGGACTGTTCGGCCATCTGAAGCGCTTCCGGGCCGACTACCGGGTCCTGCCCTGGGTCACCTTCACCGATCCGGAGGTCGCCCATGTCGGCCACAACGCGCTTTCGGCCAGGGAAGCCGGGATCGAGTTCGAGGTGGTGCGCTTCGACCTCTCACACCTCGACCGGGCCTTGGCCGAAGGGGCGAACCGGGGCTTCGTCAAATTGCTCGTCCAGCCCGGCAAGGACCGGCTGCTCGGAGCCACCATCGTCTCGGCCCAGGCCGGCGAGCTTCTCCCCGAGCTCGTCCTGGCGATGAAGCACGGGCTCGGACTCAACAAGCTGCTCGGCACGATCCACGCCTACCCGACCCTCGCCGAGGCCAACAAATATGCGGCCGGCGAATGGAAGAAGGCGCACAAGCCGGAGCGGCTTCTCGACGGGCTGGAGCGCTACCACCGCTGGCGGCTCGGGTGACCCGGATCGTCATCTTCGCCAAGGCGCCGGTGCCGGGGCGGGTCAAGACCCGGCTGATCCCGGCGCTCGGCGCGGAGGGAGCGGCGGCTCTGGCGCGGGAGATGCTCCACCGGACGGTCGAGGGGGCGCTCGCGACGGGGCTTGCAGTGGAGCTTTGCGGGGAGCCGGACCCGGCCCTGTGGTACGGCGCCCGAAGCGGACTCGCCCTGACGGCGCAGGGCGAGGGAGGGCTCGGCGACAGGCTGGAGCGTGCCGCGGAGCGGGTTCTGGAGGAGGACGCAATCCTGCTCATCGGCGCGGATTGTCCGGAGCTCGACCCGGGCCGGCTGCTCGCGGCGGCGGAGGCGATGGAGTCCCACGACTCGGTGATCCACCCGGCTCACGACGGAGGCTATGCGCTGCTCGGGCTTCGGCGGTTCGACCGCACGATCTTCGAGGGCATCAGCTGGAGCACCGCAGCAGTCGCCGGGCAGACGATGTCGAGAATCGAGGCGCTGGGCTGGTCGCTGCACGTGGGGGAGACGCTGCGGGATATCGACGAGCCGGGCGACCTTCTCCCTCTCCCCGGCGGGGAGAGGGCAGGGTGAGGGGGCTCGGCTTATCCGGAGAGACCCGAG
>DASVSP010000130.1:0-41754 GCA_036388065.1 Allosphingosinicella sp.
GGGAGAGGGGGTTCGGCGCAAGCGCCTATTCTCGGCGGCCGAGCCCCCTCACCCCGGCCCTCTCCCCGCTGGGGAGAGGGGGATTGAAGCGACGCCACTGAATGTCGAGACAGCCTGGTTTTGAGCCTCCCGCAGCACTTCGGACGACGTGCTTTCCACCCATTGCCGACATTCAGGCCAAGCGTCTGCTTGCGACCCTTAACGGACCCAGTCGATATCGGCTAAAGCCAGTCCATGCGCGAGATAGGAAACATTGTCGTCCTCACGGGCGCGGGCATCTCGGCCGAGAGCGGCCTGGCCACGTTCCGCGGGCCGGACGGGCTCTGGGAGGGGCATCGGGTCGAGGACGTGGCGACGCCCGAGGCCTTCCGGCGCGATCCGGCGCTGGTCCAGGCCTTTTACGACGCCCGCCGCGAAAGGCTTGGGAGCGTCGAGCCCAACGCCGCCCATCGCGCCCTGGCCCGGCTGGATTCGGAATGGCCGGGCGAATTGCTGATCGTCACCCAGAATGTCGACGACCTGCACGAGCGGGCGGGGGCCCGACGGCTGCTCCACATGCACGGCGAGCTCAAGTCGGCCTGGTGCCTCGCCTGCGACGCGCGGATGGGGTGGGAGCTGGGGTTGTCGAGCGGGCCGCCCTGCCCCGCCTGCGGGGAGGCCGGGCGGCTCAGGCCCGACATCGTCTGGTTCGGGGAGATGCCCTACGAGATGGAGCGGATCGACCGGGCATTGCTGGACGCCGACCTGTTCGTCTCGATCGGTACGTCAGGCGCCGTCTATCCCGCCGCCGGCTTCGTCCAGACCGCCCGCTATGCGGGTGCACGAACGCTGGAGCTGAACCTGGAGCCGAGCCTGGGGAGCGTCTATTTCGAGGAGGCGCGAACCGGGCCGGCGGGCGTGCTGGTGCCGGAATGGGTCGAGGAAGTGCTGAGGGGTTGACCGTCATCCCGGCGACAGCCGGGACCTCAGGACGAGAAGTCGCGGCGGGCCGCCCCGAGGTCCCGGCTTTCGCCGGGATGACGGGTATTGCCATCGGTAGGCCATACTCACCAAATATGATCGATAAGCCATGAACAAATTCTCTCATCACGACACCGGCGGAGTGCCGCTCAAGCTGTGGGACAGCCACCAGCCGTTCGAGGCCGGGGCGATGCAGCAGCTTCGAAACGTCGCCTCGCTTCCGTTCGTCCTCAGCCACATCGCCGGGATGCCCGACGTCCACTGGGGCAAGGGCGCCACGGTGGGATCGGTGATCGCGACGAAGCAGGCGATCGTGCCCGCGGCGGTGGGAGTCGACATCGGCTGCGGCATGATGGCGGTCCGGACCTCGCTCACCGCCAGCCAGCTGCCCGACTCGCTGTCGGCGATCCGGGCCGAGATCGAGCGGGCGGTTCCGAAGGGCTTCGAATCGAGCCCGGGCGCCAACCACTCCAAGGGCGGCTGGGCGATCACGCCCAACTCGATCGCCCGGACGTGGTACGAGCGTTTCGAGGAGCGCTGGCGCGCGATCGTCGCGAAGCACCCCAAGGTGCAGGGCAAGACCAGCGACCAACTGGGGTCGATGGGCGGCGGCAACCACTTCATCGAGATCTGCCTCGACGAGGATCAGCGAGTCTGGGCGATGCTCCACTCGGGATCGCGAGGCACCGGCAACCGCATCGGCACCTATTTCATCGATGCGGCGAAGGAGGCGATCGCGAAGCAGCGGCTCGATTTCCACCTCGCCGACCGCGACCTCGCCTTCCTCTCCGAGGGCTCGGAGCTGTTCGACGACTATATCGAGGCGATGAGCTTCGCGCAGGACTATGCGATGGCCAATCGCGAGCTGATGATGGGACGGGTGCTGGAGGCTCTGCGCAAGCATCTTCCGGCGTTCAGGACCGAGAAGCAGGCGATCAACTGCCACCACAATTACGCCAACCGGGAGTTCCATTTCGGCGAGCAGGTGTGGGTGACCCGCAAGGGGGCGGTGAGCGCGAGTGTCGGAGAGCTCGGGATCATCCCGGGCTCGATGGGCACCGGAAGCTTCATCGTCGAGGGGCTCGGCAATGCCGAGAGCTTCTCGAGCTGCTCGCACGGCGCCGGACGGGTGATGTCGCGCGGCCAGGCCAAGAAGCTGATCAGCCTCGAATCTCACAAGGCGGCGATGAAGGGCATCGAATGCCGGGTCGACGTCGGCGTGCTGGACGAAAGCCCGGCCGCCTACAAGGACATCGGAGCGGTGATGGACGCCCAGACCGACCTGGTGGCGATCAGGCACCGGCTCAGGCAGGTGGTGAACGTGAAGGGGTGACAATCAGGACGTGCCTTTTCCGCGAAAAGGTATGTGTCTTGACGTGACTGACCATGATTACAGATGACTACGCTTGCTTGTCTTGTGCATTTTCGTCAGAGTGAAGGTGGAGCCTTGATTATGAACGACCAGCCTTCACGCCGCCTGGACCCGCGTCGCGCAGCAGAGATCGAGGCCCTGCGCCGGGCCCTTATCGAAGGTGAGGAAAGCGGCGACGCCGGACCGCTCGATATGGCGGAAATCATTCGCAGGGCGCGTGGGGAAGCAGGCCTCGGGCCTGCCGATGCGTGAAGTTCGCAACTCGGCCAAGGCCGAGCGCGACCTGATCAACATTTGGCGATACGGTTATGAAGAGTGGGGCGAAACGGAAGCAGACCGCTACGTTTACCGTATCGAGGACGCGCTGCTGCAGCTTCGGCTTCAGCCCGGCATCGGCGTCGATTGCAGCGACATGATACCGGGCCTCTGGCGCTGGAGAGCCGGCGAACACCATATCTACTATGAGTTCGATGCCGATCGAATCTATGTAGTGAGAATATTGGGTTCACGGCAGGATGCCCGGGCGCGGCTTCGCGAGTAGCTACTCCACCCAGTCGAGCCCGATGTCCCGGTACACCCCCCGGTCTTCCTCCCAGTCCGGCTTGACCTTGACGTGCAGGAAGAGGTGGACCTTTCGGCCCATCAGGGCCTCAAGCTCCTTCCTCGCCGCCTCGCCGATCGCCTTGATCCGGGCTCCGCCCTTGCCCAGGACGATGGCGCGCTGGGTGGGGCGGCCGACCAGGATCTGCTGGTGGATCGCGACCGAGCCGTCGCGCCGCTCCTCGTATTTCTCGGTCTCGACGGCGCTCGCGTAGGGAAGCTCGGCGTGGAGCTGGAGGTAGAGCTGCTCGCGGGTCACCTCCGAGGCGGCGAGCCGCTCGCTGGCGTCGGAGACCTGCTCCTCCGGGAAATGCCAGGGGCCTTCCGGGACCCGGGCGGCGAGCGCGGCCTTGAGATCGGCCACTCCGTCGCCGGTGGCCGCCGAGACCATGTAGATGTCCTCGAACTCGAGCCGCTCGCCGAGCCGGGTCGCAAGCGCCAGAAGGACTTCCTTCTTCACCAGGTCGACCTTGTTGAGGACCAGGATCTTGGGCTCGGGCCGGCTCTCGAGCGTTCCGAGCATCTCTTCGAGACGGCGGAAGAAGCCGGTCTTGGCATCCACCACGAGCGCGATCAGGTCGGAGTCCGCCGTGCCCGCCCAGGCCGCGGCCACCATCGCCCGGTCGAGCCGCCTCTTGGGCTCGAAGATTCCGGGCGTATCGACCAGGAGGACCTGAGCCTCGCCGGCGATGGCGATCCCCATCAGGCGGGTGCGAGTGGTCTGCGCCTTGGGGCTGACGATCGCGATCTTCTGCCCGACCAGGGCGTTGACCAGAGTCGACTTGCCCGCATTGGGCGCTCCGACGACCGCGACCAGGCCGCAGCGGGTTGTGGAATGCGGGTCCGGGTTTTCCACAGCAGGTCCTTCGATACGCCGCTTCGGCTTCGCTCAGCGGCTACTCAGGATGAGCGGTAGAGGATAGCCCCCTCCGCTCATCCTGAGTAGGGACTGAGCTTGGCGAAGGCCCGTATCGAAGGACGTCACTTCAGCTGCTCCAGCAGCTTCTCCGCGGCCGCCTTCTCCGCTTCCTGCTTGGACGCGCCTTCCGCGCTGGCGGTTCCGACACCCCGGATCTCCACCTCGACGACGAAGGTCGGGGCGTGCTGAGGCCCGCTTCGCTCGGCGAGGCGGTAGACGGGGGGCTTGCGCTCCTGCGCGGCCGCCCATTCCTGGAGCGCCGACTTGGGATGCTGCGGCGCCTTGTCGCGGGTGCTGACCCGGTCGCCCCAGGCGGAGCGGACGAACGCCTCCGCCGAGTCGAGGCCGGAATCGAGGTAAAGCGCGCCGATCAGGGCCTCCACGACGTCGCCGATGACGTTGTCGCTGTCGGACGCCCTGTCCTCGCGGGCCTGCTTGCCGAGGCGGATCCGGTCGCCCACGCCGAGCGTCCGACCGACTTCGGCGCAGGTCTCGCGCGCGACCAGAGCGTTGAGCCGCTTGGACAGCTGGCCTTCGGGCTCGTCGGGGAAAAGCTCGTAGAGCCAGGCCGCGACGGCGAGGCCGAGCACCCGGTCGCCGAGGAATTCCAGCCTTTCATATTGAGTCTCGCCGAAGCTGGAATGAGTCAGTGCGCGTTCGAACAGCGCGGAATCGCCCGGAGTCAGCCCGAGCGACTCAAGCCAGTCGAGAGTGGCCTTTTCCATCTAGAAAGCTTCCATCAGAAGGTCCGCCCCACCCGCTCCCATCGCGCCGCCGAGAACCAGGTCCACGGCTTTGCCCACTCGGCCGAGCCGTCGGTCGAGAAGAAGGCGATCTGCGCCCGGCCGATGAGATGGTCGCTCGGAAGCAGGCCGACTCCCTTCTGCTCGAGGCTGAAGCGGCTGTCGGCGCTGTCGTCGCGATTGTCCCCCATCATGAAATAATGACCGGCGGGGACCGCGAAGACGGGCGAGTCGTCGGCCGGCCCCTCGACCTGGTCGAGCACTTCGTAGGAACGCCCGCCGGGAAGCGTCTCGCGGTAGCGCGGATAGCGGCAGACCGCGTTGCCGGCCTCGACCGAGGGGGCCTGGACCTGTCCGGCGTAGCGGCAGGGGCTGTTGGCCGTCACCGGCATCAGCCAGTCGGCGATCCTGACCTTCGGCACGGGCTTGCCGTTGAGGAAGAGCTGGCCGGCGCGCATCTGAACCGAATCGCCAGGAAGGCCGATCAGCCGCTTCACATAATCCTCGTTCTCGCCGGGATAGCGGAAGACGACGACGTCGCCGCGCTTCGGCTCGGCCGACCAGACGCGCCCGCCGAAGGAGGCGAGGCCGAACGGAAGCGAGTAGCGCGAATAGCCGTAGGGCCATTTGGCGACGAACAGATAATCGCCGATCCTGAGCTCGGGCATCATCGAACCCGACGGAATCACGAAGGGCGCGACGACGAAGGTCCGAAGCAGGACCGCGAACAGGAAGAAGAGCAGCAGGAATCGGGTGGTCTCGGCAAGCCCGCCCTTCTTCTTTCCCGACTTCGCCTTCGAGCCTCTCGCCATGCCGCCGCTTTCGCTTGGGGCGAAGGTGGGGTCAAGCGCTCCGTCGTCCCGGCGAAGGCCGGGAGCCCAGGGGTGAAGAGCGCGGCGATCTTTACCCCCCGGGCCATGTCCGTCATCGGCGAAAGCGGGACCTTCGCATAAGCCGCTGGGTCTTAGGCTGTATCGACATTCGATGGCGCCGCTTCAATCCCCCTCTCCCCGCTGGGGAGAGGGCCGGGGTGAGGGGGCTCGGCCGCCGAGAATAGGCGCTTGCGCCGAACCCCCTCTCCCTACCCTCTCCCCGCCGCGGAGAGGGATGAAAGTTCGCACAAGCCCTCTGAATGTCGATTCAGCCTAGACCCTCGCCTTGAAGGGAGGGGCCTTATCTCCGCGCGCTTCGCAAGGGTTATGCAAAGGTCCCGCGAAAGCCGGAATCGATGAACGCGCAGGCGAAACCTCGCGCGGCCGTGTTCATGGATCCCGGATCAATCCCGGGATGGCGCCCTACGCGTCCATTGGCATCCCCTCACCGCCCCACTATGAGCCCGCTCATGGACGAAAACCAAGCCTGGGCCGCCGTCGAGGCGGCTGAGCCGAAGACCCTGGCCGAGCTCTTCGCCGCCGAGCCGGACCGCCTGTCGAACCTGTCGCTGGACCTGCCCGGCCTCCATTTCGACTTCTCCAAGACTCACCTGAGCGCCCCGCTGGTCGAGTCCTTCCAGGCGCTGGCCGAGGCGCGGGGTCTCGCGGCCGCGCGGGACTCGCTGTTCGCGGGGGCCACCGCGAACCCGACCGAGGGGCGCGCCGCCGAGCACAGCGCCGAACGCGGCCAGGGCGCCCCGGAGAGCGTCGCCCGAGCATCGGGTCTTCGCTCCCGGATGCGGGCTTTGGTCGACGCCATCGAGGCCGAGGCCTTCGGCCCGGTCCGCCACATCCTTCACATCGGGATCGGCGGCTCCGCGCTCGGCCCGGATTTCGTCATCGACGCGCTCGGCCGCGATTCGGACCGCTACGAGACGGCCGTGGTCTCCAATGTCGACGGCGCAGCGCTCGAGGAAGCGGTCGCGGACTTCGATCCGAACACCACCCTCCTGGTCCTCGCCTCGAAGACCTTCACCACGCTCGAGACCCTCATCAACGCCCGCTCCGCGCTGGCCTGGATGGAGCAGGGCGGAGTCGCCGATCCCTACGGCCGGATCGTCGCCCTCACCGCGGCGCCCGAGCGGGCGCTCGAGTTCGGAGTGGACGAGACCCGGATCCTTCCTTTCGCCGAGAGCGTGGGAGGGCGCTACTCGCTCTGGTCGTCGATCGGTTTCCCGATCGCGCTTGCTCTGGGCTGGGACGCCTTCGAGACCCTTCTGGAGGGCGCGGCGGCGATGGATCGCCATTTCCGGCTCGCTCCGCTTGCGAAGAACGCCTCGGTCCTCGCCGCCTTCGCCGACCGCTATTACGCCAACGTCCGGAGCAGCCAGACCCGGGCCGTCTTCGCCTATGACGAGCGGCTCCGGCTCCTGCCCTCCTATCTCCAGCAGCTCGAGATGGAATCGAACGGCAAGTCGGTGAAGCTCGACGGAACGCCCGTGGGCCGAGCGACCTCGCCCGTCGCCTGGGGCGGGGTCGGCACCGACGCCCAGCACGCCGTCTTCCAGCTGCTCCACCAGGGCACCCATCTCGTGCCCGTCGAATTCGTCGCCTGCGTGGAGCCCGACCACGGCTTCGACGACGATCACCACCGCCAGCTCCTCGTCAACTGCTTCGCCCAGGGCGCGGCTCTGATGTCCGGCAAGGGGAGCGCCGATCCGCATCGATATTATCCCGGCGACCGCCCGTCGACGACCATCCTCCTCGAACGGCTCGACCCCTCGACGCTCGGAGCGCTCATCGCCTTCTACGAGCACCGGACCTTCGCGAATGCGGTGCTGCTCGGAATCAATCCGTTCGACCAGTTCGGGGTGGAGCTCGGCAAGTCGATGGCCAAGGCGATCGACGGCGGCGAGGAGATCGAGTTCGATCCTTCCACTCGGGCGCTGATCGAGCGGGCTTTGGGCGGCGACTAGGCCGAGAAAAATCCTCCCCTGCATTTGCAGGGGGGGGGGACCACCCGAAGGGTGGTGGAGGGGTTCTACGGCGTCTGAAGAACCCCTCCACCAGGCTTCGCCTGGTCCCCCTCCCCGCGAAATCGCGGGGAGGAAGCATGGAGAAAGACAATGCGAATCCTCATCTATCTCTACGACGGAGTCACGGCCCTCGACGCCATCGGCCCCTACGAATCCCTCAGCCGGCTTCCGGGAGTCGAGATCCGCTTCGTCGGCCGCCGGGCGGGGCCCGTGCGCACCGGCGACGGGTTTCTGGGACTGATCGCGGACACCGGAATCAACGACGAGATCGAGGCCGATTACCTGATCGTCCCGGGCGGCAAGCGGTCCGGCGTCCAGCGCGAGCTGGGCGAGGAGAGGGTGCTGGGCTGGATGGCGGTGCTCGACGGAGTCACCAAGCGCACCTGCTCGGTCTGCACCGGATCGCTCATCCTCGGAGGGGCCGGCCTCCTCGAAGGGCGCCGCGCCTCGACCCACTGGGGCGCGCGCGACTATCTGAGCCGTTTCAACGCCGTCTATTCCCCCGAGAGGGTTACCGAGGACGGCAAATATCTGACCAGCGCCGGAGTCTCGGCCGGGATCGACCTCGGCCTGGTCCTCTGCGCAGAGATCGCCGGCCAGGCGATGGCCGAAGCGGTCCAGCTCAGCATGGAATACGATCCCGCGCCGCCCTTCGACGCCGGAGATTTCAGGAAAGCCACGCCCGAGCGGCTGGCGATGGTGGCGAAGCTCAACATCTAACGCCTGGCCCCCTCTCCCGCCTTTCGCGGGAGAGGAGGGGCCCGCCGCGAAGCGGTGGGAGGTGAGGGTCTGTACTCCGGAGTCAGAAAGACCCTCACCTCCCAAGCCTTCGGCTTGGGCCCCTCCTCTCCCGTAAGGACGGGAGAGGGGTTTGCGTGCGCCTCGCGCCTCGCCATATGCGACCCACCCCGGTCCCCAGGAATCTGCCCATGACCCAATCCTACGACTACGATCTCTTCGTCATTGGTGCCGGCTCGGGCGGAGTGCGCGCCGCTCGGGTCTCTTCGGCCCACGGCGCCAGGGTCGCGATCGCCGAGGAGCACAAGGTCGGGGGGACCTGCGTCATCCGCGGCTGCGTTCCCAAGAAGCTGCTCGTCTACGGCTCCCATTTCGCCGAGGATCTCCAGGACGCCCGCCGCTTCGGTTGGGAGGTGCCCTCGTGCAACTTCCACTGGCCGACCCTTCGAGACAACGTCTTCGCCGAAGTGGGAAGGCTAGAGCAGGCCTATGCCGAGACTTTGTCCAACCATAAGGTCGAGATCGTGAAGGAGAGGGCCGAGATCGCCGGTCCGAACGAGATCCGGCTCGCCGGCGGCCGCTCCGTCACCGCCCGGATCATCCTCGTCGCGACGGGCGCGCGCCCCGTCGTCCCGGCCTTTCCGGGAAGCGAGCTTGGAATCACCTCGAACGAAGCCTTCCACCTGCCCGACCTTCCCAAGCGGGTGGTGATCGCCGGCGCGGGCTATATCGCCAACGAATTCGCCGGAATCTTCCACAACCTGGGAAGCCACGTCACTTTGGTGAACCGTTCGGACGTCATCCTTCGAGGCTATGACGAGACGATCCGCGACCGGCTGCTGACGATCTCGATGATGAAGGGCATCGACTTCAAGTTCCACGTCTCGTTCCAGAGCATCGAAAAGCAAGGCGAGTCGCTCAGGGTCAACATGACGGGCTGCGACGCGATCGAGGCTGACGCCGTGATGTTCGCGATCGGCCGCGAGCCCGCCACCCAGGGCCTCGGCCTCGAAAATGCCGGAGTGGAGCTGGACGACAAGGGCGCGGTGGTGGTCGACTCCGACAACAGGTCGACCTGCGAAAGCATCTATGCGGTCGGCGACGTCACCAATCGGGTCCAGCTCACCCCGGTGGCGATCCGCGAGGGACAGGCCTTTGCCGATTCCATCTTCGGCAACAAGCCGACCCGGGTCGACTATGAGAACATCCCATCGGCCGTGTTCAGCCATCCGCCGCTGGCCGGGGTCGGAATGACGGAAGGCGAGGCCCGCAACAAGCTCGGCTCGGTCAAGACCTACACGTCCGACTTCCGGGCGATGAAGAACGTGCTCGCCGGCCGCAACGAACGCGCGCTCTACAAGCTCGTCGTCAACTCCGAGACCGACGAGGTCGTGGGGCTCCACATGATCGGCCCCGACGCCCCCGAAATCCTCCAGGCGGCGGCGATCGCGGTCAAGGCCAAGCTGAAGAAGGCGGATTTCGACGCGGTGGTGGCGCTCCACCCGACCATGGCTGAGGAATTGGTGCTGATGCGGTAAGCGCGGCAGCGGAAGGGGAAAGGCGGTCCTTGCCCGTCATTGCGAGGAGCGAAGCGACGAAGCAATCCAGCGGGGTGGAAGCGCCGCACTGGATTGCTTCGCTACGCTCGCAATGACGGCGGAGCGGGGCTATTGGAACGCCATGACCGACCCAGCCTACCTCTCCGGCTTCGGCAACCATTTCGCCACCGAGGCCGTGGCGGGAGCCCTCCCAGAGGGCCGCAACTCGCCGCAACGCCCCGCCTTCGGCCTTTATGCCGAGCAGCTTTCGGGCACCGCCTTCACCGCGCCCCGCCACGAGAATCGGCGCTCATGGCTCTACCGGCTGCGCCCGAGCGCCGAGCATCCCCCTTATGCGCCCTTCCAGGCCGGAGCGGCCTACAGCGCCGAGCTGCTCCACTATCCGCTGCCCCCCAACCGCCTGCGCTGGGATCCGCTGCCTCTCCCGGAAGCGCCCACCGACCTGATCGATTCGATGACCACCATGGTCGCCAACGGCGATCCCGAAACGCTGTCGGGGGTCGCGGTCCACATCTACCGCGCCACCGCCGACATGAAGGAGCGCTGCTTCTTCAACGCCGACGGCGAGATGCTCTTCATCCCCGAGCAGGGCCGGCTCGAGCTCCTTACCGAAATGGGCCGGATCGGAATCGCCCCGGGGGAAGTCGCTCTCATCCCGCGCGGGGTACGCTTCCGGGCGCTGCTGCCCGACGGAAGCGCCCGCGGCTATGTCGCCGAAAATTACGGCGCCCTCTTCCGGCTTCCGGACCTCGGCCCGATCGGCTCCAACGGACTCGCCAACCCCCGCGACTTCCTCTCGCCGGTCGCTCGCTATGAAGACGTGGACGACGAGGTGGAGCTCATCCAGAAATATCTCGGCCGGCTTTGGACGACCACGCTCGACCACAGCCCCCTCGACGTCGTCGCCTGGCACGGCAACCTGGCGCCCTGGAAATACGATCTGGCCCGCTTCAACACGATCGGGACGGTCAGCTTCGACCATCCGGACCCGTCGATCTTCACCGTCCTCACCAGCCCCTCGGAGACCGCCGGGCGGGCCAATGCCGACTTCGTCATCTTCCCGCCGCGCTGGACGGTGGCGGAGGACACGTTCCGGCCGCCCTGGTTCCACCGCAACGTCATGAGCGAGTGCATGGGGCTGATCAGGGGCGCCTACGACGCCAAGGCGGAGGGCTTCGCTCCCGGGGGCCTCAGCCTCCACAACCTCATGTCCGGCCATGGCCCCGACGTCGCCAGCTGGAAGGCGGCCTCCGAAGCCGAATTGAAGCCCCACAAGATCGAGGACACATTGGCCTTCATGGTCGAGAGCTGCTGGCCCTTCCGGCCGACCGGCTTCGCGATGTCGGACGGCGGTGGGCTGCAGGACGATTACGACGGCGCCTGGGGCGGATTCCCGAAGGCGCGGCCCAAGGGCTGATTGTGGCGACCTTCCCCCCGCGGCCCCTCGCGCCCTGCCACCAGTATCGCGACTTCCTCGCTCCGGCGGAGCATGACGCCCTGCTCGACTGGGCGATCGCCAACCGCGAGCGGTTCCAGCCGGCCCGGCTCACCGGCCACGTGCTCGACCCCGAGCGGCGGATCGCCGAGCGTCTCGACGATCTGGGACCCAACCGCGCCGTCCTGAAGCGGCGGCTGAACGAGGCCCTGCCGGACATCTTCCGGCGCACCGGGACCAGGCCCTTCGAGGTCGAGCGCTTCGAGCTGGAGATCGCCGCCCATGGCGACGGCGCCTTCTTCGCTCCTCACAGCGACATCCCGGTGGGCCCGGGCCGCCAGACCCTGCGCCGGGACGAGATCGGCAAGCAGGATCGGCTGATTAGCGCGGTCTATTACTTCCACCGCGAGCCGAGGCGCTTTTCGGGCGGCACCCTTCGACTCTACCGGCTCGGCGACTATGAGTCGGCCGGCGATCATGTCGAGTTCGAGCCGGAGCGGAACAGCCTGGTCGTCTTCCCCTCCTGGGTCCGGCACGAAGTGCGCCCAGTCGGCTGCCCCGATTGCGGCTTCGAGGATTATCGATTCGCCGTGAACGCCTGGCTCTGCAAGACTCTGGCTTCCGCCCCCTGAATCCTCCCCGCGATTTCGCGGGGAGGGGGACCAGGCGAAGCCTGGTGGAGGGGTTCTCCGGACCCGGCAAGGCCCCTCCACCAAGCTTCGCATGGTCCCCTCCCCCGGGAATCCGGGGGAGGATTGCTATGGCCGCGCCTTGCTATAGTCGGACGCGATGACCACCGACGTCCTCATCATCGGCGCCGGCCATAACGGCCTCGTCTGCGCTTATTATCTCGCTTCCAAAGGCCTGAAGGTCACGATCCTGGAGCGCCGCCACGTCGTCGGCGGGGCGGCGGTGACCGAGAAATTCCATCCCGGATTCCGCAATTCCACCGCGGCCTATACGGTCAGCCTGCTCAATCCCAAGGTGATCGGGGACATGAGGCTCTACGAGCACGGCCTCAAGGTCGTGCTCAGGAAGATCGACAATTTCCTGCCCACGCTCGGGCCGGACCATCTCCTGTCCGGACGGGACGGCCTTACCCGGAGCGAGATCGAGCGCCATTCGGCCGGGGACGCGGAAGGCTATGACGGTTATTCGAACGCGCTCGGCTCCGTCGTCGCCATCCTTCGCGACTGGATCCTTCGAGCCCCGCCCAATGCCGGCGGCGGCGTCGCCGACGTCCTGGCGGCCCTGAAGCTCGGCAATTCGGTTCGCGGAATGACCGCCGAGGAGCAGCGCAACCTGCTCGATTTCTTCACCAAGTCCGCCGCGGACATCCTAGAGCGCTATTTCGCGACCGACATCGTCCAGGCCCTGTTCGGCTTCGACGCCGTGGTCGGCAATTATGCCAGCCCCTACGATCCGGGATCGGCCTACGTCCTGCTCCACCATCTGTTCGGCGAGGCCGCGGGCGTGGCGGGCGCCTGGGGCCATGCGATCGGCGGAATGGGGGCGATCACCCAGGCCATGGCAAGGGCGGCGCGGTCGAAGGGAGTCGAGATCCTGCTCGACTCGCCGGTCGAGGAGATCATCGTGGAACGCGGTCGTGCCGCCGGCGCCGTGGCGGGCGGCAAGGCCTATCGCGCGCGCGCGGTGGCGGCCAACGTCAATCCCGCTTTCCTCTTCGGCAGCCTGCTTCCCGACGGTGCGGTCGCGCCGGAAATCACCCGGCGGATGGCGGGCTGGGCCGCCGAATCCGCCACCTTCCGGATGAACCTGGCGCTGTCGGAGCTGCCCCGCTTCACCAGCCTTCCCCAGCCCGGCGACCATCTCACCGCCGGGATCATCATCGCCCCCTCGCTGGGCTACATGGACCGCGCCTATACCAGCGCCCGAACCGAGGGCTGGGCGAGCGAGCCGATCGTCGAGATGCTGATTCCCTCCACTCTCGACGACAGCCTCGCCCCGCCCGGACAGCATGTGGCAAGCCTGTTCTGCCAGCATTTCCCCTACGAGGTGGAGGGGGGCTGGGAGTCGAGGGCCGACGAGGCCGCCGACCACATCATCGGCCATGTCGACCGCTACGCGCCGGGGTTCAAAGCCTCGGTGATCGGCCGCTCCGCCCTCTCGCCCTGGCATCTCGAGCAGCGCTTCGGAGTGCCCCGCGGCGACATCTTCCACGGCAAGATGGGCCTCGACCAGCTCTTCTCGGCCCGCCCGATGCTCGGCCATGCCGATTACAGGATGCCGCTCGCCGGGCTCTATCTTTGCGGATCCGGGGCGCATCCCGGGGGCGGGGTGACCGGGGCGCCGGGGCATAATGCGGCCGCCGCCATCCTCAAGGACCGGCGCAAGCTTCGACTCTGACGTCATCCCGGCGAAGGCCGGGATCCATGAACACGGACGCCTGCGAATGTTGTCGACCGCCGGTGTTCATGGATTCCGGCCTTCGCCGGAATGACGGTGCTTTCCACCACACCTCCCCGCCGGCACCGGCCTGGGATCCTCGTCCGCCTCGATCAGGTAGAGAAGCGGCCGCTCGACGTCGATCACGGCGCGGTGCTCCTTGAGCACGTCCTGGCCGATGATCCCGTGAACCGCACCGCCCGACAGCGGCGCAAGCGCGTCGCCGATCGAGCCGAGGTCGGTCACCACCATCCGCCGCTGCCGGAGCGGGACCCGGCCGAAGGCGAGGCTGTCGATCGAGACCTGGCGGGCGAGGTTCGAGCCTCCAACGCCGGTCGCCCCGCCGGCCCGTCCCTTGCCCGCCGCGATTCCGAAATGAGCCGAGTGATCGGAGTCGATCACCGAGAGATTGGCGCCGGTGTCGAGGATGAAGACTCCCTCCTTGCCGTTGACCGCGGCGGTGACGAGGTGATGGCCGGTCCCGCGCGCCTCCCGGAGCGGGATCGCGGTGAATCCGAGCAGGCACAAGGCATGGTCGACCGTCCCGGCTTTCTCCGGCCGGTAATCCACCTTGGCCGCTTCGGGCGGCGGCGGAGCGATCATGTCGCAGGCGGCGAGCGCCAAGGGGAATGCCGAGGCAAGGACGATCTTCATCCCCGGGCAAATGCGGTCTAAGGGCGCTTCGTTCCCGCGAGGAGAATTGAATGAAGACCCGCGCCGCAATCGCCGTCGCTCCCAACCGGCCGCTGGAGATCCACGAGGTCGACCTCGACGGCCCGCGCGCCGGAGAGGTGCTGGTCGAGATCATGGCGACCGGAATCTGCCACACCGACGCCTACACGCTCGAGGGCAAGGATTCGGAGGGCATCTTCCCCTCGATCCTCGGACATGAAGGCGCCGGGATCGTCCGCGAGGTGGGGGAAGGCGTCACCTCGGTCAGGCCGGGCGATCACGTCATCCCGCTCTACACTCCGGAATGCCGCCAGTGTAAGTCGTGCCTCAGCCGCAAGACCAACCTTTGCACCGCGATCCGCGGCACCCAGGGCAAGGGCGTGATGCCCGACGGCACCAGCCGATTCCGCCTCGGCTCGGAGACGATCCACCATTATATGGGCTGCTCGACCTTCTCGAACTTCACCGTGATGCCCGAGATCGCGGTCGCGAAGGTCCGCGAGGACGCTCCGTTCGACAAGATCTGCTACATCGGCTGCGGGGTGACCACCGGAGTCGGGGCGGTGATCTGGACCGCGGGAGTCGAGCCCGGCTCGAACGTCGTCGTCTTCGGGCTCGGAGGGATCGGCCTCAACGTCATCCAGGGCGCGAAGCTGGTCGGAGCCGACCGGATCGTCGGGATCGACGTCAACCCGGCCAAGCGCGCGCAGGCCCGGGCCTTCGGGATGACGGACTTCATCAACCCCGCCGAGATCGGGATGGACAAGGTCGTGGCTGCGATCCTCGACCTCACCGACGGCGGCGCCGACTACAGCTTCGACTGCACGGGCAATACCGAGGTCATGCGCCAGGCGCTGGAATGCTGCCACCGCGGCTGGGGAGTCTCGACGATCATCGGAGTGGCCGAAGCCGGCCGCGAGATCGCCACCCGGCCCTTCCAGCTCGTCACCGGCCGGGTCTGGAAAGGAAGCGCCTTCGGAGGCGCTCGCGGCCGGACCGACGTGCCCCGGATCGTCGACTGGTACATGGACGGCAAGATCGAGATCGACCCCTTGATCACCCACACCATGCCGCTCGACGACATCAATCGCGCGTTCGACCTGATGCATGCGGGCGAGAGCATCCGGAGCGTGGTGGTGTACTGACCGTCACCCCGGCGAAAGCCGGGGCCTCGGGGAGACCCGCCGTGCCTTTTTGTCCTGAGGTCCCGGCTTTCGCCGGGATGACGTGAGAAACAGATGACCCTAGAAACCCTCTCCACCGCCCGCGCCTTCGGCGGAACCCAGCTCGCCTGCCGGCACTCCGGCCGCGAGACCGGGACCGACATGACCTTCGGGATCTACCTCCCGCCCCAGGCCGAAGCCGGGGCGCCGCTGCCGATCCTCTGGTTCCTCTCCGGCCTCACCTGCACCCACTCCAACGTCGTCGAGAAGGGCCAGTACCAGCGGGTCTGCGCCGAGCTCGGCCTCGTCCTGGTCGCTCCGGACACCAGCCCGCGGGGGCCGGACGTGCCCGACGAGCCCGACTACGATTTCGGCCAGGGGGCGGGTTTCTACGTCGACGCGACGCAGGTACCGTTTTCGGCGAACTATCGCATGTACAGCTACGTCACGGCGGAGCTTCCCGGCCTGGTCGCCGCCCATTTCCCCGCCGACATGGCGCGACAGGGGATCACCGGCCATTCGATGGGCGGCCACGGAGCGCTCACTCTCGCCCTTCGAAACCCCGGCCGCTACCGGAGCGTCTCCGCCTTCGCCCCGATCGTCGCTCCGAGCCGGGTCCCGTGGGGCGAAAAGGCGCTGGGCCGATATCTCGGCCCCGACCGTTCCGCCTGGCGCGCCCACGACACGGTGGCATTGATCGAGGACGGCGCCCGGGTTTCCGAGATCCTCGTCGATCAGGGCGGGGCCGACACTTTCCTGGAGCGTGAGCTGAAACCCGGGCTTCTCGAGGCTGCCTGCGGCGACGCCGGAATTCCACTGACTCTGAGGATGCAGCCCGGCTACGATCACAGCTATTATTTCATCTCCACCTTCATGGAGGATCACCTGCGCTGGCATTGGGAGCGGCTTTCGGCATGAGGGCGAGGCGCAAGACACACGTCACCCCGGCGAAAGCCGGGGCCTCGGGGAGACCCGCCGAGACTTTCCGACGAGAGGTCCCGGCTTTCGCCGGGATGACGATATGACCCTGCCCCCAAACCTCCTCCCGATCCTCATCGAGGCCGCGCTCGCCGCGGGCGCCGAGATCGAGCGCATCTACGGCACCGGCTGCGCCGCCGAGGAGAAGGAGGACGGCTCCCCCGTCACGATCGCCGACCGCAACGCCGAGGCGATCATCCTCGAGCATCTCGGCCGAGCCTTCCCCGAAATCCCGGTCCTCGCCGAAGAGGAAGCCTCGGCCGGGCGGATCCCCGAGCTCGGCCGCCGCTTCTTCTGCGTCGACCCGCTCGACGGCACCCGAGGCTTCATCCAGCGCAACGGCGAGTTCACCGTCAATATCGGCCTGATCGAGGACGGGGCGCCCGTCGCGGGAGTGATCTACGCGCCCGATTCGAAGCTCCTATACTATGGCGCCCGCGGCGACGGCGCCTTCCGGGCCAGGGACGGCGGCCCGGCGGAGCCGATCCGCCCCCGTCCGCGCCCCGCTTCGGGCCTGACCGCGGTGGGAAGCCGAAGCCACGCCTCGCACCGAAGCGCCGAGAAAGGCGCCCATCTCGGGATCGCCGAGTTCGTCCCGTCGAGCTCGTCGCTGAAATTCTGCCTGGTCGCCGAAGGCACGGCCGACCTCTATCCCCGCCACGGCACTACCGCAGAGTGGGACACCGCCGCCGGCCAGGCCATCCTCGAGGCCGCCGGAGGGCGGGTCATGGCGCTCGACGAGGCCGGGCGGGAGGTTGGGCCCCTGACCTACGGAAACGTCGCCGATCGCTTCCTCAACCCCCATTTCATCGCCTGGGGCAGCTAGCGTCATCCCGGCGAAAGCCGGGACCTCAGGTCGAGAAGTCTCGGCGGGTCTCCCCGAGGCCCCGGCTTCCGCCGGATGACGGGTTCATTCCCCCCCCCCGCTCTACCCGAAACTGTGCTTCAGCCCGATCGCCGGGATGATGTGCTTGTTGCGGTGCCTGAGCTCGAACTCGTCCGGGAAGGGGGTCCGCCGGTCGGGGGAGAAGAAGGTGCGCTCGCGCGAGGCCGGAGCGTCCGTGGCATTGTCGAGGCTGAAGGTGATCGTCGTCTTCGGGCTCGGCCGATATTCGACGAAGGCCGTGACGTAGGGCTGGCTGCCCCACGGCCGGTCGATCTCGTCCTGGCGGAAGAAGAAGGTCGGGCGGTTGTAGAAGAAGGTCGCTCCATAGGCCCATTTGCCGAGATCCTGGCGGAAGCTCGCATCGGCCAAATAGAGGCTGGAGCCGGAGAATTGGCGCTTGCGGAAGGTGTAGGGGTCCTCGACGGAGGTATCGACCAGCGAGCTGTTCACGGTGAGCCGACCGCCCTTGATCCCCAGCTTCGTCAGCGGAGCGTCGATCGTGCTCTTGAGGATCAGCGCCCGCCCGTTGCCGAGATTGCCGGGCGCGTCGAAGCCCTCCGGAGTCGGAATCCGGTCCTGGACGAGGGAGATCCGGTTGTAGCCCGCCTGGACCTTCACCACTCCGTCGCCGAGGATCGGCTGCTCGAGCGTTGCCAATATTTCCCAGGCCCGTTGCGGCACGAGATCGGCATTGCCGCCATTGACCCGGTCGTTGGTCAGCTCGGCGGTGCTGATGAAGTCGTCGAAATTGAGCTGGGCCACGGTCCGGGCGACCGACAGCTGGGCGTGCCAGCCGGACTTGTCGCGATAGTCGAGGCTCGCCTTGGGCTTGGGGAACTTCAGGACCCGCTTCGCCTCCGCGTCCCCGCTGACGGTGAGCCGGGACACCTCGTAGGTGATCCCCATGTCGAGCCGAAGGGTCTTGGAGAGCGCCTTGCCGGCATTGACGAAGGCTTCGCCGCGATATTCCTCGACCACCGCCTGGTCGACCGGGAGGTCGATCCGGGTCTGGGTGCCGCCGGCGTTGAGGCGGTAGAAATTGACGTCGCTGTCGAGCCTGTTGAGAACGCCCTCGGCGCCGGCCTCGATGCTCCAGCCGCCCAGGTTCGACCGGTTCCAGACCAGCCGGATCACCCTTTCGTCGCGCAGATTGTCGATTTCCTGGATGAAGCCGCCGATCACCTCGCCCTTGACCCGGTTCAGCGAGGTGTCCACGTCGCGCCGCTGGCGCCGGGTCGCAAGTCCGATGAGCTTGATGCCGCCGCCCCAAAGCGGCCGGGTGATGTCTCCGCCCAGCTCGTAATTGCGGCGGTCGTAATTCTGGGTGAGCAGATCATCGCGCACCGTGCCGCCGACCGGGAAGACGTCATTGGTCTGCTTGAGGTCGAACCAGTTCTGCGAGACCCTGAAGTTGAGATGGGCGGTGCGGTTGTCGCCGTTGCTATGCTCCCAGGCGCCCGAGAGGAACGCGGTCCGGTCCGCGATCCGGTTGACCTTCTTGCGATATTCCCGAAGCGCCCCGCTCGGCACCGCGGTGATCCGGTCGAAACCCTCCTCGGTGGTCGGAAGGGCCTGGTAGCCGGCCGAGGCGTTGAAGCTCGACTTGCCCCTTCGGACGAGCGCCGAGACGGTGACGTCGGGCTCCACCCGCCCGGTATAGGTGCGCCTGAGCTGCCCGTTGAAGGTCCCGGCGAGCCCGCCCGCCCCGGTGGTCACGACGTTCACCACCTGCGGCTTGCCGGCGAATTCGGATCCGAACAGGTCTCCCGCCCCGACCTCGACCCGGGCCACCCGGCTCGCCGGGATCCGAGCCAGCACGGTCTCGAGCGTGTCGCTCTTGGAGCTCGGCCGCTGGCCGTTGACGACGACGTTGCCGGCCGCCTGGCCGAAGCCGCGCACCTCCTGGTTGCCGAGCTCGAGGGTGAAGCCCGGCACACGCTGCACCATCTGCAGCGCGTTGGACGGAGCGAACTGGGCGAAATAGGCGGCTTCGTAGACCGTCCGTCCGTCCGCGCCCGGCGCCTGGGCGGCCGTCGCGCCCGTGGCCCCCAGAAGCAATGCCGTCGCAGCCAGCCCCGCCCAAATCGTCCTGCTCTTCACCGGCCACCCCACCGCATCGTTTCCGCAACATCGTTTCCGCAACGATCTGCAAGAACCACGCCACGCGCGGGTGCCTAGAGGCGAGCGACGAACGACACGCAGGCTTCGACAAACGGCACGTTATCCTGTCCGGGGCCGGACATAGGCTGTCCGCATTCGGACGGGTCGGGGCCGTGGTTCCTAACCCGTCATCCCGGACTTGATCCGGGATCCATGAACACGGCGGTTTGAATTTTCATGCTGCCCTGTTCATGGATTCCGGCCTTCGCCGGAATGACGGCCGTTTCTCGGGTCGGAAGGCCGTTTCGCCCTCCACGCCGCCACCCCGAGATAAAGAAGCAGCCCCAGCGGCCCGATCATCAGGGTCGCGAACAGGCAAATCAGAAGCGGCGCGAAGCCCACGCCCGATTGCTCCGAATGCTCGGCTTGCCAACTGCCGACGAACAGATCGAGCACCAGATAATGGATCCACCCCGCCAGCAGCAGCACCGGCTTGTCGAAGGCCCGGGCGATCGCCTCCAGCGTATAGCCGGAGTCGGTCGGGATCGCCTTCAAATGGGTCAGAAGGAAGAGGAGGTAGAGGAGGCAGAGCGGCACCGCGACCCACCGCGCCGCGAGCACGGCGCGGCGACGGCCGATCCACGGCGAGGCGAACAAGGCGGCCCAGCCCAGGAAGGCGACCGCGTGAGCGCCGATGAACCAGGTCTCGAGCTTCGGCATGAGAGCCTTCCCCCTCTCCCTTTTTCATGCCCGTCATCCCGACGGAAGCCGGGACCTCGGGGAGACCCGTAGTGCCTTTTCCTCGCCGACGTCGGCTTTCGCCGGGATGACGATGGCCGGCGAGAGTCCGCCTCAGATGATCGGGTGCCGCTCCCAATTGGGCTTGTCGACCCGCTTGCCCAGCTTGGCGTTGAGCGCCTTCACCGTGTCGCTTCCGGTCCGCTCGCACAGGAACGGGAACACCGCGTGGACGAAGCAGCCGAGCCCGCCGACGATCATCCGGAGGCCGAAGCGCGAAGCGACTCCGAGATGCTCGAAATAGCCCTCGCCCACTTCGCGCGGGTGCTTCGTGAAAGGATTTTCGGCCATGCCCGTCCCTTATCGCGAGCCGGTCCGGTTCGCCAGCGATCATTAAAATCCTCCCCGAGATTTCTCGGGGAGGGGGACCGCGCGAAGCGCGGTGGAGGGGTACTTCGGGTCTTTAAGGCCCCCTCCACCATGCTCCGCATGGTCCCCCTCCCCGGCAAATGCCGGGGAGCATTTTCCGCATCTTGCCTCCCCCTCCCTCGCCACCCTACATCGCTCGAAACCGCAGGAGCCGAACGCCATGCCCGAAGCCTATATCGTCGCCGCCGCCCGAACCGCCGGCGGGCGCAGGGGCGGAGCCCTCAGGGACTGGCACCCGGCCGACATGGCCGCCGAAGTGCTCGACGCCCTGATCGAGCGCTCGGGCCTCGACCCGGCCAGCGTCGAGGACGTCATCATGGGCTGCGTCGGCCAGGCCGGCGAGCAGGCCTTCCATGTCGGCCGAAACGCGGTCCTCGCCTCGTCGCTTCCGGCCTCGGTCCCAGCGGTCACCATCGACCGCCAGTGCGGTTCTTCCCAGCAGGCCGTTCAGTTCGCCGCCCAGGCGGTGATGAGCGGGACTCAGGACGTGGTGATCGCCGCCGGGGTCGAATCGATGACCCGCGTGCCGATGGGCCTCCCGGTCACTCTGCCGATGCAGCACGGGATCGGCACCGGCCCCTTTTCGAAGCGGATCCAGGACCGCTTCGGAGTGCCGATGTTCAGCCAGTTCACCGGCGCGGAGATGATCGCCGAGAAATATCAGTTCCGAAAGGAGGAGCTGGACGCCTTCGCCCTCGACAGCCACCGAAAGGCGGCCCGCGCCACGGAGGCCGGTGCGTTCGACGAGGAGATCGTGCCGCTCAAGGTGGTGGACGCCGACGGCGCCGAGTCCCTTCACTCCAAGGACGAGGGCATTCGCTACGACGCAACCCTCGAAAGCATCGCCTCGGTCAAACTGCTCAAGGAGGGCGGCAAGATCAGCGCCGCCAACGCGTCCCAGATCTGCGACGGCGCTTCGGGCGTCGTGGTGGTCAGCGAGCGAGCGCTGAAGGCGCACAACCTCACTCCGCTGGCCCGGATCGTCAACCTCACCGTCACCGGAGGCGATCCCGTCATCATGCTCGAGGAGGTCATTCCCGCCACCCGCCGCGCGCTCGAGCGCTCGGGCATGAGCATCGCCGAAATCGACCTCTACGAAGTCAACGAAGCCTTCGCCCCGGTTCCGCTCGCCTGGCTGCGCGAAGTGGGCGCCGACCCCGCCCGGCTCAACGTCAACGGCGGCGCCATCGCTCTGGGCCACCCGCTCGGCGCGTCGGGAACCAAGCTGATGACCACCCTCGTCCACGCCCTGCGGGCCAGTGGCAAGCGCTACGGCCTTCAGACCATGTGCGAGGGCGGCGGGCTCGCCAACGTGACGATCGTCGAGGCGCTCTAAGCAAAATCAGCCACTTAAAAATTGGTGCCTGGCACCGATTATGGGGTGGGGCCGTTCACCAGCCGCGGCAGACCCGAACCCCGTTCTCCATCGTGCAGCGGCCGGCCCGGTCGACCGGGCGCGCTTCCCGCTCGTCCCGAACATGACCGGAGGCGGCGGCGGAATTCCATTCGTAAGGGTAGCTTCGGTCGTAATCGTAATAGGGGCGGCCGTCCCGCAAGCCGATCCGCCCGCCGCCGCCGTTGAAGAAGCCGTTGCCGTGCGGGTCGACCGCTCCCACCGGTCCGGCGATCCCCACTCCGCCATAGAGACCGTAGCCGCTCCAGCCGTGGCGCCCGGAACGCCGGCGATCGGGTCGGTGCCGGCGGTCGCCGTCCCAGCGGCCCGGCCCGAAGCGGAACCCGCCGCCCGGGCCCATGTGGTGCCCGCCGCCGATCGGCCCGCCGGCCTTCGGGCCTGCGCCGATGAAGCTTCCGGTTGCGGGCCTCGCCGGCGCCGCCGAGGCGATCGCCGCGGTGCCGAGAGCCAGCGCCAGCCAATAGATGATGCGCATCCTCGCCTCCAAGTCCGAAGGCTCCCGCGACCGGGGCGCCGCGGCGCCATGACGTCAACAAGCGGCGCTCCGAATCGGTCCGGACGCCCCTTCAGCCTTGACTTTACGCCTCGTCTCGGCTTGAGGAACCCCCGCAGGCGGGGCTCTTCGGGCCCCGCCGTCGCATTTTGGGATTTGGGCGGTCTCCCCTTTCGACCGCCCGGCCGGAAATACCTCGCACGGTTTCCGGACGAACGAAGGAAAAGACCATGCGTCACCGCAATGCCGGCCGCAAGCTTCAGCGCACCTCGAGCCATCGCGCCGCCCTGTTCCGGAACATGGCCGCCGCTCTCATCAAGCACGAGCAGATCACCACCACCGTCGCCAAGGCCAAGGAGCTTCGCCCCTATACGGAGAAGCTGATCACGCTCGCCAAGAAGGGCGGCCTCTCAAACCGCCGGCTCGCTCATGCCCGGCTCCTCGACGACAAGCAGCTCGTGAAGCTGTTCGACGTGCTCGCTCCACGCTACGCGGCCCGCGAGGGCGGTTATTGCCGGGTCATCAAGGCCGGAATCCGCGCCTCCGACGCCGCTTCGATGGCGATCATCGAGCTGGTCGACCGCGACGTCTCCGCCAAGGGGCAGGATTCCGGCCCGGTGATGAGCGACGAATACGAAGCCGAAGCGGCGTAGCGGCACCCGGTTCGTCATTGCGAGCGAAGCGAAGCAATCCAGTGCGGCCTCCGGGGCTGCCGCCGCGAGGCGGAGTCGAAGGGCACCTCGCAATGACGGCCACGGAACGGAACCACCCCGACTCCCAGGGATTCTTCCCCCGACGTAACAACTCGGGAGAATTTCCATGGCCGAACGCAAGCGCGAGCTGATCGACACCGGAAACGACAAGCGCTTCGTGCGCCGCGATTCCGAAGGCAAGTTCAAGGACGTCGTCGACGTCGGAGCCAGCCTCGCCGCCGACCGGCGCCAGCATTCCGACACCAAGGTCAAGTCCGGCCAGGGCGACAAAGGCGACCGGTAAGCCTTTATCCTCCCCATCGAAGATCGGGAGGGGGACCACCCGGAGGGCGGTGGAGGGGTAGCCGGCGCCGGCCCCTTCGGTCTCTCGCGAGATCCGCCCCGCCTCGGCGCACTTAACCCTCCACCATGCTCCCCATGGTCCCCCTCCCCATGCTGCGCACGGGGAGGATAAGGCTCTTGCCTTTACCCCCGCCCCGAGTCAGCTTCGCTCCCGCAACCAGGGGGGAGGCGGGCATGGCGACTCGTTACGAAAATGGCCGGGTGCCCGGCTGGTACTGGGCGGCGGCGCTCGCGGCGCTCGTCTGGAACGGCTTCGGCTGCTTCATGTATTTGACCCAGGTGGGAATGGACCCGGCCGAGATGGCCAGGCTTCCAGAGGTCCAGCAGGAAGTCTGGAGGGCGATGCCGGCCTGGGCGGTGGGCGCCTATGCGATCGCGGTCTGGGCGGGGCTGCTTGGAGCGATCGGACTGCTCCTGCGCCGGCGCTGGGCCCGACTGGCCTTCGCCGCTTCTCTGGCGGGGGTCGTCGTCCAGTTCGGCTGGAGCTTCCTCGGCTCGCGGATCCTCGCCGCGATGGGGCCCTCGGCCCTCGCCTTCCCGGCCTTCATCTTCCTGGTGGTGGCTTTGCTGCTGTGGCTCTCGGCGGTGGCGACGAAGCGGGGCTGGCTGCGCTAAGGGCGCGCGATGGAAATCGGAATATTGCGCACCGGCGCACCCCCGCCGGACCTCGTCCCGCGCTTCGGGTCCTATGACGACATGTTCGCACGGCTGCTCGGGCCGGGCTTCAGGCTGCGCGGCTACGACGTGCGGGGTGGAGCCCCGCTTCCGGCGCCGGACGCCCATCCCGCCTTCCTCGTCACCGGCTCCGCGGCCGGAGTCTACGAGCCCCTGCCCTGGATCGCGCCCTTGCTCTCCTTCCTTCGCGAGTCGAAGGGCCGGACGAAGCTGGTCGGGATCTGCTTCGGCCACCAGGCGATGGCGGAAGCGCTCGGCGGCCGGGTCGAGAAATCGGAGCGCGGCTGGGGGATCGGCCTGCAGGATTACGAATTGTGGGACGGGGCGTCCTGGATGGGCGGCGCTCCTCCGGGCCGGATCGCCGTTCCGGTCTCCCACCAGGACCAGGTGGTCGTGCCCCCGCCCGGAGTTCGGGTGCTCGCCGGCAATGCTTTCACCCCGTTCGGAATGCTCGAATATGAGGGTGCTTCCGCGATCTCGATGCAGTTCCACCCGGAGTTCGAGCCCGAATATGCCCAGGCCCTAATCGAGCACCGCCGAGGGCGGGTGCCGGACCCGGACGCGGCCATCGCCTCGCTCGAGCGGCCGGACGACCGGGGGCTGGTCGGCGAGTGGATCAGGGGGTTCTTGGGGACATAAAAATCCTCCCCGCGATTTCGCGGGGAGGCAAAAGCAGGGGAGGATTTTCTCCCACTAAACCGCCCCGCCGAACGTATCGCAGGCCGCCGGATCGCCGCTCTCGAGGCCGCGCCGGAGCCATTGCTGGCGCTGGGCGGAGCTTCCGTGGGTGAAGGCCTCCGGAACGACCCGCCCCTGGCTCTGGCGCTGGAGCGTGTCGTCGCCGATCGCCTGCGCGGCTCGGAGCCCTTCCTCGACGTCGCCGGGCTCCATCGCCGCGCGGCCCTGCTCGTCCTTGGCATGAGCCGCCCAGACTCCGGCATAGCAATCGGCCTGAAGCTCGACCTTCACCTGGATGGCATTGCCTTCCCGGCTCGATACGCGCCGCTGCTGGGTCGACGCCTGGTCGAGCACCCCGGTCAGGTTCTGGATGTGGTGGCCGACCTCGTGAGCGATGACGTAGGCCTGGGCGAAATCTCCGGCGGCTCCGAACTTGGTCTGGAGTTCGTCGAAGAAGCTCGTGTCGAGATAGATGCTCTTGTCGGTCGGGCAGTAGAAGGGGCCCATTGCCGACTGGGCGGCGCCGCAGCCGGACCTGCCGGACCCGCCGTAGAACCAGAATCCCGCGGGCTGATAGCTTTGCCCCTTCGCCTCGAAGATCTGCTTCCACGTGTCCTCGGTGTTGGCGAGGACCTGGCACGAGAAGCGCTTGGCGGGCTCGGTGGAGCAGGCCTGCTTCGAATCGTTCGTCGCGCCCGAGCCCTGCTGCTGCGGAGCCACCGTCGTTCCCGGGCCTCCGAGCCCGAGGCCGCCGGCCCCGCCGCCCATGTAGCTCAGCGCGCAATAGCCGAGCAGGAGGATGAGCACTCCGCCGATCCCGAAACGGCTGAGCACCATCGGCAGGAGCGCGAAGAGGCATCCGCCCCCACCGCCGCCGCCGCCGCCGCCGAATCCGAAGCCGCCGCCGCCGCCCTGTCCCTGGTCGCGAACGTTGTCGCTCGTCCGATAGCCGCCAAGACGCATTGCCGCTCTCCCTCCGATTGCCGGGACAATGTTTGCGTACCCGTTATGGTTGCAAAAGACGCGCCGAGCCAGGAGAGGCCCGTCTTTGCGAGCGTAGCGAAGCAATCCAGGGCTGCGCGCGTGCCGGATGCCGAAACTGGATTGCTTCGTCGCTGCGCTCCTCGCAATGACGTTACCTACCTCGGGAGTAACCGATGCACCTCAAAGGCAAGACCGCCCTCGTCACCGGCTCGACCTCCGGGATCGGCCTCGCCGTCGCCCGGGCCCTCGCCGCCGAAGGCGCCAAGGTCACCCTCAACGGCTTCGGCGACCCCGCCGAGATCGAGAAGCTCGAGGACGAGCTCGGCGCCGCCTACAGCGACGCCGACCTGACCGATCCGCAGGCGATCGAGGCGATGATGGCGAAGGCGGGCGACATCGACATCCTCGTCAACAATGCCGGGATGCAGCACGTCGCTCCCATCGACGAATTCCCGGTCGCCAAATGGGATCTGCTGATCGCCCTCAACCTCAGCGCCGCCTTCCACACCATCCGCCTCGCCCTGCCCGGAATGAAATCGAGGGGCTGGGGCCGGGTGATCAACACCGCGTCCGCCCACAGCCTCGTCGCAAGCCCGAACAAGGCCCCCTACGTCGCTTCCAAGCACGCCGTCGCCGGCCTCACCAAGGCCGTCGCCCTCGAGACCGCGACGGCCGGAATCACCGTCAACTGCATCAGCCCCGGCTACGTCTGGACCCCGCTCGTCGAGAACCAGATCCCCGACACGATGAAGGCCCGAGGCCTCACCCGGGAGCAGGTCATGAACGACGTCCTCCTCGCCGCTCAACCCACCAAGAAGTTCGTCACCGTCGACCAGGTCGCAGCCCTCGCCCTCTTCCTGTGCCGCGACGAAGCGGCCGCGATCACCGGCGCCAACCTCAGCATGGACGGAGGCTGGACGGCGGCTTGAGCAAATCCTCCCCTGCATTTGCAGGGGAGGGGGACCATGCGAAGCATGGTGGAGGGGCTCTTTCGGACTTAAGAAGAACCCCTCCACCGCGCTTCGCGCGGTCCCCCTCCCCGACAAATGTCGGGGAGGATTAGGGTTAGGCAAACCGCTCCACCACCCCCTGGTGCAGCGGCCGGTCGAAGCTCAGACCGGCCCGCTCGTCCTGCGCCCAGGCGATCCTGGCGGGCCAGCTTTCGAGGCCCGGGAGCTTGAGCCAGACCCGGGCTCCGACTTCGCAATGACCGGCCACTTCGAGCCCGCAGCCGTGGGTCGAAAGATCGACGACGATTACCGGGGCGCCGGGGCGGTCGTTGGCCGAAGCGAGTCCGGCGCCGACCACGACCGGATGGCGCATGAAGCGCCGCCGGTCCTGGGCGGCGGACCTCTCGAGCGTCGCGGAGACTCGCATCCCGGTTCCTTTCCCATTCGGTGCGGAGCCGGAATGTCCGCCGGCAAAGGTAAACGATTCCTTACCTCGACGCCTTCCACGTAGTTTTGCGAGGGTGGCCCGTGCCCGGCGCCGGCCCTCTCCGTCATCCCGGCGAAAGCCGGGACCTCATGCCGCAAAGTCTCGGCGGGTCTCGCCGGGGCCCCGGCTATCGCCGGGGTGACGAATTGACTGCGACCATGCGTCTAACCGGAGGAGCTACGCCCCATTCACGGATGCCGATCAAGTCGGGCTGACGGGTGAGAGGCGTTTCGTCTCGCCCCGCTCACCTTCGACAAAACCCCCTCGAGCAACGGAGTCATGACCGCCAGCCGGCGCGCCTTGATGACCAGATCCCAGAGCGGCTCGAATTTCTTCCACCCCGCCGAGTAGAAGAAATGCTTGGCCCGGTGCTTGGCGCTGGCGTGCGCGGACGCGCCGCGGGCGATGTTCCGCCAGCCGTAAAAGTCCCGATAGGCGCGATGGTAGCCGGCCTCGAGCTCGGGCGCGGTCAGCCCGGCCGGGCGATAGACGGCGTGCCGGGTGTCGTAGCGGTCCCAGTCCTCGCTGGTGATTCGCCCGGCGGCCTTCAGCGCCCGGTGGAGACGGGTGCCCGGATAAGGGGTCTGGATGTGGAAGGTCGCGGTGGTCACTCCGTTCGCCACCGCCCAGCCGACGGTCCGATCGAAAACGTCGGGGCCGTCCTCGTCCATTCCGAAGACGAAGCTGCCGTTGATCATGATTCCGAGGCCGCTGAGCCGGCGGCACACCGCCGAATAGTCGCGGGCCAGATTCTGCTTCTTGTTGCTCGATCGCAGATTTTCCGGGTCGAAGGTCTCGAAGCCGACGAAAAGGCTCCTCAGCCCCGCCTCCGCCGCACGCTCGATGAGGTCGCCGCGAAGCACCGAATCCACCGTCGCGGCGCCCTGGAACAGCCGGCCCATCCCCCGCATCCCTTCGAACAGCCCCTTCGCGAAGCGCTGGTCGCCGAGCAGATGGTCGTCGAGGAAATAGAGATGGCGGCCCGGCAGCCGCTCGATCTCCGTAAGGGCCTTGTCGATTCGCTGGGTGTAGAAGCTTCGGCCGCCGGCGAAGAAGGCGTCCTTGTAGCAGAAATCGCAATGCTGCGGGCAGCCGCGGGTCACGACGATCGAATTGGGGACGAGATAAAGCTCTCGGCGGATGAGATCGCGGCGGATCGGCGGCAGATGGTCGAGAGTGCGCCCGCCCGCCGAGACGTAGATCGGCTTGGGCGCTCCGGAGCGCAGGTCGGCGAGGAAGGCGGGGAAGGTCTGTTCGCCCGGCCCGACGAACACGCAGTCGGCATGGCGCGCCGCTTCGTCGGGCAGCGAGGTGACGTGCAATCCCCCCAGGGCGACGAAGCAGCCCCTGGACCGATAATGGTCGGCGAGCGCGTAGGCGCGATAGGCGTTGGTGATATAGACCTGGATGACCACCAGATCGGGCTCGTCGTCGGTCCTCAGCGTCTCGACATGGTCGTCGACCAGCTCCGCTTCGTCGTCGGGCCCGAGAAACGCCGCGAGCGTGGCGAGCCCGAGCGGCGGGAACAGCGAATATTTGATCGGCCGCCAGAACGGGCTCTTCGCTTCGGTCAGGGCCGGCAGGATGAACTTCACCTTCATTGCGCCGCAATAGGCCGGCCGGGCTGCGGAGGGGCGTGGGCATGCCGTCAAAAGTCGGTGGAGATCCCCTCAATTCCTCTCCCGTTCTTCACGGGAGAGGAGGGGCCCAAGCCGAAGGCTTGGGAGGTGAGGTCTTTTCGGGGTCCGAAGTACAGACCCTCACCTCCCACCGCTTGGCGGCGGGCCCCTCCTCTCCCGCGAAAGCGGGAGAGGAAGCGATTGCGGCCTGCTCCTGCACCCTTTCTCCACTCAAGCTCCTCCGCCGGCCCGGAGACTCGGCCGGCCCCGGCCGGGCATGACGGCGCCGGCCTGGAAGGAGAAGATCGATGGCGACGGGCGGGATGATGTTTCGGCTGGCCTTCGCGGCCATGGTCTCGGCCGCCGCGGCAGGCCTTCTACTGCCTGTGCTCGTCGCTCTTGCCGGGCTCCTGACCGGAGATTCCGCGAGCTGGTCCGCCGTCTGGAGCCTGCTCTTCTTCGTTTCGATCGGGATCGTCGGCGGGCTGATCTTCGCCACGCTTCCCGCTTTCTTCGCGGGCGCCTCGATGTGGGCGCTCGGAATGCGCTTCCGCGCCGCCCGACTCGCGCCCGCCTGGGCAGCCGCCGGCGCCTCGGTGGGGGCCGCCCTGTGGGCGCTCTTCCAATCGGTGGCGGGGCCGTTCGCCGGCCGCGGCGCCGGGGCCTTCGAGGTGATGCTGCTCGGCGGCTGCCTCGCCGCCGGCGCCGGCGGAGCGCTCGCCTTCCGCTCCGTCATGCGGTTGACCGACGCGCCGGAGTGGCGGCAGTGACGGCCCTGGACGGCCTTCGCCGGGCCGCGCACCTGGCGCTGGCCGCGCTGATTGCCTGCGCCGGTGGAGCCGTCATCCTGGCCGTGCTCCTGACGATGGGCAGGCTCGCGGCGCGGATCGAGGCGGGACTGGCCGGAGGTCCATTCGAGGTCGCCCTCGACTCGATCCCCGCCTTGGCGGTTGCGGTCGTCGCGGGCGGCCTGGCGATCGGGCCTGCACTCTCGGCCGGGTGGCTTCCGGCCTTTGCTTCAGGCGCCCTTCTCGCGTGGCTGGGGCGGGATCGGGCCTGGGCCCGGGGCCGCCCGGCCTGGTCGGCCGCGGGAGCCGCGGTCGCCCTGGCCTGCTACTTCCGTATCTCCCCGGCGGGCGAGCCGGCGCCCTCGCTGTTCGAGCTGTTCGGCCTTCCTGAACGGGCCCTTCCGATCGCGTTCCTTCTCGCCGGCGCCGCCGCCGGCCAGGTCTACCGCTCGGCCCTGGCCGCGACCGCGCCCTTCTTCGGGCTCGACGAGGAGACCGGCGAGGGTTGAGTGTTCGTCATGCCGGACTTGATCCGGCATCCATGAACGCGGACGCCTTAGGAAAATCTTCCGGAGCCCGCATTCATGGATCCCGGCCTTCGCGGGACCTTTGCATAAGTCGCTTGGTGCCAGAGGGGTATCGACATTCAGCGCGCGCTCGATCTCCCTCTCCCCGGCGGGGAGAGGGCCGGGGTGAGGGGGGTTCCGGGTCCGCGGATTATTTCCCGACGCCGAGCCCCCTCTCCCTACCCTCTCCCCGCCGGGGAGAGGGAAGAGCACCGATGCCGCTCCGTGAATGTCGATACCGCCTAGCCAGCGAAGGGGACGGGCTTCACCTCAGCGCCCTTTGCAGGGGTTATGCAAAAATCCCGCCTCCGCCGAAACGATGGAAAGCAACCGCCCCTATCTCGGAGCCATCCTGATCGCTCCGTCGAGCCGGACATATTCGCCGTTCAGGTAATTGTTCTCCGCCATGAACACCGCCAGCCGGGCATATTCCTCCGCCCGGCCGAGGCGCTTGGGGAACGGGACCTGGGCCGCAAGCGCATCCTTCACGTTCTGGGGCATCATCGCCACCATCGGTGTCTCGAACACGCCCGGAAGGATGGTGTTGACCCTTATCCCCTCGTTCATCAGGTCGCGGGCGATGGGCAGGGCCATTCCGAGCACTCCGGCCTTGGAAGCGCTGTAGGCGGCCTGGCCGATCTGGCCGTCCTGCGCCGCCACCGAGGCGGTGTTGACGATGAGGCCGCGCTCGCCGTCCTCGAGCGGATCGAGCGAGACCATCCCGAGCGCCGACTGGGAGAGCACCCGGAAGGTGCCGATGAGGTTGATCTGGATGGCAAGCTCGAATTGCTGGATCGGATAGCCCCTCGCCTCTCCGGTCGCCTTGTCGCGCCCGACCGTCTTGGCGGCGTTGGCGACTCCGGCGCAATTGATGCAGATCCGCTCCTGCCCGTGCGCCGCCCGAGCCTTGGCGAAGCCGGCGGCGACCGCCTCGTCGGAGGTGACGTCGACCTGGGCGAACACTCCGCCGATCGAGGCGGCGACCGCCTCCCCTTTCTCCGAATCGCGGTCGAACACCGCCACCTTGACCCCGCGCTCCGCGAGCGCCCGGGCGGTCGCCTCGCCGAGGCCCGAGGCCGCGCCGGTGACGATTGCGGCGATATCTGGTCCAAGTTTCATGTCTTGCGCTCCTGCGGTCTTCGTTCGCCCGCTCCTAGGCAGTCGCGGCCCGGCCATCAACGCCGAGCTGAGTTTTGTTCATTGTATGCACAGGATTGCATAATTATACAGTCTCCCTGAGTAGCCCGAAAGAAATTATGCATGACCCTCTGTTCCGCCGATCGTCCTTGGGGGATTCATCCCGCAGTTCGGAGCGATGAGGAGTGTCCGCGCTGCGGGTGGACCGCTCCGGGGCCGAAGGGCGACGCCCTCGAGGCCGCCGAGGAAGCCCGGGCCTGGGGGGCCGAGCTCGGCTGGGCCGTTCACGAGGGCGGGCCTGGCCCGGCGCTCGCCGCCTGACGCTCAATTTGTGCGCTCGCCATTGAATGAGGGCCGCCGCCGCGCCATCTGACCCGGGCCGACATGCAACTCACCATCGACAGGCAGGCGTCGGCGGCGATGAGCCGCCTCACCGCAATCCGTCTCGCCCTCCTCACTTCGCGGGCGATGGAGAATTGGCGCGCCGGGGTCGGCGACAATGAATCGGCGATGATCCTCCTCGCGGTCGTCGCGATCACCGGCGAGCGGCTGACTCGGGCAGACCTTCCCCCGGCCCTGTGCAACGTCAAGACCCCGCTTCCGCCCGGCTACGCCGCCGGCTGCAACATCAGCTCGATCGCGTCGGCGACCGGGCTCAACCGCGAGACCACCCGGCGCAAGGTCAGCTCACTCATCGAGCGCGGCTTTCTCGGTCGCTCGCCGGCCGGGGAGATCGGCTTCCCGCCCCACCGCCAGCAGGATCCGGCCACTCTCGAATTCCTCAACCGGCAGCTCGAGGCGGTCACCCGGTTCGCCAACGACGCGCTTCGCGACGGGGTCCTGAAGGCCGCCTAGAGCGGGTCGGGAGCGCTTCGAGGCGCTGCGATTGCGCTCCATACGCCTCGGCGATCGCAAGCGGGGCGAGGCGGCGCTCCTCGCTCCCCGGCTCGGCCGCGAGCCCGCGGAAGACCGCCGCCCGAGCCGCGAATTCCCGCCCCGGGTCCGCCATTTCCGGGCGCGTACCGTCCAGGGCCGGGGCCGGGACTCGATGGCGCACAAAATGAGCCTCCGGCGAGTTCCCCCGGCGGCGCGAAGGCAAGCCCGCGCCGGCGGCCCCGAAGGCCGGTCGAACCCGCCCGGGACTACCGCAGGCGGGGAAGGCTAGGCCCGGCCCGATGCATAATTATGCATCCGGCAAATGGCGAGGATCAGCCGCCGGTCGCCCAGAGATAGGCCAGGATCATCGCCGGAAGAGCGACGAGAAGCGTTGCGAGCGTGTAGCTCAAGGCCCTGAGGCCGCCTGGAATCGCCTTTTCCATGGTCAGCGCGCCGCCGGCCGAAGCTGCCAGGCGAGGCCCGGAAGCTTGACCATCGGAAGTGCGCACACCGTGCAGCGGCTGACGAAGCTGCCTTTCTCCCAGTGGCTGGTCTTCGTATCGGCGACGTGGCGCCCGAGCAGCGAATGGAGGCTCATCGAGAGCCTCCCGGGCTTGCGTTCGCGCTTTCCATGATCGTCACCTCGTTCCGGCAAGCGAGAGCCCGGAGGCTCCCAGCACCGGGCGCTTGCGGGAAAGGGCGCGGGTGATGGGGCCTATATGGGGTGCGTGGGGGCGGATAGCGAGGGGCGGCGGCGGTTCGGCCGGCCGGCCGGCGCTCGCGGCGCCTCAGGCGGCTTCGTCCTTCCTCACCCAGCCCGGCGGAATCCAGTTGCCCTCCTCGTCCCGGCTCCATCCCGACGCGAGGCGCTCGGAGTCGCGCGCGCCGGTGATCGCCTCGATCTTCCTGGCGATGCTCGACCGGTAATATTCGAACCCGCGCGACGGCCTCTGCAGGCCACCGCCGTCCTCGCGGCTCCGGTAGAGGGTCTGGATCCGGATCGCCTCCGCGATGGTGGGCGCGGCGAGATGCTCCGCCGCCTCGGTGACGTCCGGATCGAGGATCCGCGGAATCGAGTCGAGGAGAAGCATGTCGTTTCGGGCGACCAGCTGGTCGCGGGCGGCCGTCCATCGCGCGGCGAAGTCCGGGTCGATCATCCGCCGGGCGTAGAGCGCGTTGGTCGAGAAGCCCGCCATCGCCGCCGAGCGCCGCACCCCATGGCCCGCCGCCAGGTTCGAGAGGAACACATGATCGCTCTCGGGCGACTGCCGCCCCTCTCCGCAGCGCACCGTCTCGGTCCCCCCGTGCCTGCACCGCCGCACCTTGAGCGGCCGCGGGTCGAGCCCTTCCGCCGGCCCCGCCGCCCGCGGCCGGCCTCCGGGAAACACCGGCCGCCCCGCCGCCTTCGCCCGGGCCCTCCCCCAGTCCCGAGCCCGGACCCAAGCCGCCGCGAACCCCGGATCGCGCTTCCGAAGCGCGAAGGCCGTCGTCTTGTCCACCCCCGCCATCCGCGCCGACAGTCCCGCATTCGCGGTCCGGGCCATCGCGCTCAAAAACCGCTTCCGCCACTTCCCGGCCACTTCCTTCCTGTGCGCCATCACCGCCTCCCGCTCCCGCTCATCCCGCGCCTGTCGAAGGACAGGCCCTGCCCGTCATCCCGGCGAAAGCCGGGATCCCCCTCCGCTCATCCCGAGCCTGTCGAAGGACTCTTGTACCACTTTTGTTCCCGTGCTAAAAACCTATTTTCCACCCCCTCGACCCGGCGAAAATCCGCGCCGAACGCCGATTCCTACTTTTCGGACTTGCCGGGAAGACGCTCGAAAACGGTCGCCGACCGCCGGATCGGGCGGCCGATTCGCGAAGCGTCCGGCTCAAGCGCATGGTCGTCTGAATTCGTCCGCGCGGGGATCAAGGACGAAGCGATTCAGGGGGGGGCGCGGAGCAATGGACGGCCCCGGCCGGGAGGCTGCGCTATCGCGGAAGCCGCCAGACCGTACGGCCGCGCAGGCTGTCCCAGGTCGTCCGCCCCTCGGAGTCGAGCGCGGGGACGAATCGGGCGCGCATCCGGATCATCCGGCAGGTCTCCGAATCGAGGATCGCCGACCCGCTCGAGACGAGGACGTCGCACCTTTCAACCCGCCCGTTCGGCCCGATCCGAAGCCCGAACTCCACCGTCCCTTCCTCACCGGCGCGGATCGCGGCGGGCGGATAGTCGAGTTCCGCGAACAGGTTCGGAAACTTCGACCGCGCCGGAACGAGGGCGGGCGGCCGCTCGGGCTCGAGGCCCCGTTCCGGCGCCGGAGCCGGGCGCGCGGCCGCGCTGTCGGGCACCCGGACGTCGACGGTGGGGGGCACGGCAAGGGCGCAAAGGGCGGCAAAGGCGGCGAAGCCGGGCAGGAAGGAGAGCGGCATCGCGCGATAATAGAGGCGGGAACGGCGGCGGGGAAGCCGGGCGACGGCGGGATACGGAATGAGTATATGTTGGGGGCAGCGAACGGCGCTCCTCCTTTTCGTCATTGCGAGCCCTTCGAGACCGCCTGCGGCGCCCCCCAGGTGAACTGCCCCTCGCGCGGCAGCGAAGCGATCCAGCCGGGCCGGATCGGAGTGGATTGCTTCGTCGCTTCGCTCCTCGCAATGGCCGATCAGACAAGCCGACCTTGCTTTGAGAGCGAGCCGAAGCGGCCACGCCCTGCGCGGCTTCGCGTGGATAAAAAGGAGGTTCGATCTCACGCGAAGCCGCGAAGAGCGCGAAGGCCGAAGCGAACGCTCGAAGCGCGCGCAGCGAGGGCACCCTAGAATCGTTCCGACAGCATCGTCTGAAGGTGAGCGCCACATCTCCGTTCGGACATAGTGCTGTCGGCCAATGATCGAGCAGTTGCCATTGCGCTACATCCAGACCCGCTCAATTCGTCGGCCTCGAACGCGCCTCTATCGGATTTTTTATTAGATATCCTGCAACTAATGGTGAATTCGCATAACCTACTTAAATTGCTCCGTTCTGGATTATTTGGCCCTTTACAAAAATTTGTTGATGCGCTGACTTTTGATTCCGCGACTGGAGGCGAAGGTAGGCGCTCCGACGTCCCCAGCCACGCATAGTGCCACGAAAACCGATCGAATCGAGGGCGCCAAGAGGGAGATGACCAATGCCTGAGAATTCAGTTGAGAATAGCCCGATCCTGCCTTCGGACGTCGACATCGAGAGCCTCGGAATTTCGAAGGTAATTCGCCGAGCGGTGGCGGCGGCGGCGGGGTCTCCGCACTTGAGCGCGATATCCAGAGCTTCTTCGAGCAGAGCGTAGTCACATATAAGAACGACTGGGCGGCAAATACCGTGGGCGGCTACACCTTTGCCGATTACGATCACGATGGATGGTATGATTACCTCATACAGATCGACAATTCGGGGGCGCGCTATTATTGCGGAAACGGCAATTGGCTGCCCCTTTAAGGCGACATGCTAAATATCATCAGATGGGTTTTGCGCGGTGCCGTGAGCGCCACGCATCACATGTTCGTGATATGATTGGCAGAACGCGCAGCTCGATCCTTTCGGCACTGTTGCTGATGACGGTCGGGTTCGCGACCGCAGCGCCTCGGTCGGACCCGATCTACGCAATTGAGTATAAGGGACTTTACGCTTGCGCGCATGACCGGGTCCTCGCCGGGCCGGACGGGGAAGTCGCAATCTGGTGGGGCGACGACCGTCAGATTCTGGGATCCTCGATTCGAGCGCCCGGCCAGCTCATCATCGGACGCACGCACGACCCTGCGCGCAAGGGCGACGACCGCCTGTATCTCTACGGCGGCGGGGGGCACCCGTTCTACCCGGTCCGATGGGCGGGCCGAGACGGAGTTCTCTTCATCCGGACTCGAGGACCTGAGTCGCGCATCCTGTCGATCGATGCAGGAGGCGGGCCGGTCCGCGAAGTGGCGACGCTCGACCCGGCGTGGCGCGCAATCTCTCTAGACTCGGTGGGCCATGGCACCGTCGAGGCCTTGTCGGAGCCCTCCGCGGCGGCGCGTGCCAGGCAAGTCGATGGAGAAACCCTGATCCGGGGCCACGCGACGCTGAGCTCGAAGCTGGACATGGTCGGTGCCCGCCGGTCCGACTTGGAGCTGGTCAGGATCGGCGAGACTTCGACGGAGGCGGCGGGGGTCAATGCGGAGGACACGCGGTCGCTGACGCTGTTTCCCGATTCCCGGTTCTACCCAAACGGAATCGCCTATCTCGGCGCACCCTCAAATGGGCGCCTGCGCTACCTACCCTACCAGCTTCCGCTCGTGGACCAGTCGACCGGAAAGATTGCCGGCAAGTTCGGCCCCGGCGGCATCCTGCTCATAGATGAGAGCCGCCTTTCCCGCTCTCTGGCGCAGTTTCGCAAAATTCATGGCGAGAGCCAGATCGTCCTCGACGCAAGCCTGAGCGGACAGACCCTGGTGGCGCTGACGCTTTCGGGCCGGGGCAACCGGGCAATCGTCCGGATCAGTCCGGCCGGCATTTCCGAGCAGCCTATCTGCACCGATGTCGCCGCCGCGGATTTCCAACTGCGGAGAGCACCCAATCCCTTGGTCAGTGCCGATACGGCCTACCGTCCCCTCTTCAGGACCTTCGCCCTCGACGCACGCGGTCGCGAGACGAACGAAGCGGGTGGTCCCCTCGTGGCGCTCCATCGCATGGCCGACGGCCCACCGCGCGACGCGATTCTCTATTTTCACGGCGGGCCGGGAGGCTCGGGCGCGGACTCCGATTTCCAGCTGTTGCAATTCGGGTCCCTTTTGAGCCCCGCCCGCGACATCCTTGCGATCGAATATTCGGGAAGCGTCGGCGGCGGCGCCGCCCTGACCCGCCGCCTCGGCGAGCGAGGCCTCGGCGCTCTGGAGCAAGACGTGGACTCGATCATCAGCTGGCTGGATCGCAAGGGCTACCGCCGAGTTTTCATCGTCGGGACGAGCTTTGGCGGCGTCCCGGCCCTCGTGGCCCTGGACCGGCACCGTGCGCGCTTTTCCGCCGCCTTCCTCTTCGCGCCCCTCCTCAGACTTGTCGAACCGGAGGAACATTCGAACCGAGGCAAGTTCGACAGCGTCTCCCCGGACACTCAGTTGAGCTACGAGCGCGCCATGCTCGGCGGCGCGGCCGGCCGCGAGCGCTTCAAGGTCGAGCTGGCCGCGCTCGTCGAGCGAGTCCCGCTACGCGCGACCGACCATTTCTATTTCGCCGAGCGCGATCCCGTTTCCCGGCCCTCCGACCTGCCAGCCGGCAGGGCCGCCGCGCATGAGGTGGTCCCCCGAACGAACCACGCGGTGATCATGGCGGTACCGGCCGTTTGGAGAGCGGTCGAGGAGCAGATGCGGTGAGGAGGCGTGGCGTGCTCGATACCCGCGATAACGAACTCGAGCGCCTTCTGGCTTAGGAAGGTGGTCCAGGCTGCACTGGATCTCGGCTAGTGTCGTCGAGCAAATGGCGAACGCCAACTGACATTACTATCCGTGCGTAGCGTTGCCCCAGCTGATGTGGCCGCCGCATCGGCCGCCGCTCCTTTTCGGCCTTAGTCCTCGGGAATGCCCCGCTCCTCCTCCCGCAGCCGGGCCCTCCTTCTTGCGGCAGCACGAGCAATAGTTTGCGCGCGCAATTCATCTGGGCTGAACTCAACTCTAGCGCCAGCGGCAACGCTAACCCCATCGGCAGCGGTAGGTAGGGGAGGGACGGGTGCATGACGTGCGGCAGTCTGAATTATTGTTGCAACTTGCTCGTCACAACTGCGGGCGCGCCAAATCCCCCAATTTTTACAGCGGCGCCCCATCAAGACGGACAGAGCTGGAAGAACAAGGGCCAGGATGCAGCCATAAAAAAGCATCCCAATCCAGAAAGGCTCTTGCAGCACGGAGAGCCATGTCCAGCGACCTATGCTGAGGGCTACCCCCGCTGCCAGCGCCAAAGCGGCTATCGTGGCGAGGGCCATGACGAGGAACACGTCGGCATGGGGACGAAACACGAATCTATAGATTGTTGCAAAAAAGCCGGTCGGGGAGTGGCCGTTACAGTCCCTACGTCCAAGCCATCTCAATTCATTCAGGACCTCGATAGTTTTTTCGGCCTGAAGATGAGCGTCATTTTCATACTTCGAATGGAGTTTGGTAGCCTCCCCCTCGACGTCGCGCCGATACCGAAATCGGTCGAGCGCCAAGTAGGCAAGACTCACTGCGAGCCCGGCCCCCGCCACCGGCTCGATATTTGAGAGGAGGATGGGGTCGGTAATCTGTTTTAACCGCGCAATGTCTCAGGATAAGTCGGCTAATTCCGCCCGCGACCGTGGGATGTCAATAGTTCTAGACGCAGCATTAAGAGTTTCGAAAATACCATTCAGGTGAGCAGCTGTCTCTTTGTCACCGAATGCCGCCACGGCAGCATGGCTGTTTTTCTCCGCTTCAAACCGAAAACAATCGTTGTCGGCCGTCATGAAGTGATATTCCAAAATCTCGCTAACGGACGGGGGGATGAGTGAAATCACAAAATTTCGTTGTCCTGCAAGCTCTTCAAGCAGGGGGTGCGAGTCGCTGAACGTCTGATGCTCAACCAGAATCTCAAGCGAATGATCGCTATGCCCTAGAAACTCGCGAGCACGTTGAACGACTCCTCGCGTACCATACACGCGCGCGTTCAGGTCGCCGGTAACAATTTTGACTGTAGATTGGGCTGATGCGAACATTTGCTCGACAACGATCGCAGCGTGTTCTGGAGACCCGTTATAGATTGGTGGGGTGCCGGTCCGAAGGGACGCCAGCGTCTTCACATGTTCGCGATATTCTTTGATGTCCATTTTCGCCCGACGCCGTTGCCCGGAAGTCAATGCATAATGCGATAACCTGCGATTCAAACGGGTTGAAATTTCGTACAATCTTTTGCGTCCGCGTCAACGCATTTTCGGTAGGTAGGTTTCTGCGCCAGACAAGCGGCCTGTTTCGATACGGAAAAATAGAAAAAAAAATATGTCCGATCCGGTCGGATTTCGAGTGAAACGGGTCCCGCCGGCCGGGATGCGGTGGCAAGCTGAGTCATCTGGCATTTGTTCTTTGGCAGAGCAGGACAAGAGCCGAAAGAGTACATACGGTCAGTATGTTGAGGCAGTATACATTTTCCGGCAAGCGCCACGGTCGCTCGCGCGCTAGAAGTGTCCTACGCCCCTGGCTCCGCTATTCCGCCGCCTTCAACTCCGTTAGAGGTACGCCCCTCGTCTCCAGCGTCCCAAGATCGAGCTTGCTCGCGCCTTCGATATCGAGCCGACGATCGTCCGGGAACATGGGACAGTATACATTTTCTAGCAAGCGAGCCGTCGCCCGGGGCGGGCGGCTGTAAACTGTCCCCATTTCGCCGGGCTCCGCCTATTCCGCCGCCTTCAGCGTCGTCATCGGAACGCCCTGCGCCTCAAGCGTCGCCAGATCGAGCCTGCTCGCTCCTTCGATATCGAGCCCCACGATGGTCCCATCAGCGTCGAAATCGGCGTTCACCCCTGGCACCACCTCCCGAGTTTCGCTGCCCGGACCGGCCTTCAGCTCGATGTAGAGGCTGTCTGTCTTCGGATAGTAATGCAGCTTCATCGAAGAATCCGGCTCAAGCTGCGGCCCGCTTCGGTTCCGGCACCGGGCGCCCCATTTCCCTGCAAGCCTCTATCCAGCAGGCGATGGCGTCATAGACGTTCTCCAGCGCCTCCTGGGGAGTTTCCCCATCGGACATGCAGCCTGGAAGCTCAGGGACGGTAGCCCCGAAGCCCCCGCCCTCGTCCTCGGTCAGCGGCCGGATGACGACCTCGTAGTCGTGCGGCTTCACGAGCGGGTTTCCTTCACAGCGTCGACGAACTCCACCAATGCCTCGATATACCATGGCTTGACCGGCCTGTGCGCCGGCACCGTCAGCATCTCGGACTGGCTTTCGTGCTTTACCTTGTAATGTGATCCCTTGCGGGGCGGCGTGCAAGCGATCCTGAATGCGGCGCAGACCGTAGCGACGTCTTCGATCCGCCAGTCTCGCGGATTGTCACGCATTCGCTCCAGCAGCTTCTCGCCTCGCGCCATGCATATCGCTTAACGCTGAATTTTGGCTATTGCGACTCTGGAAACGAAAAGGGCCGCCCCAAGGGGCGGCCCTTCGTGTGTCTGAACCGGCTCGAAGTACCACTTCGAGACGAGCGGCTTTAGCCGAGCAATTCCTGCTCGAGCTTCTTGGCCATCTCCTCGATGTTCTCCGGCGGCCAGCCAGGGATGTCCATTCCAAGCCTCAGCCCCATGCTGGACAGCACTTCCTTGATCTCGTTGAGTGACTTGCGCCCGAAGTTCGGAGTCCGAAGCATCTCCGCCTCGGTCTTCTGCACCAGGTCGCCGATGTAGATGATGTTGTCGTTCTTCAGGCAGTTGGCGCTGCGCACCGACAGCTCGAGCTCGTCCACCTTCTTGAGGAGGTAGCGGTTGAGCTGGTTGGCGTCCTGCTCGGTCTCGGCCGCGCTCTGGCCCATTCCGTGGCCGTGGCTCGGAACGTGCGCCGCGATGCTGTCGTCGAAGTGGACGAAGAGCTGAAGCTGGTCCTGCAGGATCCGGGCGGCGTAGGCGACGGCGTCGTCGGGGGTGATGGTGCCGTCCGTTTCGACCGTCAGGGTGAGCTTGTCGTAGTCGAGCTCCTGGCCGACCCGGGTGTTCTCGACCTTGTAGCTGACCTGGCGCACGGGCGAGTAGAGCGCGTCGATCGGGATGATCCCGATGGGCGCGTCGGCCGGGCGGTTGGAGGCGGCTGGGACGTAGCCCTTGCCGGCTTCCGCGGTCAGCTCCATGTTCAAGGTCGCTCCGTCGTCGAGGTGGCAGAGCACCAGGTCGCCGTTCATCACCTCGATGTCGCCGGTGGTGGCGATCTGGCCGGCGGTGACTTCGCCGGGGCCGGTCGCCGAGAGCGCGAGGCGGCGGGGCTGGTCGCCTTCCATCCGAAGCGCGATCTGCTTCACGTTGAGGACGAGATCGGTCATGTCCTCGCGGACCCCGGCCAGGCTCGAGAATTCGTGGAGCACGCCCTCGATCCGGATCGAGGTGACGGCCGCGCCCTGCAGCGAGGACAGCAGCACCCGGCGAAGCGAGTTGCCGAGCGTGAGTCCGAAGCCGCGCTCCAGAGGTTCGGCGACGAAGGTCGCCCGGCGGCGCGAATCGCCTCCGGTGGCGCGCTTCTCGAGCGCGTTGGGTTTCTTCATTTCCTGCCAGTTCTTAGCGTTGACGGCCATGGTGTTCCCTCTGAGAACTCAAGGCCATCGATGGATGGCCTTGGCATTTTGAACCGGCACCCGGCGCGAGGCCGGGTGACGATATATTTAGACCCGGCGGCGCTTGGACGGGCGGACGCCGTTGTGCGGGATCGGGGTCACGTCGCGGATGGACGTGATCTGGAAG
>DASVSP010000131.1:0-59641 GCA_036388065.1 Allosphingosinicella sp.
AGGTGGCCGCCGATGAGGCCCTGGAGCTCGGGGAATTCGCCGACCATCTGGGTGACGAGGTCGGCCTTGCAGAGGCGCGCGGCGCGTTCGGCGAGGTGGGCCAGCTTCTCCCTCTCCCCTGCGGGGAGAGGGTCGGGGTGAGGGGGTTCGGCGGCTGAGCGTTCACTCGGACTCCGAACCCCCTCACCCTGGTTCGCTTCGCGAACCTGTCCCTCTCCCCGCCGGGGAGAGGGGGTTACGATGCCCTCTTCGACCAGCCAGCGGGCCAGCTTGGCGACCCGCTCGACCTTGTCGGCGACGGTGCCGAGCTTCTCGTGGAAGACGATGTCGCCGAGCTTCGCCGCCTGCTCCTCGAGCGGGACCTTCAAATCCTGCCCCCAGAAGAACTTGGCGTCCGACAGCCGGGCCGAGAGAACGCGCTCGTTGCCGGCGACGATCGAGGCGCCGCCGTCGAGGGCGTCGATGTTGGCGGTGCAGACGAAATTGGGGGCGAGCCTCCCCTCGCCGTCGGTGCAGGCGAAATATTTCTGGTTGGTGCGCATGGTGAGCTGGATCACCTCGCGCGGGACCTCGAGGAAGGCGGGGTGGAAGCGCCCGAGCAGCGGCACCGGCCATTCGGTGAGGCCGGCATTCTCGGCGATCAGGCCCTCGTCCTCGACCAAAGCGAGGCCGGCGGCCGCGGCGGCGGCGGCCGCGCCCTCCGCGATGATCCGCCGCCGCTCGGCCGGGTCGACGACGACGTGGCAGGCCCGCATCTTCTCGAGATAGTCGTGGGCGCCGCCGATGGTGATCTGGCCGGAATGGTGGAATCGGTGGCCCAGCGTGGCTGCGCCGCTTCGGACGCCGGCAATCTCGAAATCGACGATCTCTTCGCCGAGCAACGCAACGATGCCCTGCAAAGGCCTGACCCAGCGGGGACTTTCCGTCGAGGACGAGGCTTCGCCCCAGCGCATCGACTTGGGCCAGGGAAAGGCCCGGACGATTGCCGGGATCGCCTCTGCGAGGACCGTGGAGGTGGCGCGGCCGGGCTTCTCGACGACGGCGTAATAGACTCCGTCGCGTTCCTCGAGCCGGTCGCGGGTCAGGCCCGTTTTGCGGAGGAAGCCTTCGAGCGCCTGCGGCGGAGCGGATGAGCGGGGGCCCTTGGTCTCCTCGCGAACGGCGGCGGTCTCGGAGGGAAGGCCGCGGGCGATCAGGACGAGGCGGCGCGGCGTGGCATAGGTCTCGACCGCCTCAGCGGAGAGCCCGGCACTTGAGAGTTGATCTGAAAAAAGGCGTGCAAGGTCCTGCTGCGCCTTGCCTTGCATTCGGGCGGGTATCTCTTCGGAAAGAAGCTCGAGGAGGAAATCAGGCATCTAGCCTCTTGCTCCTGCACGATGCTCGAAGGCCGTTATTTGTTCACGCGAAGGCGCGAAGGCGCGAAGGGGCCGGTGGGGACCGGCGCGCAGCGCCCTAATCTCCGCAGCCCTGAGGAAAAATGATGCGGCTTCGCCGCACGGGCTCCTTCGCGCCTTCGCGCCTTCGCGTGAAACAAAAATCACGCCGCCCACCCGTTCTTTTCCATCCAGGACTGGCAGGCGCCTTTGGCGAGGTCCCTAACCCGGCCGATATAGGCCTGGCGTTCGGCGACGGAGATGACGCCCCTGGCCTGCAGGGTGTTGAAGATGTGGCTGGCCTTGATCGCCTGGTCGTAGGCGGGCAGCGGGAGCTTCGCCTCGATGCAGCGGGCATTCTCCTCGGCGGCGTCCTTGAACCAGCGGAACAGGGTTTCGGTGTTGGCGATCTCGAAATTGTAGGCGCTGAACTGGCGCTCATTCTCCAAGAAGACGTCCCCATAGGAGACGCCTTCGTCGTTGAAGGCTAGATCGTAGACGTTGTCGACGCCCTGGACGTACATTGCGAGCCGCTCCAGGCCGTAAGTGAGCTCGCCCGCGACCGGCTTGCAGTCATAGCCGCCGACTTGCTGGAAATAGGTGAACTGGGTGACTTCCATCCCGTCGCACCAGACTTCCCAGCCGAGGCCCCAGGCGCCCAGGGTCGGGCTTTCCCAGTCGTCCTCGACGAAGCGGATGTCGTGCTTCGTGAAATCGATCCCGATCTCGGCCAGCGAGCCGAGATAGAGTTCCTGCAGGTTCGGCGGGCTCGGCTTCAGGACCACCTGATATTGGTAATAATGCTGGAGGCGGTTGGGATTCTCGCCGTAGCGGCCGTCGGTCGGGCGGCGGCAGGGCTGGACGTAGGCGGCCTTCCAGGGGTTGGGGCCGAGGCTTCGAAGCGCGGTCGCGGGGTGGAAGGTGCCCGCGCCCATCTCGACGTCGTAGGGCTGGAGGATGAGGCAGCCCTGACGGCTCCAATAATCGTGGAGGGTGAGGATCAGCGACTGGAAGCTCGGAGGCCTGTCCACTTGGGCTTCGCACCTGCAACAAAGGAGCACCGCCTTGGCCCATCGCCCGGAAACGGTCAAGAAGCCCCCCGGCCAGGCGTGCGCCGGGGGTATGTGTCAGCTTACCATGATTATGTGTCATGTAACCTTGACACATAACGTCGATCGTGTCAGGTCGGTCCGGAAGTCGACAGCAATCGAGGGCCGGTGCGGAACAGGTTGAAGGTGCTGAGAGCGGAGCGCGACTGGAGCCAGGCGGAGCTTGGCGGCCGGCTCGGCGTGTCGCGCCAGGCGGTGAACGCCATCGAGACCGGGAAATACGATCCCTCGCTTCCCCTGGCGTTCAAGCTCGCCCGATTGTTCGAAATGCGGATCGAGGACATCTTTCAGGACGAGTTTCAGGACGAGGGGGCGGCGCGATGAGCGAAGGCGGGAATTTCGGGACGGTCGCGGAGGGCCGGCGGCGGCGGCGCTACTGGACCTTGATGGGCCTCGCGCTCGCCGCCGCGGTGGTGATCGGGCTCACCGGCCGGATCCTCGGCACGCCCTACGGGCCGATCGCTCCGGCCGCGGCGATCGGACTGGCCGTCGCCCTCCTTCTCCTGACGGTAGTCGGCAACTGGGCCTATTTCCGGAGCATCGACGAGCTCGAGGTTGCGGCCAATCTGGTCGGAGGCTTCTGGGGCTTCTACGCGTTCATGGTCGGCTGGCCGGTGTGGCACATGTTGTGGAGGGGCGGACTGGTCCCCAAGCCCGACATGCTTGCGCTCTATGTCGTCGCAGGGGTGGTCGCAGTCGCCGGGTTCCTTTGGAAGCGCTTCCAGTAAATTCGCGGCAAGCGGTTGAAACTCGGGACATCGAAGCGAAATGGTGCCTGACACCGATTCAATGAGGAAGACGATGATGGCGGCGACGAAGCGGAAGAACTGGCTGCGGCTTGCACTGGCGGGGCTGCTGCCGTTCGCGGGCACGGCCGGCGAGGCGGCGACGGCGCCGAAGGCGGCCAAGCCGGCGATGTGGAAGGTCGCCGATTCGGACACGACCCTCTATCTGTTCGGGACCATCCACCTCCTGCCCAAGGGCCAGGGCTGGAGGACGCCCGCCATGGATTCGGCGCTTGCGGGCGCGGACGAGCTAGTGCTCGAAGTCGCCAACATCGACGATATGATGGCCTCGGCCCAGGCCATGGCCAAGCTCGGAATGTCGCCGGGGCTTGCGCCGATCGCGCAGCGGGTGCCCGAGGACAAGCGCGCCGCCTTGAGGGCGATGATCGCCGAGAGCGGCTATCCCGAGGCGGTGTTCGACCGGCTCGAGACCTGGGCGGCGGCGCTTCCGCTGCTGGGAGTCACGTTCAAGCGGCTCGGGCTCGATCCCTCGCTCGGAGTCGAAAGCCAGATCGGCGCTCCGTTCAAGGCAAGCGGCAAGACCGTGACCGGGCTCGAGACGGTCGAGCAGCAGCTCGGCTATTTCGACACGCTTTCCGAGAGCGCCCAGCGGGCCCTTCTGCTCTCGGTGGTCGAGGAAAGCGCAGAGACCCGCGCGCAATTCGCGGAGATGCTCGCGGCGTGGGCGAGCGGAGACCTCAAGGGCATTGCCCGCACCTTCGACGACGAGACCCAGATGTCGCCCGAATTGAAGGCGGCGCTGATGAGCAGGCGCAACGCGGCCTGGGCCGACTGGCTGGCGAAGCGGATGGAGAAGCCGGGCACGGCCTTCGTCGCCGTCGGAGCGGGGCATCTGGTCGGCGCGGATTCGGTCCAGTCGATGCTGAAGAAGAAGGGGCTGAAGGCGAAGCGGGTGCAGTGATCTTGCCTCCCCATCGGAGATGGGGAGGGGAACCAACCGAAGGGTGGTGGAGGAGTAATCGCTCAGACCTGTTCCAGTTACCCCTCCACCATGCTTCGCATGGTCCCCCTCCCCACCGCTTCGCGGCAGGGAGGCAACTCCCCTTCCCTTGCCTTATCGGCCCCCCTCGGCTAGAGGCGCCGCTTCCCTGCTCATGGTCATCCCTGGAGGCGTGAGCGCGGGTTTTATCAATCCAGCTATTGGAGACATGCAAGATGAGCGAACAGCTTACGCTGTCGGCCGAGACGCGCGAGCGGGCGGGCAAGGGAGCCTCCCGCGCAATGCGTCGCGAAGGCCGAGTCCCGGCCGTCGTCTACGGCAACAAGGAAGAGCCCCTCGCCGTCCACGTCGAGGAAAAGGCGCTCATGAAGATGCTGAACACCGGCCACTTCATGAACTCGGTCGTCATGATCGAGGTCGCCGGCGGAACCACCGCCAGGACCCTTCCCAAGGACGTCCAGTTCCACCCGGTCTCGGACCGGCCGCTGCATGTCGATTTCCTTCGGATCTCCGAGCATTCGAAGGTTCATGTCGCGGTTCCGATCCGATTCACCGACGAAGAGGAATGCCGCGGAATCAAGCGCGGCGGAGTGCTGAACGCCGTCCGGCACGAGCTCGAGCTCGTCTGCGACGCCGCGGAGATCCCGGAAGAGATCGAGATCAGCCTCAAGGGCCTCAACATCGGCGACTCGCTCCACATCTCGGCGGTGACCCTGCCCAAGGGCGTCGAGAGCGCGATCACCGACCGCGACTTCACGATCGCGACGATCGTTCCCTCCTCGGGCTCGGTCATGGAGGCCGAGGACGCCGCGGCCGGCGACGAAGTGCCCGCCGACGAGGTCCCCGCGACCGAAGCGACCGCGGGCGACGAGGACGAGGACCAGCCCACCCAGTCGCAGGACTGACGGCCTTGTCGATCCTGGGCTGGTTCGGCTCGCTCCTCGGCCCAAGGGCCGTCGAAGTGCCGGGCCAGCCCCAGGGTTCCTCCGCTGGAGACGATTGGCCCGCCGCCGACGATTGGGGGGATTTCTCACCCGTGCAGATCTGGGTCGGCCTCGGCAATCCCGGCGCGAGCTACGCCATGCACCGGCACAATGTCGGCTTCATGGCGGCGGATTCGATCGCCGCAACCCACGATTTCGAGCCTCCGAAGAAGAGCTTCCACGGCTGGGCCCAGCAGGGCCGGATCGGCGGCGAGCGGGTCCTTCTGCTCAAGCCCGCCACCTTCATGAACGAAAGCGGCCGGGCGGTCCGGGCGGCGATGGACTTCTTCAAGAAGGACGTCGGCGACGTCACCGTCTTCCACGACGAGCTCGACCTGGCGCCCTTCAAGGTGAAGGTGAAGACCGGCGGCGGAACCGCGGGGCATAACGGCCTGAGGTCGACCGAGGCCCATATCGGCAACCCCTTCCGCCGGGTCCGGATCGGAATCGGCCATCCCGGCCACAAGGACAGGGTCACCGGCCACGTCCTCGGCAATTACGCCAAGGCGGAGCAGGACCGGCTCGCGGACATGCTGGGGGCGATCGCGGCCGAGTCCGAATGGCTGGCCAAGGGCGACGACGCGAGGTTCATGAACGAAGTCGCACTCAGGCTTCAGGATTAATCCGGTGCCTGACACCGGATTTCCGAAGGACTGAGCCCGAGCCGATGCGCCGACTGCTCTATCTTTGCCTGGGATTCGCGTCCGTCGCGCTCGCCGCGGTCGGGATCGTGCTGCCGCTGCTTCCGACGGTGCCGTTCATGCTTCTCGCCGCCTTCTTCTTCGCTCGCAGCTCGCCCAGGCTCGAGGCATGGATCGTCGAGCATCCCCGGTTCGGGCCTCACGTCCGGGCCTGGCGGACAAGCGGCGCGATCAGCCCGGCCGGCAAGCGCGCCGCCCTTTTCGCCTTCCTCTTCAGCGCGCTGCTTGGGCTGGTGCTCCTGCCCTTCCCCTGGCTTCTGGTGCCGGCCGCGGCGGGGCTGATCGGCGGAAGCTGGATTGCGACCAGACCGGACGGGTGAACATGATCCTCCCCGACATTTGTCGGGGAGGGGGACCAGGCGAAGCCTGGTGGAGGGGTTCTTCAGAAGCAGGAGGCCCCTCCACCACCCTTCGGGTGGTCCCCCTCCCCTGCAAATGCAGGGGAGGATTTTCCGCGCCTATCTCGAGTCGCTCCTGTCCGTCTCCGAAGCCGTTCCGGGCTCGGCGAGGTGGCGGTGCATCTCGCCCGAGACTCCGCCGCCGAGCACCGACGCCGCAGCCACCTGCAGCTTGTTGTGCAGTCCGTGGACGACGCTTCGCTCGCCTTTCTTCATCGCTTCCCAGCCGGTCCGGGCGACGGCGGCCGGATCGTCCTTGGGAGCGGTCCCGACCCGGGTGTCCTTGAGGTCGGCGCGCTCGAAGAAATGGGTGTCGGTGGCGCCGGGCTTGAGACAGGTCACCGTCACGTCGCTGTCCTTTAGCTCGTTGACGAGCGCGTCGGCGAAGCTGTCGATGAAGGCCTTGGTGCCGTTGTAGACCGCCTGGAAGGCGCCGGCCATGTGCCCGGCGATCGAGCCGGTGATGAGGATCCGGCCCGCGTTGCGGGCGACCATCGACCGCGCCACCTGCTGGACGAGATAGACGGTCCCGGTGACGTTGGTGTCGATGACGTGGCGCCATTGCGCCGGGTCCTGATCGAGAAAGGCGCGGCCGAGGCCGTGGCCGGCATTGGCGACGAGCAGGTCGATCGGACGGCCGCCGGCCGAGTCGAGCAGGCGCTCGACTCCCTCGAAGGTGGAAAGGTCGGTCTCGACGTTGCGGACCTCGGCGCCCATGCTTCGAAGCTCGCTCGAGGCGTCGACGAGGGGCGTGTCGGCCGCGACGATCAGCTCGTAGCCTTCCTCGGCGGCGAGCTTCGCCAGTTCTAGCCCGATTCCGCTCGACGCCCCGGTGACGATCGCGAGCCTGCCTTGTCCTGCCATGATCCCAACTCTCCTGCAGCCGGTCGAATCCTTTCAACCCGGGCCCTGCGAACGGGTTCCGGCATGGCCTCTTGCGAGCGCGGACGGACGAGCGCATACTCAGCCGATGAGGTCGCTTCTCCTGCTGGCCCTTTGGGCCCTTCCCGCCGCCGCTGCCGCACCCGGCTCCGGCACCCCCCTGCAAGCGCTGACCGAAGAAGACGTTGGCCCCGACGGGCTCAAGAACAGCGCCTGCTACGCCCATGACGGGCCGGCCGTCCTCGTCGTCGCCACCAGGAAGAACGCGGTGGTCAACGCCGAAGGAGACCTTCTCCTGCTCGACCGGCTCGGCGACGACGGCTTTCCGGGCGGGGGCGCTCGCTACGGCTCCAACAGCTTCAAGCTCGTCATCTCGCCCGCGCCCGGCCCCGTCGACGACGTCGCCGCCGACGGACGGACCCACCAGTCGGCGCAGATCAGCGTTCGCCGCCGCGGAACCACCTCGACCGTCACCGCGCGGTGGAGCTGCAGCGGGTCCAAAAGCGCCTAGGATCGGTACAAGAGAGCGTCTCGCCCACCCGGCCGGGATCGTCTAACCGGACGCGATGCCGACGCGCGCACTCTTCGCCAGCCGATTCTATCAAGGGGAGATCGGCCTTCCCGAGCTCGTTGCCGAGCTGGAAGATTCCTGCCGGGCGCTCGCGCAGGAGGACTCCGCGGGCCGGCGGTGGTCGCTCGACCACGGCTATCGCGGCTACACGTCCTACGCCTCGCTGAACGACCTGCCCCGGCGCGACCCCGCTTTCGCGGACCTGATGCGGCATCTCAACCAGCACGTCGCCGCCTTCGCCGCCGATTGCGCCTTCGACCTGGGCGGCCGGCGGCTTAAGCTCGACAGCCTGTGGGTCAACGTCCTCAAGCCCGGCGGCACCCATTCCGGCCACATCCATCCGCACAGCGCGGTGTCGGGCACGGTCTACGTGACCGTGCCGCCCGGTTCGGGCGCCCTCAAGCTTGAGGATCCGCGGCTGCCAATGATGATGGCGGCGCCGCCGAGGCGCGACGACGCTCCGGAAGACCTGAAGACCTTCGTCTACGCGGAGCCGGCCGCCGGGATGCTTTTCCTGTGGGAGAGCTGGCTCAGGCACGAGGTCGTTCCGGGGACGGGCAAGGGGGAGCGGATCAGCATCAGCTTCAACTACCGGCTGTAGAGCCAGCCTGATCGTCGTCGCCGGACCCGTCGTTCGAGGGCGCGGCATCTCCGACGCCGGCTGGATTGCTTCGCTGCCGCGACGCGGCAGTTTATCCTGCGCGCCGCCGCAGGCGGCGTCGAAGGGCTCGCAATGACGGGTGAACCGGCAATGGCGCCGGGGTTCGAGTCAGTCGAAGCGGCGCGGATCCACCTTCGCCATGGGGACCGCGCATTCGACGGCGATGCGGGCCGCAAGGAGCGGATCGAGGACCTGCCGGCCCTCCGCGATTGCGCGCTGAAGGGCGAATCCCACGGCGGCCGGGCGCTGCAGCGGCGGCACCTCGTAGAGGTCGAGCGCCTCCGACATCCGCTTGCGACCGTGCCTGACCCAGTCGAAAGGCGACAAGGCGGGCCGGTGCGGCTCGGGAAGGTCCGGATTGCCGAAATCCGAAGAGCCGATTCGGGCGGCGGTCCGCTTCATCGCCTCGTGGATCATGTCGAGGGACACCGGGGCGCCATGAGCATGCGCCGCTCCGAGGACCAGGCTCAGAAGCGCCGTCTCGCTTTCCGCCAGAAGGCGATTGGGCGCATCGCCGAAGAAATAGATATTACCTTCGCGGTCCTGCACCTCCATCATTCCGGCAGCCTTGGGCGTCAGTCCTTCCTTACCGAGCTGGGCGAGGGTGGCCGTGAGGCAGAAGTGGCCTCCGATGGAGGCGAGAGCGGCGATCAGGTCCTCGATCCTGACCCGGCCACCCTGTTCCGACAGGATCTTGACGAAGAGATCGAACAGGATTCCTCCGGCCACCTGCGCCCGGATGAGCGGCTCCTGCTTTTCCCGCTCGTCGAGATGCCGGAGCACCGCCTGGTGGCCCGGATGGGCGTGCGGATCGCCGGAACCGCCCCCGGCGGCCGGCGGCGGCGGAGACGGCGGCCCGGGCGGCGGGGCGGGGGGCTGGACTTTCTTGCGACCGAACACGCGGGCTCCCTTTCAGCGGCACTGCGCCGACCCTCTACCGCGGAATCGGTCAATACTTCGTAAGCCAGGCGCGGCCCGGCCGTCGATCCGGCGCTCTGGACGGTTTCGGGTTCGATCTCCGGGCCGCAACGCGATCTCCGGACCGGATTCCGATTCGCGTTGCCACCGCGCAGGGGCCTAATCCGGAAGCCAGCTATATTCCCAGCGCCAGGGCAGCCCGGTCTCTCCGAGGACCGACTCGACCAGCTCCGGGAAGGCGGCTTCGGCCCGAACGTCGTTGGCGAGCAGGACGACGCAGCGGCGCCCTCGCTCCAGGCAGACCCAGCTGTTGCCGGTGCTGTCGTTGTGCCCGCCCTTGAAGAACCCCCTGCCCTGCGGCCCTTCGAACGCCACCACGCCCAGCCCTGCGGCAAGCCGCTTCCAGCGCCTTTCAGAGGGCGCCTCCGGAGCCATGCTCGGGAACTGGGCGGCGGAGGTGATTGGAAGCTGCGGCCGGAGCATCTCGGTCCGGGACGAGCGCCTGAGCCCGTCGCCCCGAATGAACGCGGCGGCGAAGCGGGCGAAGTCGGCGATGGTCGTGTCCATCGATCCGGCGGCCCGGACCCGGCTTCTTTCGTCGTGCGGCTCGACCTTGCCGTCGGACTTCCAGCCGTCGGCCAGGTTGCGGGCGAAATCGGGCCGCCACGTCATGCTGGTGTTCTTCATTCCGAAGCGATCGAAAACCCGCCGCTTCATCTCGGCTCCGAGATCGAGGCCAAGCCCTTTCTCGACGACGAACTGAAGAAGGATGATCCCTTCTCCCGAATAAGCGTAGCGCGACCCCGGATCGAAGTTGATTCGCAGCTTCCCGTCCGGCTCGTCCCAGGAGAAGTTCCTAAAGCCCGAGCTGTGGGTAAGGAGATGGCGCGCGGTGAGCCTCCGCCAGCGCTCGTCGCCGGCGAGGTCGCCCCAATTGCCGTAGGCGTCGAGATTGCCATATTCGGGAAGCGGCCTCGGCAGATATCCGGCCAACGGGCGGTCGAGGTCGAGACGCCCATCTTCGACAAGCTGCATGACGGTGTAGGCGAACACCGCCTTGGTGAGCGAGGCGCCGTACATGATCGTGTCGGTCTGAAGCGGAGCGCCGGCGGCGTTGCGCTCGCCCCAGGCACGTATGAAGACGGGCTTGCCGTCTTCGATCACCGCCATGGCGAGACCGCGAGCGCCGGTTCGATTCATCGCCGCGCGCGCCGCGGCATCGATCTTCCCGGCCGAGACCCGCGCGTCTGCGGGACCGGCGGAGGCCGTTGCGGCAACCAGTGCCAGCGCGAAGGCTTTCATTCCAATCATGCTACATTTGTAGCAGGGAAGACCTAAGTTGTCACCCCGAACTTGTTTCAGGGCCCGGTTTCGAGCATCGGGTCCTTCGATTCGGGCCTTCGCCAAGCTCAGTCCCTACTCAGGATGAGCGGGCGGTGCTTTCCGCTCATCCTGAGGAGCCGGTGAGCCTGGCGAACCGGCTATCGAAGGATCATCGAGCTGGCCCCTGAAACGCGTTCAGCGCGACGGAGTAAGAAATGGGTTTTCGTTGCGGTATCGTCGGCCTGCCCAATGTCGGCAAATCGACCCTGTTCAATGCACTGACCGAGACTGCGGCGGCGCAGGCGGCCAATTATCCCTTCTGCACGATCGAGCCCAACGTGGGCCGGGTCGCGGTGCCCGATCCCCGGCTCGACGAGATAGCCCGAGTCGCGAAGTCGGCCCAGGAGATCGAGACCCAGCTCGAATTCGTCGACATTGCCGGGCTGGTTCGAGGCGCGTCCAAGGGCGAAGGGCTCGGCAACCAGTTCCTCGGGAACATCCGAGAGGTCGACGCCATCGTCCACGTCCTGCGCTGCTTCGAGGGCGGCGACGTCACCCATGTCGAGGGACGGGTGGATCCGGTGGCGGACGCCGAGACGGTCGAGACCGAGCTGATGCTGGCCGACCTCGAAAGCCTCGAGAAGCGCGTCCCGGCCCTCGCCAAGAAGGCCCAGCAGGGCGACAAGGAGGCCAAGGTGCAGGCCTCGGTGCTCGGCCAGGCGCTCGACCTGCTTCGCGATTCGAAGCCGGCGCGGCTAACCCGGCCGAGGGACGAGGAGGAGAAGCTGGCGCTCGACCGGGCGCAATTGCTCACCGCCAAGCCGGTCCTCTACGTGTGCAACGTCGACGAAGGCGACGCGGCCTCGGGCAACGCCCACAGCGCCAGGGTATTCGAGAAAGCGGGCTCGGAAGGGGCCGGAGCGGTGGTCATATCGGCGGCGATCGAGGCCGAGATCGCGACCATGGACTCCGCCGACCGGCCCGAGTTCCTCAAGGACCTGGGGCTCGAGGAGACAGGCCTCGCCCGGGTGATCCGGGCCGGCTACGATCTCCTCCACCTCATCACCTTCTTCACCGCCGGCCCGAAGGAATCGCGGGCCTGGACCGTCGAGAAAGGCGCGAAGGCGCCCCAGGCGGCGGGAGCCATCCACACCGATTTCGAGCGCGGCTTCATCCGTGCCGAGACCATCGCCTATGAGGATTTCGTCAAGTTCGGAGGTGAGGCGGGGGCCAAGGAAGCGGGCAGGATGCGGTCGGAGGGCAAGGAATATGTCGTCCAGGACGGCGACGTCATGCTGTTCCGGTTCAACGTATGAGGATGGAGCGGCGCCTGCTTCAGGTCGCGGTGGCGCTGGGCTGCGTCATTCCGCTTCTGGCCGGCGGCTCTGGGATGATCGAGGGACCCGGCTTCTTGCACGGAGTCGGAAGCGACGTCCCGCCGGACCTCGACAGTCACTTCCGCTATCTCTCCGGTCTCCTCTTCGCAATCGGGCTCGCCTTCGCGAGCTGCATCCCCGGCATCGAGCAGAAGACGGGGCGCTTCCGGCTGCTCGCCTTGCTGGTCTTCATCGGCGGGCTCGGCCGCCTTTTGGGGCTGCTGTCGGCCGGGGTGCCCGGAACGGGGCATGTGTTCGGCCTCGCGATGGAGCTCGGCACGGTGCCGCTGCTGGTGCTTTGGCAGGCGCGGGTGGCTGCGCGAGGGACGAATTCAGGAACTTGAATGCTCCCTCTCCGCGCTTAGGGTTCGGACGCAATTAGAAGCGCTGCAGGATTGGAAAAGCCGTCATCCCGGACTCGATCCGGGATCCATGAACACGGAAAATCAATTGAGAGGCCCGACCGGATCGCCTCTTCTCGCACGACGGAGTTCATGGATCCCGGCTTTCGCCGGGATGACGCCCAAAAGGCTGATTGAGTACGGACCCTAGCCCAGCGCCTTCTTCAGCAATTCGTTGACCACGCCCGGATTGGCCTTGCCCTGCATCGCCTTCATCACCTGGCCGACGAAGAAGCCGAAGAGCTTGTCCTTGCCGCCGCGATATTCGGCGAGCTTGTCGGGATTGGCGGCGAGCACGCCGGCAATTGCGGAGTCGATGGCGCCGGTGTCGCTGGTCTGCTTCAGGCCCCGCGCCTCGACGATGGCGGCGGGATCTTCGCCGGTCTCGAGCATGATCTCGAACACCTGCTTGGCGAGGGTTCCGGAGAGGGTGCCGTCGGCGGTGAGCCGGAGAAGCTCGGCGGCCTGGGCAGGGCTGACCGGGCTTTCCTCGATGGTCCTTCCGAGCCGGTTGAGCGCTCCGAACAGGTCGGAGGTGACCCAGTTGCCGGCGCGCTGCGCGTGCTCCTCGCCGAGCCTTTCGAGCAGGGCTTCGAACCAGCGCGCCGTGGTGACGTCGGCGGTCAGGACGCTCGCATTGTAGGCGGAGAGGCCGAGGCCCTGCTCGAAGCGGCGGCGCTTGGCGTCGGGAAGCTCGGGGAGCGAGGCGCGGCATTCCCGGAGGAAATCGTCGGCGAGCTCGACGGGGAGCAGATCGGGATCCGGGAAGTAGCGGTAATCATGCGCCTCCTCCTTGGAGCGCAGGCTCCGGGTCTCGGCCTTGTCCGGATCCCAAAGGCGGGTCTCCTGGACGATCGAGCCGCCGCTCTCGAGCACGTCGACCTGGCGGTTCGCCTCATGCTCGATCGCGGCCATGATGAACCGGACCGAATTGACGTTCTTGGTCTCGGTGCGGGTACCGAGCGGGCCCCCGGGCTTGCGCACGCTGACGTTGACGTCGGCGCGCATCGAGCCCTGCTCCATATTGCCGTCGCAGCTTCCGACGTAGCGAAGGATCGCTCTCAGCTTTCGGATGTAAGCCCCTGCTTCCTCGGGGCTTCTCATGTCGGGCTTCGAGACGATCTCCATCAGGGCGACGCCCGAGCGGTTGAGGTCGACATAAGAGTAGCTGGGATGCTGGTCGTGCATCAGCTTGCCCGCGTCCTGCTCGAGATGGATTCGCTCGACGCCGATCCGCTTGGCGGTGGATTCGTCCTTGTCGTCGAGCAGGATCTCGATCTCGCCCTCGCCGACGATGGGATGGTAGAGCTGGCTGATCTGATAGCCCTGCGGGAGATCGGCGTAGAAATAGTTCTTGCGGTCGAAGCGCGACCAGGGGTTGATCTGGGCCTCCAGCGCCATTCCGGTTCGGACGGCCTGGCGGATGCACTCGGCGTTGGGCACCGGGAGCATCCCGGGCATCGCCGCGTCGACCAGGCTGACCTGGCTGTTGGGCTCGGCTCCGAACTCGGTCGAGGCGCCGGAGAAGAGCTTGGCGTTCGAGGTGACCTGGGCGTGGACCTCGAGCCCGATCACGACCTCCCAGTCGCCGGTGGCGCCGTGGATTCGATAGTCGCTCATAGAAGCACCGTGGGCTGAACAAGAACCGTTCGGGCTGAGCTTGTCGAAGCCCCTTCCTTCACTCCCTCCACGCAAGAGAAGGAAAGCCCTTCGACAGGCTCAGGGCGAACGGTGGGGGTCTCGGGCGCCACGGCGCTCACCACCAGGCCTCCGGCCGGGCCCTGAAGCCCGCCCGCTCCTCGAGCGCCAAAGCGGCATTGAGCACCCCCTGCTCGTCGAGCGCCCTGCCGACCAGCTGCAGCCCAAGCGGGAGGCCCTCGTCGTTCAGCCCGGCGGGGACGGAGATCGCCGGCAGGCCGGCGAGGCTGGCCGGGACGGCGAAGACGTCGTTCAGGTACATGGCGATGGGGTCGTTCGACTTCTCGCCGAGCGCGAAGGCCGCGGACGGGGCGGTGGGCGTGAGGATGAGATCGCACTGCTCCCACACCCGCTCGAAATCGCGGGCGATCAGAGCCCTCACCTTCTGGGCGCGGTTGAAATAGGCGTCGTAGAAGCCGGCCGAGAGGACGTAGGTGCCGATCATGATCCGGCGCTTCACTTCGGCTCCGAAGCCCGCGGAGCGGGTCGCCTCGTACATGTCGGTCAGGTTGCCGTTCTCGGGCGCCACCCGACGGCCGTAGCGCACTCCGTCGTAGCGGGCGAGGTTGGACGAGGCCTCGGCCGGGGCGATGATGTAATAGGTCGGAAGCGCGTATTTGGTGTGGGGCAGCGACACCTCGACGATCTCGGCGCCGGCGTCGCGCATCAGGGCGATGCCCTTCTCCCAGACGAGGTCGATTTCCTCCGGGACTCCGTCGATCCGATATTCCTTCGGGATCCCGATCCTCTTGCCGCGTACGTCGCTGTTCAGCGCCGCCTCCCAGTTCGCAACCGGGAGGTCGAGCGAGGTCGAATCCTTCGGGTCGAAGCCGGCCATGGCTTCGAGCAGGACCGCGCAGTCGCGGACGTCGCGCGCCATCGGACCGGCCTGGTCGAGGCTGGAGGCGAAGGCGACCACGCCCCAGCGCGAGCAGCGGCCGTAGGTCGGCTTGATGCCGGTGATCCCGACGAAGGCGGCGGGCTGGCGGATCGAGCCGCCGGTGTCGGTCCCGGTCACTCCGGGGGCGAGCCGGGCCGCCACCGCGACCGCCGAGCCGCCCGAGCTTCCCCCGGGAGTAAGAGCGGCATTGCCGCCGTCGCTCCGGCGCCAGGGCGAGAGAACCGGGCCCCAGGCGCTGGTCTCGTTGGACGAGCCCATCGCGAACTCGTCCATGTTCAGCTTGCCGAGCATCCCGGCGCCGGCGGCGAACAGGTTGGAGCTGACGGTCGATTCGTAGCGCGGCTCGAAGCCCTCGAGGATCCGGCTGCCGGCGGTGGTGGCGACGCCCTGGGTCGCGAACAGGTCCTTGATTCCGAGCGGCACTCCGGAGAGCGGCTTCAGCTCGCCCGAGGCGCGGGCGGCGTCGGCGGCGTCGGCGGCGGCCAGGGCATGGTCGGGGGTTTCGACGGTGAAGGCATTGAGCGCCCTGCCCTTCTCGACGGCCTCGCTGAAGGCGCCGGCCACTTCCCGGGCCGAGAAGGCGCCGTCGCGCACCCCGTCCCGGATCGCGGCGATTCCGAGGTCGGTGAGGTCGGTCATGAGCGCACCGTCATTGCGAGCGAAGCGAAGCAATCCAGTGCTGAGTCCGAGGCCGCGCTGGATTGCCGCGTCGCTTCGCTCCTCGCAATGACGGCCATCATTCGATCACCTTGGGCACCGCGAAGAAGCCGTGCTCCGCTGCCGGGGCGTTTGCCAGGACGTCGTCGCGCTTGCCGCCGTCGGTGACTTCGTCGGAGCGAAGCCGAAGCTTGTTGGCAATGACCGCGGTCATCGGCTCGATGCCTTCGACATCGACCTCCTGGAGTTGCTCGACCCAGCCGAGAATGTTGTTCAGCTCGGGCGCCAGCGCCTCGACCTCGGAGTCCGAGACGGCGATCCGGGCGAGCCTGGCGATGTGGCGGACGGTTGCGGCGTCGACGGACATGGAGGGCCGCTAGCATCCACGCTGCAACGCGGCAAGGAGCGCTATTCGAACGCGTCGCCCACCGGTCGGCCGTCGATGAACAGCTGCTGCCTCTCGACCTTGCGGACCTCGACCTTGCCTTTGGCCGAATCGGCCGGAACGGTGGCGCTCGCGTTCCTGGCAGGCGCCGCCGGGAACCGCTGGGTCCAGGTGCCGTCCGGCTGAGCGTCGAAGAGGTAGTAGCAATTCGCGCAGCCGGTGGGGAGCAGCACCGCCCGCCTGGGGTCGAGGAACACCAGTCGGCATTTTCCGTCGCCGCAGGTTCCGGTTCGGCCGACCATGTCCGCAAGCGCCGGCGGGACCGGGGCGCCGCCTTCCGCGCGAATCCGGGCCGGAATGCGCCTGGGCCCGGCCTCCTCGACAGGACCGACGAACCAGCGGTCTGAGGCGCGCAGCGCTTCGCGGGCGCGCTGCCGGACGACGAGGTTCGAGCCGGCCGCGAGCCGCTCGAGCGCCCTCCGCCCCGAGGGCCCGAAATCGAAGCGCATCGCCGCCCAGTCGAACCGGTCCGGCGGGGTTCGTCCGGATTCGAGTCGCGCAACCTGGTCGCGGGTCGAGATGGCGCCGAAGCTGACGATGGGCAAAGCCAGGAACAAGGCGAGGAGGCACAGTGCGAAGGCGATCCGGACATTCGCCCGGCGAAGTGCCTCCGGCCAGCCCGCCCCTCCGCGCACCACGGCGTACAGATAGGCCGAAGCGAAGGCGGCGGCGGCCGCGACGAAGACGCACGCCCACATCCGGTCGGGAGTCAGGCCGTATTGCCCGATGCGCTTTCCGGTCGAGACGGCCGCGACCAAGGCGAGGGGCGCCATGACCAGGGCGAGCCCGATCGCGCCGTAGCGAAGCGGCCTCGATCTCCCCTCCTCGTCGAAATCGTTGCCGATGACGGCATTGGCGAGGACGACCGCGCCCAGGATGCAGGCGAGGAGGATCGGAGTGGTCGCCTGGGTCTGGTCCCAGAGCGGCCGTAGTCCGGTGACCGGAAGCGCGAGGACGAAAAGCGCAAGCCCGAGCGCCAGGAAGGGCGCCAGTACCGAGAGCACCGCGCGCGCGACCTTCTGGAGAGTGCCGAGCATCTGGTCGCGGTCGCGGAGCAGCCCGACCGCGCCTCCGAAGGCCGCTCCGGCGAGCGGGAGGTTGAACCAGCCGCGCCCCATCAGGTCGCGAAGCAAGTCGATCCCGATCAGGTGAAACAGCTCTCCGAGGAGCAGCGTGAGGAGGAGCGTGGCGATCACGAAAGCGATTGCCGCGCCTCCGAGGATCAGGTTCGTCCAGAGATGAGCGTGGAGGATTGCGGTTTCGTGGCGGCGTCCGCCGTCGCGGATCGACTGGAAAAGCGGGATTGCGACCGCGACGGCGAGGAGGGCGGCGAAGAACTGCCATCCCTCGCCCGAGCCCCAATAATCCGGATTGCCGTTCCAGCCGGCGACGAACGCCACCGCAAGCCCCGCCGCGGCGGCGAAGGCGGCCGACCATGTCCAGCGCAGCCGCTCGAGCGAGAAAGCGAAGACGGCGCCGGAAACCGGAAGAAAGACCGCCGCCGCGGTTCGAAGCGAGCTGTCGCTCCACGTCGGTCCGTCGTCGCCGTCGACCAGGGCATGGAAGGCGAGCCCGAAACCGGCGCCGAGCGCTGCGAGGAGGATCGCCCGGGCGGGCCAGGCGGGATGCTCGACCCGGTTACGCTCGTCCATGACATTCCTCCGCGCCGACCGTAGGGCTTGCGTCCGCTTGTGCCATAGGCTTGTGCAGCGGCGATGCAGGCGGGGAGGATTTGATGCTGGCTCGGCGGTTCCTGTGGGTGGTGGCCGGGCTGACCATGCTCGTCGTCGCCGCGGCGCTCGTCTACCGCTTGTTCGGCGCCGAGCTGATGCGGTTCGCCATGGTGCCGTCGGCGGCCTTCGAGGGCGGGCCGCCCCCCGCTCCCAAGGCCTATGCCGACAAGCGGCTGTGGATCGCCCGCCCGGACATGCCCGGCAGCCCGGGCCTGTGGATGCCCGTCGGGCTGAAGCGCGAGGGGATTCCGGCGGCGTCGGCCTTCTTCATCCACCCGACCTCCTACCTTCAGACGTCCCACTGGAACGCTCCCCTGGCCGATTCGGAATCCCAGTGGCGCGCGGAGCTGTTCGTCCAGAGCCAGTCGAGCGTCTTCAACTCGGTCGCCGACATCTGGGCGCCCAAATACAGGCAGGCGACGTTCGGCGCCTTCCTCACCACCAAGGAGGAAGCTCGAAAGGCGCTCGACTTCGCCTATCGCGACGTCGCCGCGGCGTTCGATCAGTTCCTCGAGGAAACGCCGAAGGACCGGCCGATCATCCTCGCCGGGCACAGCCAGGGCAGCCTCCATCTGATGCGCCTGCTGGCCGAGCGGGTCGCCGGAAAGCCCGAGGCGAAGCGGGTGGTTGCAGCCTATGTGATCGGCTGGCCGGTCTCGATCCCGGCCGATCTGCCCTCGCTCGGCCTTCCCGCCTGCGAGAGGCGCGAGCAGTCGGGTTGCGTGGTGAGCTGGCAGAGCTTCGCCGAGCCCGCCGACCCGAAGCAGGTGACCGACGTCTACGACCAGTCGGTGGGCCCGACGGGGATATCCCGGGCCGGATCCCCGATGCTGTGCACCAATCCGCTGACCGGAGCCGCGGGCGGCGAGGCTCCGGCCTCGGCCAATGGCGGAACGCTGGTTCCCAACGAGGCCCTGACCCAGGGCGAGATCAAGGCGCCGGGCGTTCCAGCGCGCTGCGACGTGCGGGGCTTCCTCCTGATCGGCGAGGACGCGCCCGAGCTCGGGGCCTATGTGCTTCCGGGAAACAACTACCACGTCTACGATTACGCCCTGTTCTGGTCGAACCTTCGCTCCGACGCGGCGGCGCGGGTGAAGGCCTTCGAGGCGGCGAAGTGAGAAGCGGCGCCCACCGATGATCACCAGCTCAGCCGCCGACTATCGCGACGTCCTTCCCGAAGGCGGGCGCCTGCTCGGGCTCGACGTCGGCACCAAGACGATCGGCCTGGCTTTGTGCGACGCCGACTGGACGATCGCCACGCCGGCCGAGCTGCTGCAGCGCGGCAAGTTCGGCAAGGATCTCGAGAAGCTGCGCGCCCTTGCCGAGGGTCAGCGGGTCACCGGGCTCGTCGTCGGGCTTCCCCTCAACCTCGACGGAAGCGATTCGCCGCGCACCCAGTCAGTGCGCGCCTTCGCCCGGAACCTCGAGCCGCTGGGACGTCCGGTCCTGCTCTGGGACGAGCGCTGGTCGACCCAGGCGGTGACCCGGACCCTGCTCGACGCCGACGCCAGCCGGGCGCGCCGCGCCGAGCTCGTCGACAAGATGGCCGCCGCCTACATCCTCCAGGGCGCGATCGACGCTTTGACGATGGGCTGAAGAGCCGGATCCCGGCGCCTGCAACTTCCGGAACAGGATCTTTCTGAAGGATATCGGGGCTTGATGTTCCGATATTCTTCTCAGTGCCGAGTCGCTCATCGGCGGGCTCTTTGAAATTGTGAGATGAGATGCAGACCGGCGGGCGGGGCCGGACGGGGCCGGCCGCGTCGCGAAGCCGCGGGCTCGGCGTTCTTCAGTTTTCAACGCGAAGACGCAAAGACGCAAAGAGGCCGCAGCCGTCTCCCTTTGGAGGAACTCCTCCCCCGCCGAAGGCGGCGGCATTCGTTGCGGCCCGCAAAAAGTCGCCGGCTAGCCGCCGACCTGCCCGAGGGCCTCACGCATCGCGGCCTGGAATTCGGGGGAGTCGTAAATGTCGTTGTGGCCCGCGTGGGGTATCGTCCGGTCGTAGACGAGGCGGCCGACGGAGCGCCGCAGGCCGTCGGTGCGCTCCGCGGGGATCAAGGTATCGCGCTCGGCGGCGATTATCGCGGTCGGGACGCTCGAGTCGCGAAGCCATTCGGCGGCCCTGAATTCGTGGCGGAACAGCCAGCGTACCGGGAGCCAGGGATATTGGGCCGCGGCGACCTTGGTCATCGAATCGAACGGAGTGACCAAGATCAGACCGTCCAGGGGGCGCCGTGACGCGAGGCCGGCCGCGACTCCGCTGCCCACGCTCAGGCCGATCGCCACGGTCCGGACCGGGCGGACCTTGGCGACGGCGAGATCGTAGACGAGCGGCGCATCCTCGATCAGCGCCCGGGCGCTCGGCGACCCGGTGGAAGGGGCGTAGCCGCGATAGTGGAAGGCGACAACGTCCGCTTCGGGGAACAGGCCGTGCAGGTAGGCGGCGGCGGTCTCGGCGTTCCAGCCATTGCCGCCGAAGCCGAGGATTAGGGCTCCGGAGGCCGCCGCCACGGGCCGGATATGAACTCCGTGGAGGCGATGGCCGTCGCTCGTGTCGAGGCTGAGGCGCTCGGCGCCGGGCGGAAGCGGCGCAGCAGGGCCCACGGCGCCGGCTGGAAAGAGAAGCCGCCCCTGGAAGGCGAAGACGAGGAGAAGCAGGGCGGCGTAGAGGAAGACCGGAATGAGGAGGAGCTTCCACATGACTCCGACGCTAGCTTCCGCACGCCTCCGCCAGAGCCGGCTCGATCGCGTCGAGCGTGAAGGGCTTGGAAAGCACCGGAACGCGCGCATGCAGCGCCGGGGGGGGCTCGATATGGCCGCCGGTGGCGAGGACATAGGGTACGCCCTGGGCGGCCAGGCGATCGGCGACGGGCCAGACCTGCTCGCCGTTCAGGTTGACGTCGATGATGGCGACGTCGAAGCCGCCCTGCACGACCCGGGCGAGCGCCTCGGCGACGGTGTCGCAGGTCGCGGCGACCGTGTGGCCGAGCGAATCGAGAAAATCCTCGAGCATCATCGCGATCAGCGGCTCGTCTTCGACGATAAGGATTGAGCGGGCGGTCACGAGGCTCGCTTAAGGCGTAACTATCGTTTGCGAAACAAGTTTTTTGACGGGCTCGGAGAGCCCGTCATCCCGGCGGAAGTCGGGATCTCGGGGAGACCGCCGTGACCTTCCGCCCCGAGGTCCCGGCTTTCGCCGGGATGACGGATGGGCGCGACGACATTTCCCCTCTCCGTCACTTCATCACCAGCGCGTCCCTCGTCGCCTCGGCCAGCTTCTGGACCGAGAATGGCTTGGCGAGAAAGGCAACGCGGTCGAGGTCGATCGACTGGCGCAATTGCTCCTCTGCATAGCCGGAGATGAAGAGGATCGGCAGATCGGGCTGGCGGATCCGGGCCTCGCGGGCGGTGGTCGGGCCGTCCATGGTCGGCATGACGACGTCGGAGATCATCAGGTCCACGCGCTTCTCGCGGTCGAGTATCTCGATGGCGGCCTCGCCGTTTTCGGCAAGGAGGACGGTGTAGCCGTGGCGGGTGAGCGCCCGCTCGGCGACGGCCCGCACGGTCGCCTCGTCCTCGACGAGGAGGATCGTGCCCGTCCCCCACAGCTCGCCCGCGGGCTCCCGGGCCTTGCGCCCGGGTTTGACCGCCGCCTCGGCGCGGTGGACGGGCAGGTAGATGACGAAGCTCGTCCCCTTCCCCGGCTCGCTCTCGGCGAAGATGAAGCCGCCCGACTGCTTGACGATCCCGTAGACGGTGGACAGGCCGAGCCCGGTCCCTTTGCCGACCTCCTTGGTGGTGAAGAAGGGCTCGAAGATCTTGGGGAGGAGATGCGGCGGTATGCCGGTGCCGGTATCGGAGACTCGGAGCGCCGTATAATCGGCGATCGGCAATATCTCGCTTCCCATCCGGCGGACGTCGTCGGCGGTGACCGCGTAGGTGTGGAGGGTGAGTAGTCCGACGCTCTGATCGTCCGCGACCGTCATCGCGTCGCGGGCGTTGACCGCCAGGTTGACGATGACCTGCTCCAACTGTCCCGGATCGGCCCGGACCGCCCCGAGGCCGCGGCCGTGCTTGACCTGTAGCTTCACGCGCTCGCCGAGCAGGCGCTTCAGGAGGGTCGAGACCTCGGCGATGACGTCGGGAAGCTGCAGAACCTGCGGGCGCAGGGTCTGCTGGCGGGAGAAAGCCAGCAATTGGCGGGTGAGGCTCGCCGCGCGGTTCGAGTTGGAACGAATCTGCTGGATGTCGTCATAGTCGCTGTCGCCCGGCGCGTGCCGCATCAGCATGAGGTCGCAATGGCCGATGATCGCGGTCAGGATGTTGTTGAAATCGTGGGCGACTCCGCCGGCGAGCTGGCCGACCGCCTGCATCTTGGTCGCCTGGGCGACCTGGCGCTTCAGCCGGTCCTCCTCGCTATTGTCCTTGAGCGAGAGGAGGACGGCCGCCTCGCCGAGCCCTCGAGCGCCGGCGACGGTGAGCGCGACCGGCTCCTCGGCATTGGCCTTGAGACGCACCGCGACGTCGCCGGACAGGGAGGCGCCGCGGGCGAATCGCCGGATGGAATCGGCGACTGCGGCCTTGTCCTCGTCGACGACGAGGTCGCTGGGCCAGGTCGGCATTTCCGCCCTCGGCAGCCCGGCGGCCCGGCGGAAGGCCGCGTTGAGATAGACGAAGCGCCCGTCCCGGTCGGCAAGCGCGAGTCCGAGCGGAAGGATCTCGAGCAGAGCGTTGATGTTGTGCGCCGAGTCGGTTCCGACCGCGCCCAGCTCGTCGAGCAGGAGGAACAGGCTCGGGCCGCCCTCTTCGTCGGCGAGCGGCACCTGCAGGATTCGGAGCGCCCCGCCGGATTTGCCTTCGCGGGAGAACTGGAACTGGTGCTGCCCGTCCATCGCCAGCAGATCGACGAGCGGAGTGCCGGGCGCGATTTCGGCCTCGCCGCCGGCACGGGCGTGGAAGGCGGCGTTGGCTTCGAGGATTCGGCCGTCGGCGGCGGTGAGCGCCGCCATCAGCCCGGCCTCGGTCAACCGCCGGCCGGTCTCGCCGCCGAGCAACGAGCGGACCTCGGCCGCGGCATCCTTTTGCCCCGTTCGGACGAAACGCCAGAGAATCGCCCCCTCCCCCTGCCCGGCGGCCCGGACGTCCGCGCCGAGCCGAAGCTCGCCGGATTCGAGCCCCTCGGCCTCGGCCCGTCCGTCGCGGGTCGCGGCGGCGAGAGTCGCGCCGAGGGCGTCGCCGAAGGGAAGTTCGAGCGGCGGCCGAATGCCGAACCAGCTTTCGTAGCGCGAATTGGCGGCGACCAGAGCGCCCGTCGGGTCGGTGACCGCGACCGCATCGGGCGAGGAGTCGAGGGCGGCTCGGACGAGCGCCAGGTCGGTCCCGCTCTCAGCCGCCTGGGGCGGCGCCTCGGCGCTTCGAGCGACGAACAGCAAAGGCAGGCCGACCGCCAGCACACCGGCGAAGAAAGCCGCCGCGAAGACCGGATTGTCGAGGGCCCACAGCAACAGGCCGGCCGAGCCCGCCGCCGCGGCCAGCACCGCGAGCACGCCCGGGCCGAAGCCGGACCGAGCCGCGGGAGCAGTGGCCGCGCTCGCCATGGCTACCAGATTCGTACGCGCTGCGCCGGAGCGACGTAGAGCGCCTGGCCGGGCTGGACCTTGAACGCCGAGTACCAGGGATCGAGGTTGCGGACGACGGCGACTCGCTGCTCCGACGGGCTGTGCGGGTCCGTGAGCAGCCGCTGCCTGAGATTGGCCTCGCGATAATTGCGGCGCCAGACCTGCGCCCAGCCCAGATAGAAGCGCTGGTCGCCGGTGAAGCCGTCGATGACCCTCGGCTCCGCCCCGTTCAGCGACGCCCGATAGGCGTCGTAGGCGACGGTGAGGCCGGCGAGGTCGGCGACGTTCTCGCCCATGGTGAGCTTGCCCTGGACGTGCATCCCGGGAAGCGGCTCGTAGGCGTCATATTGAGAGCCGAGCGACGCGAGGCGCGACTCGAAGTTGCTCACGTCCTTCGCAGTCCACCAGTCGACCAGCCGGCCCTCGCGATTGTACTTGGCCCCCTGGTCGTCGAAATGGTGGCTGAGCTCGTGACCGATGACGGCGCCGATCCCGCCGTAATTGACAGCGTCGTCGGCCTTGGGATCGAAGAAGGGCGGCTGCAGGATCGCCGCCGGGAAGACGATCTCGACCATCCCGAAATTGGCGTAGGCGTTGATCTCCATCGGAGTCATGCCCCACTCCCAGCGATAGATGGGCCGGCCGAGCTTGCCGAAATTGTACTCATGCTCGAAATTGGCCGAGCGGATCGCGTTGCCGAGCGGGTCGTCGCGGCGGATCTCGAGGCCCGAGAAGTCGCGCCAGCGGTCGGGATAGCCGATCTTGGGCGTGAAGGCGGCGAGCTTGGCGTGGGCGGCGGTCCTGGTGGCCGGAGCCATCCATTCCAGCTGGTCGATCCGCCGGTCCATGGCCTGGATGACGTTGCGTACCAGCTTGTCGGCGGCCGCCTTGGTCTCCGGCGGGAAATGGCGCTGGACGTAGATCTTGCTGACCTCGTCGCTGAGCGCGTTCGTGACGGAGGTCACCCCACGCTTCCACCGCGGCTCCTGCTCGGGGGTCCCGGAGAGGACGGTGCCGTAGAAAGCGAAGGCCTCCTTGTCGAATTTGGCCGGGAGATATTCGGAATATCGGTCGAGCGAGCGGACCAGGAGCTGGTCCTTGAGCGCCTGCAGCGGCGCCCGGCCGACGGCGGCGGCGATTCCCTTCATGGCGCTCGGCTGGTTGACGATGAGGTCGTCGGCATTGGCGCCGACCCCGCGGGCGTAAGCGGTGAAGTCGAAGCCCGGGGCGCTCCTCGCAAGTGCGGCCAGGGTCATCTTGTTGTAGGTCTTGGTGGCGTCGCGACTCTCGACCCGGGTCCAGTGCGCCTTTGCGATGTCGGTCTCGAAAGCCAGGATCGCCTTCGCCCTCGCCGACGCATCGGGCTCGCCCGCCAGGGTGAGGACATTGGTGAGGTGGGTCAGATAGGCCGCCCGGGTCTGGGCGAGCTTCGCATCCTGGCTGAGGTAATAATCGCGATCCGGCATTCCGAGGCCGGCCTGGAACATCGTGTAGGCGTAGGTCTCCGGATCCTTGTCGTCCTGGCCGACATAGCCGCCGACCGGGCCCGGAACGCCGTTGCGGTCCGCCGCGGCGGCGAGTGCGGCATAGCCGCTCTTCGACTTCAGGCCCCGGATCCGTCCGAGCCAGGGGTCGATCGGGGCAAGGCCCCGCTTCTCGATCGCGGCTTCGTCGAGATAGGCGGAATAGGCGTTGCCGATCTTGCTGTTGGGATCGTCCTTGACCTCGTCGAGAATCTCGCGAGTGCGCTGGCGCGACAGGTCGTCGAGGAGGGTGAACATCCCGTAATTGGACCGGTCCGAGGGGATTGGCGTGTTCTTCGCCCAGGTGCCGTTGGCGAAACGGTAGAAATTCTCGCCGGGGGCGACGCTCCGCTCCATGCCGGCCTCGTCGAACCCGAAGGTCCCGATCTGCGGGCGCTCCGCGTCGGGCGAGGCCGCCTGCGCCTCGGCGGCCGCGACCGCGGCGCTCGGAGTTCCCTCGCTCGGCGCGGCGGGCGAAGCTCCGTTCGAAGCGCAGGCGGCAAGGGCGGTCGAGGCGGCGAGGAGGGGGAGGAATTTACGCATGATCGGGAGTTTCCGTTTCGGCGGAGGGAGGGCGCCGCCGCAATAGCAGCAGCGGCCGGTCATTCAAACGTCCAGCAGCTCGCCGCGGGCCCGGCGGCGCCACTTTCGGGCCGTCCACCACCGCCAGACGAGGATCGAGGCGAAATAGCCGACCAGGGCGCTCAGAGCCGCGATGACGAAAAGCCCGCTGACCGTCGCGAGGGCCGCGTCGGAGAAAAGCCATTCGAACCATTGCCTGATGGTCGCCTCGCGTCCCGGAACGCCGTGCTGCCCGCCCACGCCGAGCGAGTCGCCGACGAAATAGGAAGCTGTGAGGATGAAGGGCGTGGTGAAGGGGTTCGACAGGAAGGTCATCAGAGCGGCGACGGGGATGTTCCCTCGGACCGGGACGCACAGCAGGGCCGAGCCGATGATCTGAAGGCCGGGGATCATCACGAAGATCCCGATGAGCAGTCCGACTGCGACCCCGCGGGGAACGGAGCGGCGTGTGAAGCGCCAGAATTCCGAGTGGAGGATGCGCTGGCCGAACGGCTTCATCCACGGGCTTCGGGCGAGATCCTCCCGCCTCGGCATGTTGCGCCTGGCCCAGCGGGCGAAGCGTCCGGCGCGGTCAGCCACGGTCGCGCAACAGCCGGCCCTGCTCCCGCTTCCAGTCCTTCTCCTTCTGATATTCGCGCTTGTCGGGCGCCTTGCGGCCTCTCGCCAGGGCGAGCTCGACCTTGGCCCGGCCGCGGCTGTTGAAATAGATGGAGAGCGGAACCAGAGTCATTCCCTGGCGCGCGACGGCGCCGTGGAGCTTGGCGATCTCTCGCTCATGGAGGAGCAACTTGCGCGGCCTCTTGGGCTCGTGATTGTGGCGGTTGCCGTGGCTGAACTCGGGAATGTTGGCGTTGATCAGCCAGGCCTGGTCCTCCCTGACCTCGGCATAGCTCTCGGCGATCGAGCCCTCCCCGAAGCGGAGCGACTTCACCTCGGTGCCGGTGAGCGCGATCCCGGCCTCGTAAGTCGTCTCCACGGCATAATCGAAGCGCGCGCGCCGGTTCTCGGCGACGACCTTCTGCTTGTCGAACGTGGCTGGGCGGGGACGGACCATCTAGAACTCCATTCCTCTCCGGCATTTGCCGGGGAGGGGGACCATGCGTAGCATGGTGGAGGGGCTCTCGGGTGCAAAAGAACCCCTCCACCGCGCTTCGCGCGGTCCCCCTCCCCGAGAAATCTCGGGGAGGAATTTATAAGGCGAACCCGTCACAGCAGTCCTGCATGGTCCAGTGCGGCATCCACGGCCTTTCGGCTGACCTCGGACGGCGGAGTCATCGGCAGGCGCAGCTCGGAGCAAAATTCCGGGCGCACGCGGCTCAAGGCATATTTGACCGGCCCCGGCGAGGCGTCGGTGAACAGCGCCGCATGAAGCGGGTAGAGCTTGTCCTGCAATCTCAAGGCCGCCTGCCAATCCCCTGACAGGCAAGCATTCTGGAACTGGGCGCACAGCCTCGGAGCGACGTTGGCGGTGACCGAGATGCACCCGGTTCCGCCCATCGCCATGAAGCCCAGGGCCATATCGTCATTGCCCGAGAGCTGGACGAAATCCTCGCCGCATGCGGCGCGCTGGGCCGAGACCCGGGCGAGGTTGCCGGTGGCGTCCTTGACCGCAGCGACGTTGGCGATCTTCGCGAGCCGGGCCATCGTCTCGACCGAGATGTCCGTCACGGTCCGGGCCGGCACGTTGTAGAGGACGATCGGGATGTCCACCGCCTCGGCGATCGCGGCGAGATGCGCGTAGATGCCCTCCTGGTTGGGCCGGTTGTAATAAGGCGGCACGTGAAGGGCCGCGTCCGCTCCGGCCTCCTTCGCCGAGCGGGTCAGCGATATGGCGTGGGCGGTGTCGTTCGAGCCGCAGCCGGCGATCACCTTGACCCGGCCATCGGCGCCTTCGATCGCCAGCTCGATCACCCTTCGGTGCTCGGCCGCGCTGAGGGTCGCCGATTCGCCGGTGGTCCCGCACGGGACCAGCGCATGGCTTCCTTCCGCCACCTGCCAGCGCACGAAGTCCAGAAAAGCGTCTCCGTCCAACGCTTCGTCCCGGAAAATCGTCACCAGAGCCGGGATCGACCCGCGGAACATCACAAGACTCCTTCACGTGAGGCTGCAGGCCGACGATAAGGAGCTTATCGGGGTCGGCCGTTCAGCGCCTGATAAGGAGGGGGTTGGCATTCTGTCCAGCATGCAGAAAAAAGCGTTGGCTCTGAGCCTCTTGGGCGTGTCCGCAATGTCCGTCGCAGCGGTCGCGACGGGGGTGAGGCCGGCCCACGTCGCCCGTATCCTGCCCGCCGCGGTTCAAAGCGCCGTCGTGCCTGCCGCGCAGCAATCGCAGCCCGAGCTCCGGCCGGCGCCCGCTTATTCGCCCGTGCCATCCTCGGTCGCGGCCGATCTCGACCGCTGGAGCAGCCTGAGGCAGACCGACAGCCTGCCCTTCTCTTCCTACGCCTCGTTCCTGATGAGCCATCGCGGCTGGCCGGGCGAGACGGCGATGCGCCGGACCGCGGAAAAGGCCAATTCCGACGGAGGCGCCGCCTTCGAGGTGATCGGATTCTTCAACGCCTTCCCGCCGCTCACTCCGGCCGGGCATGCGCGCCACGCTTTCGCGCTTCAATCGTCGGGCCGGGGCAATGAGGCGCTCGAGGCGGCGCGCAGGGCGTGGACCGGAGGCGTGCTCCCGGGGACCGACGAGGCGCGGATCCTGGGCCAGTTCGGCGGCCGGCTGACCGGCGCCGACCATGATGCGCGCCTCGAAGCGCTGCTCGGCAACGGCGACACCCAGAGCGCCATCCGGCAGCTGCCTCTCGCGTCGGCCCAGCGCCAGGCCCTCTACTCCACGCGAATCGCGCTTCAGACCCGCGCTTCCGACGCCGCGAGCCGGCTCTCCGCCCTTGGCGGCGTCGAAGGCGATCCGGGCCTTCTGATGGACCGCGCGAACTGGCTCCGGGCCAGCGGCCAGAGCCTCGCCGCGCGCCAGCTGATGGCCCAGCCGCACCGGCTGTCGAGGCCGCCCGCCAATGCGGAGAAATGGTTCGAGGCGATGATGACTCTGGCCAAGGGCGCGGCGAACGACGCGCAATGGTCCACGGCCTACGGAATCGCCTCTCAGCTCGACGACGCCTATCCGGCCGGTACGGACGTCAGCTCCAGGTCCTATGGCGAGCGCGACGAATATACCAATCTCGCCTGGCTGGCCGGCACCGCCGCTCAGAAACTGGGCCGCCACGCCGACGCCGCGCGGATGTTCGACCGCTACGGCCGAGCTGCAAAGTCGTCGCAGACCCGGACCAAGGGTTTCTACTGGGCGGCGCGCTCGGCGTTCAACGCGGGCCAGCAGCCGCAATCCAACTCCTATCTCGAGCAGGCGGCGGCGAGCCCGGACCAGTTCTACGGGCAGCTGGCCTTGGAGCGGCTCGGTCGGCGGATCACGCCCCCCTCACCCTCCTCCGCCGTCCCGAGCCAGGCGCAGCGCTCGGCTTTCGAGGCTCGGCCGCTGGTTCGGGCGACGAGAGCGCTGGGTGACATGGGCCGCTGGAGCGACCAGTCCCTGTTCGTCCGGGCCATCGCCGAGCAGGCGGAGACCGAGAGCGACCGGGTCCTCGCCGCCCAGTTCGGCCGGACGATCGGCCGCCAGGACCTTGGCGTCTGGGTAGCCCGCGAGGCCCGGAACAAGGGCCAGAGCTTCTACGATCCGGCGGGCTTTCCCGAAGTGACCCTTCCCTCGGCCTATTCGACCCATTGGGGGCTGGCGCACGGAATCACCCGTCAGGAAAGCTCGTTCGACCGCGCAGCGGTCAGCCATGCCGGAGCCCGCGGGCTGATGCAGCTCATGCCCGGAACGGCGCGAGAGCAGGCCGGCAAGGTCGGGCTGCCCTACGATTTCGCAAGGCTCACCTCCGACCCCGCCTACAACGTCATGCTCGGCTCGAGCTATTTCGAGCGGCTCCTCAACCAGTGGGGCGGCCAGGCCGCGCTTGCCGTGGCGAGCTACAATGCCGGGGCGGGCAACGTGAACAAGTGGGTCCGCGCCAACGGCGACCCGCGCGGCGGAACCGACATCGTCACCTGGATCGAGGCCATCCCCTATTCGGAGACCCGCAACTACGTCCAGCGCGTGCTCGAAAATGCGGTCGTGTACGACGCCATCCGAGCCCAGCGCGGCGGCGGGCGGGCGAACAGGCTGTCTTATTACCTGGGCAAAAGCGGGCCGGGCTGATGAGTAATCCTCCCCGCGATTTCGCGGGGAGGGGGACCATGCGAAGCATGGTGGAGGGGTTCTCCGGGGTTCGAAGGGCCCCTCCACCGGCTTACAGCCGGTCCCCCTCCCCTGCAATTGCAGGGGAGGATTAGAGTGACGGACCGCCCCAACTACATCACGCCCGACGGCTACCGCCGGCTTCGCGAGGAATATGAGGCCCTGTTCGCCGTCGAGCGGCCCAAGCTCGTCGAGACGATCAGCTGGGCCGCGGGCAACGGCGACCGGTCCGAAAACGGCGATTACATTTACGGCCGGAAGCGGCTTCGCGAGATCGACCGAAGGCTGGGCTGGCTGTCGCGGCGCATGAAGGGCGCCAAGATCGTCGATGCCGCCGCTCAGCCGGAGCGCGGCAAGGTGTATTTCGGAGCCACGGTGGAGCTGGCCGACGAGGACGACCGGAGGCGGACCGTGACCCTGGTCGGCGAGGACGAGACCGACGCCGCGAACGGCCGGATCGCCTGGACCTCGCCGATCGGCCGGGCGATTCGCGGCGCGTCGGTGGGCGACTTGCGCCGGGTCACTCTCCCCGGCGGGGAGCGGGAGCTGGAAATTGTGGCGATCGAGTATCCCCAGTCGCGTTAGCCGTCGTTGCGAGCGAAGCGAAGCAATCCAGTGCCGCGTTCGACGCCCGCTGGATTGCTTCGTCGCTACGCTCCTCGCAATGACGGCTTATTCTCCGAACGCCTCTCGGGCCAGCTTCTCCACCTCCGGGTCCGCCTCGGGAGGCTTGGGCGAGATTGCGGCTTCCAGCGCCTCCGCCACCGCGGTCAGAGCCGCGATACGGGCGGCCTTCTTGTTGTTGCCGTCGATCACGTTCCAGGAGCCCCAGCGGGTGTTCGTGCACTCGAACATGTCCGCCGCCGCCGCGAGATAGTCGTCCCGCCGGGAGCGGTTTCGGAAATCCTCCGCGGTCACCTTCCAGCGCTTCCAGGGATGGTCGAGCCGCGCCCTCAGCCGCTCGTCCTGGGTCTCCTGCGTGATGTGGAAGAACAATTTGACGATCGTCGTTCCGTCATAGGATTGCTGGGCTTCGAATTCGTTGATCTCGTCATAGGCCCGCCGCCATTCGGAGTCCGTGGCGAAGCCCTCGACCCGTTCGACGAGGACCCGGCCGTACCAGCTTCTGTCGAAGACCCCGATCTCCCCGGTGCCGGGAAGCTTGTTCCAGAAGCGCCAGAGGAAGTGCCGAGCTTTTTCCTCCGCCGTGGGCGCCTTGATCGGCCAGACCTGGAAGGCGCGCGGGTCCCAGCCCGAGGTCAGCCGCTGGATCGCCCCACCCTTGCCGGCCGCGTCCCAGCCTTCGAAGACGATCAGGCTTCGCCGCTCGTGGACGATGTGCGCGACGAGGATCCGCCCCAGCCGCTCCTGGAGCGCCTCCAGGTCCTCGTTGTAATTGCCTCGGTAGCGGGCGCCGGATTCGTACTGGGAAAGGTCGATCGTCATGGCGGCTCCTAAAATCCTCCCCGCGTTTTTCGCGGGGAGGGGGACCATGCGAAGCATGGTGGAGGGGTTCTTCAAAGTCAGCAAGGCCCCTCCACCGCGCTTCGCGCGGTCCCCCTCCCCTGCGAATGCAGGGGAGGATTTTATTCCGGCGCCGCGGCCTTTGCCGGGTCCTTCTTCGCTGGGCCGGCGGGCTCGACCAGCCGGATGTTGAGCTCGCGAAGCTGCTTGGCGGAAACCACGCCGGGAGCGCCCATCATCAGGTCCTCGGCGCGCTGGTTCATCGGGAAGAGCACGACCTCGCGGATGTTGGGCTCTCCGGCGAGGAGCATGACGATCCGGTCGATCCCCGGCGCCGAGCCGCCATGGGGCGGGGCTCCGAACTTGAAGGCGTTGATCATCCCCGAGAAATCGCGGTCGACGTCCTCCTTCGAATAGCCGGCGATCTCGAACGCCTTGTACATAATGTCGGGCCGGTGGTTGCGGATCGCGCCCGAGCTCAGCTCCACGCCGTTGCAGACGATGTCGTATTGGAAGGCGAGGATGTCGAGCGGGTCCTTGGTCTCCAGCGCCTCGAGCTCGCCCTGCGGCATCGAGAAGGGATTGTGGCTGAAGTCGACCTTCTTGGCTTCCTCGTCATATTCGAACATCGGGAAATCGACGATCCAGCAGAATCGGAACTCCTCCTCGCCGATCAGCCCGAGCTGCTCGGCGACCCGGGTGCGCGCCAGACCGGCGAGCCTGGCCGCCTGCCCTTCCTTACCGGCCGCGAAGAAGATCCCGTCGTCCGGACCGAGGCCGAGCTCGGCGATCAGCTTGCGCATGCCTTCATCGCCATGGTTCTTGGCGATAGGGCCGCCCAGCTCGCCGCCCTTCTGGGTGACGTAGCCGAGGCCGGCATGGCCTTCGGAGCGCGCCCAGTCGTTCATGTCGTCGAAGAACTTGCGGCTCCTGTCCGCCGTCCCGGGGGCCGGGATCGCCCGGACCGTGCCGCCGCCCTCGACGATCCGGGCGAAGAGGCCGAAGCCCGAGCCCTGGAAATGGCTCGACACGTCCGAGATGAGGATCGGATTGCGAAGGTCCGGCTTGTCGGATCCGTATTTGAGCATCGCTTCCCGGTAGGGTATTCGCGGAAACTCGCCGGCCGGGGTCACCTTCTTGCCGTCGGCGAACTCCTCGAAGACGCCCGCGAGGATGGGCTCGAGCGCCTGGAAGACGTCTTCCTGGGTGACGTAGCTCATCTCGAAATCGAGCTGGTAGAATTCGCCCGGCGAGCGGTCCGCTCGGCCGTCCTCGTCGCGGAAGCAGGGGGCGATCTGGAAATAGCGGTCGAAGCCGGCAACCATGATCAGCTGCTTGAACATCTGCGGCGCCTGCGGCAGCGCGTAGAATTTGCCGGGATGGACCCGGCTCGGGACGAGATAGTCGCGGGCGCCCTCCGGACTCGAAGCGGTGAGGATGGGAGTCTGGAACTCGGTGAAGCCTGCATCGACCATCCGGCGGCGGATCGACGAGATCACCTCGCTTCGGAGGACGATGTTGCGGTGGATCCGCTCGCGGCGAAGGTCGAGGAAGCGGTAGCGCAGCCGGATTTCCTCCGGATATTCCGCCTCTCCGGCGACCGGAAGCGGAAGCTCCTCGGCGGCGGACTGGACGACCACCTCTTCGGCGGAGAGCTCGATCTCGCCGGTCGGAAGGTTCGGATTCGCGGCGTCGGCCCCGCGAGAGACGACCTCGCCGACGATCGTCACGACGGACTCGGCCCGAAGATGCTCGAGCGCGCGGAGCGGCTCGCTGTTCGCCTTGGCGACGATCTGGGTGAGGCCGTAATGGTCTCTCAGGTCGACGAACAGGACGCCGCCGTGATCGCGCTTCCTGTGGATCCAGCCCGAAAGCTTGACCCGCTCTCCGGCATGGGAAGCGCGGAGCTCGCCGCAATGATGGGTCCTGTAGGCGTGCATGCGTCTGATCCACTTCGCTTCGTCATCCCGAGAGGGTTCCCATCAAAGTATCACTTTGATGGGGCCCCGAATGCCGGGATCCACCTGCCTTTCGGGCACTCAGCAAGAAGAAGGTGGATTCCGGCCTTCGCCGGAATGACGGGTTCCGTCGCCCCGGCGCTTCGCCTTCGCAACCCGGCTTTGTCAAGCGCCGACGCCGCCGCTATGAGCCCTGCCGATGCACATCCACCCGCTGATTACCGATTCCGATTCGCTGAAGTCCCTGTGCGAGCGCCTGGCCAGGCAGCCGTTCGTCGCCGTCGACACCGAATTCATGCGCGAGAACACCTACTGGCCCGATCTGTGCCTCATCCAGATCGGCGACGTCGATGAAGCGGCCGCGATCGATCCCAAGGCGGAGGGGCTCGACATGACGCCCTTGCTCGACCTGCTGACCGACAACGAGGACGTGCTCAAGGTCTTCCACGCCGGAAGCCAGGACATCGAGATCATCTACAACATCACCGGCAAGACGCCGCATCCGCTGTTCGACACCCAGATCGCGGCGATGGCATTGGGACTGGGCGAGCAGGTCGGCTATTCCAACCTGGTCGAGAGCCTCGTCGGCAAGAGCCTCGACAAGGGCGCGAGATTCACCGACTGGGCCCGCCGTCCGCTCGACCGGCGCCAGATCGACTATGCGATCGGCGACGTCACCCACCTCGCCACCTTGTTCCCCAAGATGCTCGAACGGCTTCGGCGGACCGGGCGCGGAGAATGGCTCGACGAGGAGATGGAGAAGCTCGCCGATCCGGCCAATTACGAGAACGACCCGGCCTTGTCGTGGAAGCGGATCCGGATTTCCAGCCGCAAGCCCGAGGTGCTCGGACGGCTCAAGGCGCTCGCGGCGTGGCGCGAGCAGGAGGCGAGGGGAAAGAACCTGCCCCGCGGGCGGATCATGAAGGACGAGACGATCGCCGACGTCGCCGCCCACCCGCCGGGGAGCCAGGACGCGCTGGCCCGGATCCGCGGCCTTTCTCCCGCCTGGGCGGGCAACGAGATCGGCGCCCGGCTGATGGCCGCGCTCGCCAACGCCGTGCCGATGCCGGCCGACGAGCTTCCGGCGCGGGAGGATCGCGGGCCCGGCCTCGGCAAGGAGGGCGCCCTGGTCGCCGACCTCCTCAAGCTTCTCCTCAAGATCCGGTCCCGCGAGAGCAACGTGGCGGCACGGCTGATCGCCCGCACCGAGGAGCTCGAGCTGCTTGCGGCCGGTCGGCGCGACGGGTTGGCCATCCTCGAAGGCTGGCGCTTCGACCAGTTCGGACGCGACGCGCTCGACCTCGTCGAGGGCCGGCTGGCCTTCGCGGTGCGCGGCGGCAAGCTGGTGATGACCCTGACGGCGGACGGCGAATGAGGGCCCTGGCCGCCTTCGCCTTGCTGGCGTCGGGCTGCGCGACGGCGACCGCGCCGGCCGAGCCAGAAGCGGGCAAATGCGATTCGTCGAAGGCGCAGGCCCTGATCGGCCGGTCGAGGAGTGCCGAGACCGGAACCGAGGCACTCCGGCTCAGCGGCGCCAGGTCGCTGCGCTGGATCGCGCCCGGGACGATGGTGACGATGGACTATCGCGAGGATCGGCTGAATCTGCGCGTCGATCCGGCCGGCAAGGTCGTGAAGGCCGACTGCGGATAGTACGTCTCGCATACTCCGCGCTACTCCGCGACCATCTGCGCCTTGCAGCCCAGCGCCGAGGCCAGCTTCCTGAGGCGCCTGTCCACCGTTTCGCCGTAGAGCGCCTCCTCCCCCTTCCCCAGGGTCAGCCGGATGACGTCGCCGTTCCTCGACAACGAGCTTCGCTCGAGGCTCGAGGCGAGGCCTCCGCTGAGGCGCTGGCCGAGCCGCATGGCGAGGCCCCATCGGGAGGCGCAGCCCAGCTCCGACCCGCTGCACAGGGCGGAGATTCGCTTGTCCGGAAATTCGCGCCCCCCGAAATTGGAGAAGAGCGCCTGGGCCACCATCACCCGGCCGCAGACGTCGATCCCGACCCAATTGCCGTGAAGCGCCATCTCGACGCCCCGTTCGGCGCGAAAGTCCGGATGCGCCTGCCAGGCGACGTCGGCGAGCAGGCAGGCGGCGAGCCGGAGCCGCGCATTGGTCGGCGAATCGGAGAAGATGGGCGAGATCCACCGGTCGAGCAGGTCGCCATGCTCTCCGAACCGGCTGAGCCCGCGGCCGGCGTCCCGAGCCGCCTCGATCAACGGGTCCTTGACCCGCTCGAGCGGCGGCAGCTCATGGAAAAGCAGACCTTCGCGGATCCCGAAGCTGGAGACGACGAGCTCGCTCGGCTGGAGGGCGTCGACCAGCGCGGAGAGGATGAGCTTCGCGTTGGGCAACGTCGGAATCCGCGACGCGGTCAGCATCGGCATGCTCTTGGGGTCGCTTCGGCTCAGCGACGCGATCAGCTTCCTCAGTTCGGCCGGCCGCTCCGGCGGCATCCGGTAATTATGGGTGATCGGAAGCGGATAATCGCGCGAGATGATGTCGAGCCGGGCCAGAGCCCGCCACGATCCGCCGACCATGTAGAAGGGCCGGCCCCGGCCCCGGGCTCCGAGGCCCGATTCTTCGAGCGCTTCGGCGAGGCTCTGCCGGAGTTTTTTCTCCGCCGAAGCGTCGGGTTCGCCGAGTCGAAGCACTCCGAAAGGCAGTGAGATGCTGGAGCGAACCTCGCCTCCGGCGACATCGGCGAGCTCGAGGCTGCCTCCGCCCAGATCCCCCACCAGCCCGTCCGCGTCCGGGAATCCGGACAGGACCCCCTCCCCCGCGAGCCGTCCCTCCTCTTCGCCGGAAATGACCCGGGGCTCGAATCCGATCGCCCTCACCTCCTCCAGGAAGGAGTCGCCGTTGCTCGCGTCGCGGACCGCGGCCGTTGCGAGCACCCGGACGTCGCGCACCTCCATCTGGCCGACCAGCAGCCGGAAGCGGCGAAGGGCGGCGAGGGCTCTTTTCCTCGGGCCTTCGCCGAGCATCCCGCTCTCGCCCAGGCCCCGGCCGAGACCGGCGAGCACCTTTTCGTTGAAGATGATGGACGGAGCGCGGGGCGCCCCGGAATAGACGACCAGGCGCACCGAGTTGGAACCGATGTCGACGATCGCCATCGGCTCGGCGTGAAGCAACGCCCCACCCCTCACGGGCCGCTTCGCAGGCGAAGCTTGGGAACCGACCCGCTCTCCTTGAGCGCCGCGCCTCGGCCGGAGAGGGACGGATTGGTCATGAAGTAATGATGGAGGTTGAACGTCCTGTCGTTCTCGGGTCCGAGCCGTTCGTAGCTGCCGTCGGAATGGAGACGCCAGCTCTGCTCGTTGTCGATCAGGCTTGCGACCATGACCTGGTCGAGCACCTGGGCGTGGACCGTGACGTTCTCGAGCGGAAGCATATATTCGACCCGACGGTCGAAGTTGCGCGGCATCCAGTCCGCGGAGCTGATATAGACCTTGGCCTTGCGATTGGGCAGCTCGTCGCCGTTGCCGAAGCACCAGATCCGGCTGTGCTCGAGAAACCGGCCGACGATCGACTTGACCCGGATATTCTCCGACAGTCCGGGGACTCCCGGCCTCAGGCAGCAGATGCCGCGAACGATCAGCTCCACCTCCACGCCCGCCTGGCTGGCCTCGTAGAGCTTGTCGATGATCGGCGGATCGACCAGCGCATTCATCTTGGCCCAAATCACCCCCGGGCGGCCGGCGCGGGCATGTCCGATCTCGGTTTCGATCAGGGCGAGAAGGGAATCCCGCATCTGATGGGGCGAAGTTGAAAGCAGCTCCAGGTCGCGCGGCTCGATATAGCCGGTGATGTAGTTGAACAGCTGGGCGACGTCGCGTCCGACCCGCGGATCGGCGGTGAAGAAGCTCAGGTCGGTGTAGATCCGGGCGGTGACCGGATGGTAGTTGCCGGTTCCGAGGTGGCAGTAGGTGCGGTAACCGCGCTCTTCGCGGCGGACCACCATCGAGACCTTGGCGTGGGTCTTCCAGTCGATGAAACCGTAGACGACCTGGACTCCGGCCCGCTCGAGGGCGGAGGCCCAGAGCAGGTTCTGCTCCTCGTCGAATCGGGCCTTGAGCTCGACGACCGCGGTCACCGACTTGCCCGCCTCGGCGGCGTCGATCAGCGCCCGGATCACCGCCGACTGCTTGCCGGCCCGGTAGAGGGTCTGCTTGATCGCGATGACGTCGGGATCGGCGGCGGCCTGCTTCAGGAACTCGACGACCACCTCAAAGCTCTCATAGGGGTGGTGGACGACGATGTCCTTGGTCTGGATGGCGGCGAAGCAGTCGCCGCCATGCTCGCGGATACGCTCGGGGAAGCGCGGAGCGAAAGGCGCGAACTTCAGGTCGGGCCGGTCCTCGTCGTAAAGCGCGTCGAGATCGGCGATCCCAAGGAAGCCGGTCGATTCGGTGACGATCGCCTCGGCCGCCCCAACGCCCTCGCGGACCATGTTGACGAGCTCGTCCGGCATCTCGGCGGCCAGCTTCAGCCGGATGACGCTTCCGCGGCGGCGGCGCTTGATTGCGCTTCGAAAGTAGCGGACGAGGTCCTCGGCCTCCTCCTCGACTTCGATGTCGCTGTCGCGAAGGATCCGGAAGGCGCCGCCGCCGACCAGCTCATGGTCCGGGAACAGAGCGGTGATGTTTCGGCGGATAAGCGTCTCGACGGCGATATAGCGCGCTTCGGCCCCCGGAAGGCGGATGAATCGGGGCAAGGTCGCAGGCACCATCAGCAATTCGCGGATCGGCTCGCCGGTCGCCCGGTGGCGAAGGTCGAAGATCAGCGAGAAGCCGCGATTGGGGATGAACGGGAAGGGATGGGCCGGATCGATCGCCTGCGGCGTGAGGACCGGGAAGATCTGCTCGCGGAAATGGCGCTCGAGCCATTCGGACGACTCCGAATCGATCGCTCCGCTTCCGATCACCGCGACACCTGCATCGGCGAGCGCCCGTCGCAGCTCGGACCAGACCTGCTGCTGGCTCTGGGTCAGCTCGTCGGCTTCCGCGGCGACGGCGGCGAGCTGTTGCGCGGGGGTCAGTCCGTCGGCAGAGGCGTCCTCGACCCCCAGGAGCCGGTGGGCCTTGAGTCCGGCGACCCGGACCATGAAGAATTCGTCGAGATTGCTTCCCGAGATCGAGAGAAAGCGGAGCCGCTCGAGCAGCGGATGCGCGGGGTTGCACGCCTCCTCGAGGACTCGGCGGTTGAACGCAAGCCAGCTCAGCTCGCGGTTGAAGTAACGTTCCCGCGCCGTCAGCGGCGGCTCGGGGGACTGCAATTGGGCAGGCTCGGTCATTGCGGCTGGCTTCTCGCCCTCTTGATCACGCCGTCTTCCGACAGAGCGCGTTTCGCCATTGCCACCGTAATGCGACGGTGATGTGACAAAGCGGCGCGGTCGAGCGCGGCGACCGCCTGTTGAACGGCGACATAGGACCGTTCGATCCGAGGCACGATGAAAGCCGGGACCTCCGGCGGGACGGCGATCCCGCGGTCGCCCAGCAGCTTGACGATGAGGTCGCCGATCAGGCCGTCGTCGGGTCCGTCAATCGCGACGTGCGGAGTCGCCGCGAGCCGCGAGCGCAGGTCGGGCAGCGCCACGTGCCAGGAAGGCGGCGGCGAATCGGCGACGATCAGCAGCGGCCGGCGCGACAGCTGAGCCTCGTTCCAGGCGTGGAACAGCTCTTCCTCGTCATGGTCCTCGGCATTGTCGAACAGCCGGCCGCCGGTCTTCCGGACGAACAGCCTCCCCATCAGGCTTCGCCCGGACTTGCGCGGGCCGGTGACCAAGGTCGCCATGACCGGCCAGAGCGACCAGCGCTTCAGGTGCTCGAAGGCCCCCCGGTTGGCCTGGGAGATGAGGAAATCCTCATCGCGGTCGGCTACCGGCCAGTCGAGCGGCAGCGCGATCTGAGGCACTTCAGTCGCCGCCTCTCGACAGGCGCAGGCTGTTGCCCGAGCCGGAGACCCGCCAGCCCTGCGATTCGAGCGCGGCCGCAAGCGCGCCGGGATCGCCCATATAGCTCACCCGCATCGCCGACGTGCCGCCTACCGACGGGTTGGTCGTAAAGGCCGAAGTCACTCCCGGAACCCGGCTCACCGCCAGCTCCGCCCGGCCGATCGCCGCCTGGTCCGGAGTGTCGACCTCGATCCGAACGACCGTCACTGCGCCGGTCGGAGCGGTGCCCGGCGGAGGCAGCGGTCGCCGGGATTCCTCGACCACGGTCTCGACCGATTCCCCGTCGTCCTCCTCGATCTCCTCCACCAGAGGCGGCTCGGGAACGATGAGCGAGGGGTCCGGAACCAGCTCGCCGGCTGCCAAAGCTCGGCTGTAGAGCAGATCGAGTCCGCGAACGCCCTCGTCCAGCAATCGCGGGATGAGAGCGCTGGACTCGACCCGTAGAGTGAACTGGCCGAGCATTCTGTTGTCCGGGCCGTGCCGGGCGGTGAACACCCCGATCGCGGGGCCGCCGGGGTAGAGCCGCCTGAGATGGACTTCGGGCGTGATCACGTCGGCGGCGCCATATTGGTCCAGCAGCATCCGCCACCAGGCGCGGCCGGGGCGGCGGGTCTGGGTGACGTTGAGGAGCAGCGGGTCGATCCCGGACCCGGTCGGCCGGACATAGTCGACGGGGCTGTTGCCGGTGCGATAACGCGCCCAGGCCCGCTGCCATTCGTTGCGCGACTCGAAGGTCTGGAAGGAGGAGCCGGTGAGCATCGCGGGGATGACGAGCACCGGGGCGGAGCGCCGGACCGCGCCGCTTACTCCGAGCAGCTGGCCGGTTCGGGCCCGGTCGAAAAGCACGCCCAGGGTGGCGATATAGCGTTTCGGGCCGATCTGTTCGCTCTCGACGACGATTCCGGCGACCATCCCGTTGAGCGCGGCATCGGTGAGGCCGGGCGCCTGATCGATGGGGCGGCCGTTGGTCTTGGCCCAGAGCGCCTTCCAGCCCTTTTGCTGAGCCTCGCGCCAGCCCTCCTCGCGCGCCTTGTCGGCGGTTTCGGCGCTGACGTCGACCTCGACTCCGGTGATCTCGAAGGTGCTCGCGCTGTCGATCGGCGGAACGCCGCGGTCCGCGCCCTCGAGCTGGGCCCAGACCGCCCGGCCCGCCACGAAGGAGGCCAGGAGGGCGACGAGCAGGAGGGGAAGAATGCGGGACGGCTTCACGCCCGCCTTTTGGCGAGTTGGGCGTGGAAATCCAAGCGCGATGTGGCGAGTGGAGCGGGGCTTCTCAAATCCTCCCCGAGATTTCTCGGGGAGGGGGACCGCGCGAAGCGCGGTGGAGGGGCTCTCCGGACCGGCAAGGCCCCTCCACCATGCTTCGCATGGTCCCCCTCCCCTGCAAATGCAGGGGAGGATTTAAGGGAACAAAGGGCTTCAATATCGCCCCCGCAGGCTCTAGTCGGCGGCGATGGGCGACGGCGACAGCTACACCTACGCGAAAGCGGGCGTCTCGATCGCCGCCGGCAATGCCCTGGTCAAGGCCATCGCACCGCTCGCCAGGTCGACCGCCCGGCCCGGCGCCGACGCCTCGCTGGGGGGCTTCGGGGGCTTTTTCGACCTCAAGGCCGCAGGCTATCGCGACCCGCTTCTGGTCGCGGCCAATGACGGGGTCGGAACCAAGCTGAAGCTCGCCATAGATTCCGGCCGGCACGACGGGGTCGGAATCGATCTTGTCGCGATGTGCGTGAACGACCTGCTCGTGCAGGGCGCCGAGCCGCTCTTCTTCCTCGATTATTTCGCGACCGGCCGCCTCGAAGGCGGGATCGCGGAGCGGGTGATCGCGTCGATCGCCGAAGGCTGCCGCCAGGCGGGATGCGCCCTGATCGGCGGCGAGACCGCCGAGATGCCGGGCATGTATGCCGAGGGCGATTACGACCTGGCGGGCTTCTGCGTCGGAGCGGTCGAGCGCGACGAGGCCTTGACCGGGTCGAAGGTGGCGGCGGGCGACGTCATCCTGGGCCTGGCTTCCTCCGGAGTCCATTCGAACGGCTTCTCGCTGGTTCGAAGGCTCGCCGCGGACAAGGGCTGGAAGCTGGAGCGGCCCGCCTTGTTCGACGCGGAGGTTCTGCTGATCGAGGCGCTTCTCGCGCCGACCCGGATCTACGTGAAGTCGCTTCTGCCGCTGGTCCGCGCCGGAAGGATCCGGGCGATGGCCCATATCACCGGAGGCGGCCTGCTCGAGAATATACCGCGGGTCCTGGCGGACGGGCTTCACGCCCGGGTCGACGCCGGAGCCTGGCCGCAGCCCCGGCTGATGGCCTTCCTCCAGGCTCAGGGCAATATCGAGCCCGAGGAGATGGCCCGGACCTTCAACTGCGGGGTCGGGATGGCCCTGATCGTCTCGCAAGACGATGCGAGCGGCGTTACCCGGCAACTCGAAGACCAGGGAGAAGGCGTTTTCTCCATCGGCGTGGTCGAGACCGGGCTCAAAGGCTGCACGGTCACCGGCCCGGCGGGAAGCTGGAGCGCTCGGGGGGACTGGACCACGACCCACCATGGCTGACCGGGTCCGGGTGGGCGTGCTCGTCTCCGGACGCGGCACCAACATGGTGGCCCTGAGCGAATATAAGAGGCGCGAGGCGCGCAGCTACGACCTCGCCCTGGTCGTCTCCAACGTTCCGGAGGCGCGGGCCCTGGTCGCCGCGCGCCGGCTCGCAATCCCGACTTGGGCCCACAGCCACAAGGGGATGGAGCGCGAGGATTTCGATCACCTGCTCGACCTCGCCCTTCGCGAGGCCGGAGTCGAGCTGGTCGCCCTGGCCGGCTTCATGCGGCTTCTGTCGAGCGGGTTCATCGCCAAATGGAAGGGCCGAATCCTCAACATCCACCCTTCCCTCCTCCCCGCCTACAAGGGCGTCGACACGCACCGGCGGGCCCTGGAGGCCGGCGAGGTCTGGGTCGGCTGCTCGGTCCACTTGGTCACGGACGAGCTCGACGCCGGTCCGGTGCTGGCCCAGGCCAAGGTGAGGGTGCGCGAGCGCGAGTCGGCCGAGCAGCTTGCGGCTCGGGTTCTCAAGGAGGAGCACCGGCTGTACCCGGAGACTCTCGACGCCTTCGCCGCGCGCCTGCTTCCGCGCCGCGAGATCGTCCCGGAAGGCCCAAAGCCATGAGCGACGACAAGCAGACGCCGGCGGAGCGCAGGGAAGCGGCGGCGATCCGTCGGCGCTGGATCACGCTCGGAGAGGTTCTCGCGGTGATCGGAGTCCTGATTTCGGGCCTGGCGCTTTGGAACAGCTGGTCGGAGCGCAGCGCCGCCGAAACGGAGCGGACCGAGGAGAAGGCGAAGCAGGCGAACGTCTCGCGGATCCTCCTTCTCAAATCCAGTGGCGGCGGTAAGCGCCTCGCTCTTGCCGCCCACGACCCCGACCAGGCGATCCAGGGACAGACCCTGCTCTTTCCTTCCGCCTTTCGACTCGGAGCGTTCGACACGACCGACCCCAGGATCGAGGCCGAGTGGCTGAAGCGCGCGCTCAAGAAGGCGAAGGAGAAGGACGGGAAGGCCCGCGGCGATTCGCGGATTCCGGTGGCGATCACCACCCGCTTCGTCGCCGACGGGCGCAGATTCGCGGACACCGCCCTCTACGACGTCGGCTACAAGGAGAGCGACGGCGGCCTGTTCGACGGCAAGGAGGTGGAGCTCAAGGGCCTCTCGCTGATCGGGCGGACGACGGCGGCCAAGGCCCAGGCGCAGCTGGATGCGCTTTGGAAGAAGCAGGCCAAGTAGGACCGCCTTATCAATTCCTCCCCGGGATTTCTCGCGGAGGGGGACCGCGCGAAGCGCGGTGGAGGGGCTCTCCGGACCGGCAAGGCCCCTCCACCATGCTTCGCATGGTCCCCCTCCCCTGCAAATGCAGGGGAGGATTTGTAATCAGCCCACGATCTCTTCGGGCTTGAAGAAGTAGTCGATCTCGATCGCCGCATTCTCCGCGCTGTCGGAGCCGTGCACGCTGTTCGCCTCGATCGACTCGGCGAAGAGCTTGCGGATCGTGCCTTCCTCGGCATTGTCCGGGTTGGTCGCGCCCATCACTTCGCGGTTGCGGGCGACGGCGTTCTCGCCCTCGAGCACCTGGACGACCACCGGGCCCGACGTCATGAAGGCGACCAGGTCGTTGAAGAAGGGGCGTTCGCGATGGACCCCGTAAAAGCCCTCGGCCTGCTCCCGGCTCATCCGGATCCGGCGCGAGGCGACGATCCTAAGTCCCGCTTCCTCGAGCTTGGCGGTGATGGCGCCGGTGAGGTTGCGCCGGCAGGCGTCGGGCTTGATGATCGAGAAAGTGCGTTCGGTCGCCATGGCCGGTCCTATGCTCCATTGATGGGTGGGAATTGCCCGGCTCTCTAGGGGGAGATGAAGCGAAGGGCAATTCCCGTCATCCGGGAGGGACCCCATCAAAGTAGTACTTTGACGGGAACCCGAAAGCCGGGACCTCGGGGAGACCCGCCGAGACTTCGTGTCCGGAGGTCCCGGCTTTCGCCGGGATGACGATTACGAGCTCAGGGCCCCTGAACCCACTTGCCGCGCTCGTCCTGCTTCCAGTAGCGCGCCTCGACCTCCGGCCGGCCCTTCAGCGAGCGCCAGGCCTCGCGGGCACCCTCCCGGCCGTCATTGTCGAAGAAGTAGAAGGTTCGGGCGAAGCCGAGCGCTTCGTCGCGCCAGCGGCCGTCGGCCAAAGCGATGTTGGTCGCCCCGTTCGCGGCCGAAGGCTGCGAAGACAGGAAGACCGGCTGGCTGTCCGCCCGGTCGCCGCCGTGCGGGAGAAAGCTGTCCCTTGCGTAGCTCCACAATTGCTCGTCGAGTCGGGCGAGCCGGTCGGGCTCGGCGACGACGAGCAGCCGCTCGCCGTTCGCGACGATTTTCTCGGCGATGCTCGGAAGGACCCGCTCGAGCGGCGAGACGGCGAGGTGGTAGAAGTCGACGATCATATCTTCGTCATCGGCATATCCTCGTCGTCCCGGCGAAAGCCGGGACCTCGGGGAGACCCGCCGAGACTTCTCGTTCCGAGGTCCCGGCTTTCGCCGGGATGACGGATCATGCTTCGTAATTCGCGGCGATGAAGCGGTCGAGCAGTGCCACTCCGTAGCCCGTCGCACCCTTGTCGTAGAGGTGGCTCGGCTTGTCCGCCCAGGCCATTCCGGCGATATCGAGATGGGCCCATTTGACCCCAGGCTCGACGAAGCGTTGGAGGAACACCGCCGCGGTGATCGAGCCGCCCTCGCGCGGGCCGACATTCTTCATGTCGGCGATCGGCGAGTCGATCAGCTTGTCGTAGGGGTCGCCGAGCGGCATCCGCCACAATTTGTCGCCGCTTGCGGCGCCGGCCGCGGTCAGCTGGCCCGCGAGGCCGTCGTCGTTGGAGAAGATGCCGGCATATTCGTGGCCCAGCGAGATGATCATCGCTCCGGTCAGGGTGGCGAGGTCGACGATCACCTCCGGCTTGTACTGACGCTGGGCCCAGGTGATCGCGTCGCACAGGACGAGCCGGCCCTCGGCGTCGGTGTTGATGACCTCGATCGTCTGGCCGGACATGCTGGTGACCACGTCGCCCGGGCGCTGGGCGTTGCCGTCGGGCATGTTCTCGGCGAGCGCGCAGACGACGACGATGTTCGCCTTCGCCTTGCGCCCGGCGAGCGCCGCCATCGCCCCGGCGACGGCGCCGGCGCCGCCCATGTCCCATTTCATCGCCTCCATCCCGGCCGCCGGCTTGATCGAGATTCCGCCGGTGTCGAAGGTGATGCCCTTGCCGATGAGGACGATCGGCCGGGCGTGCGGGCTCGCGGCGCCGTTCCAGCGCATCGCCAGCAGCCGCGGCGGCCTGACCGACCCTTGCGCGACTCCGAGCAGGGCGCCCATTCCGAGGGCGCGCATCTGCTCTTCGCCCAGCACCTCGAACTCGACTCCGAGCGGCTCGAGCCGTTCGCGGCAGCGTTCGACGAAACTTTCGGGATAGAGGATGTTGGCCGGCTCGGCGACCAGCTCGCGGGTGAAGGCGAGGCCGTCGAGCAAGGCGGCCCTGTCGCTCCAGGCGGAACCGGAATCGCCGCCGCCGACGACTATGACTTCCTCGAGGGTCGGCTTCTGCTTCTTGGTGAGCTTGGTGCGGTACCGGTCGAAGCGCCAGCTGCGGGCTGCGGCGCCCAGGCCGATCCGGGCCGCGGCGTCCCCGTCCAGGCCGAGGCCGCTAAGATCGATCACGAGCCGGGTCTCGCCGGAAGTCAGAAGCCGGGCGGTCAGGGCTCCGCCGACCTTCTCGAACAGGGCGTCGTCCTGGCGGCGATCGCCCAGCCCGACCAGGAGCAGCCTTCGGGCCCCCTCCCCTTCCGCGACGAAGGTTTCCGCCACCGAGGCGGCCTCGCGCTCGAACCGCTGGGCTTCGGCGGCTCGGGCGGCGACGGAGCGGCTGGCCGGGTCCAGGCCGCCGAGCCGGTCGGCGACCATGTCGTCGCTCCACACCGGAAGTGCGAGGGCGTAGGCGCCGGCTGGGCGCTCGCTGGCGAAGCTGATTTTCATGGGCGTTTCTTTACTCCTGCATTGATGTCGGCTCTAGGCGCTCGCCGAACCCCTGCAAAGGGGGCGATCGGACTGCCCGTCATCCCGGCGAAAGCCGGGACCTCGGGTCGGAACGCACCTTTATCGGCCTGGGGTCCCGGCTTTCGCCGGGATGACGCCGTAGCTCTCCGCGGCTGAGCCCCTGCGCCATTGCGGCCCCGCGCTTCCGGTGCGATAGGCCGGTCAGGGTCGCGCGTGCTCCTTGCGGCGGGGAAAGTGAAGAAGCTCAATCTCATCTGCCTGACCGCGCTCCCGCTGCTGGTCGCCGCTCCGGGCGCCGCGCGTGCGCAGGAATCCGGTCCGGTCGTCGGCGACGGCTCGGCCGCGTCAGCGCCCGATGCGCGCGAGGTGGCGTTCAGCTCCGACGAGCTCAGCTACGACGGCGAGGCCCAACTCGTGACCGCCAGCGGCGACGTCCGGATGAACAGCGAGGGCAACCGGCTTCGAGCCGAGCGGGTCACCTGGAACCGGGCGACCGACGAGGTCCGGGCCGAGGGCAACGTCCGGGTGGTCAATCCGGGCGGCGACGTGGTCTATGCCGACAACGTCGTCCTGACCGACGCCCTTCGCGACGGGATCGTCGAGAACATGCTTCTGGTGCTCGCCGACGGCGGTCGCCTGGCCGCGGACAAGGCGGAGCGCAAGGACGGCTTCACGACCCTCTACCGAGCCGCTTACTCGCCCTGCGCCGTGGTGAACGCAAAGGGATGCCCGAAGAACCCGACCTGGCAGATCAACGCGGTCAAGGTCGTCCACGACCCGGTCAAGGGCCGGATCCGGTACGAAGGCGCCTCGCTGAACCTGCTTGGCGCCCGCATCGCGGCCCTGCCCTTCCTGTCGCACCCGGACGGAAGCGAGGGGGGCGGGAGCGGAGTTCTGGTTCCGGACATCAGGCTGAGCTCGAGCAACGGCTTCGAACTGGCGGTGCCTTACTATCTCAAGCTTGCCCCCAATCGGGACGCAACGATCACGCCCCACGTCTACACCGAGGTGGCTCCGATGATCGAGGGCCGCTACCGGCACCTGACCGGGCTCGGAGCCTTCCAGGTCGGCGCCTATCTGACCTACGGGTCGCGGATCCCGATCACGGCGCCGCTCACCACCCTCAAGGACCAGGGCATCCGCGCCTATCTCGAGGGCAACGGCCGATTCCAGCTCAGCCCGATCTGGAGCGTCACCGCCTCGGGCCGCTACGTCACCGACCGAACCTTCCTTCGCCGCTACGACATTTCGCGCGACACCCGGCTGCGCTCGATGATCGAAGCCGAACGGATCACGTCCGACAGCTACGTATCGATCGCCGGCTGGGCCTTCCAGGGCCTTCGAGTCACGGACGTCGCAGGGCAGCAGCCGATCGCCTTGCCCGCGATCGACGCGCGCTGGCGGCTTCCGGGCAAGGTCTGGGGCGGCAAGGTCGAGGTGCAGGCGAACAGCCTCGCGATCCTGAGGACCAGCGGCCAGGATACCCAGCGCGCCTTCGCGGGCGCCCGGTGGGACCGGCGAAGCCTGACGCCCTGGGGTCAGGAGATGCTTCTCACCGCCTACGCCCGAGGCGATCTCTACCACAGCAGCGACAACCTGCTCACCGACACGGTCCTCTATCGCGGCGAGGAAGGATGGCACGCCCGGGCTATCGGAGCGATCGCCGCCGAGTTCCGCTGGCCGCTGGTGGGCCCCTTCATGGGCGGAACCCAGCGACTGACCCCCCGGCTGCAGCTCGTCGCTTCCGGAGCCACCGACAATCTCGAAGTCCCGAACGAGGATTCTCGGGCCGTCGACCTCGAGGATTCAAACCTCTTCGCCCTGAACCGCTTCCCGGGCCACGACCGCTGGGAGAACGGCCCGCGGGTGACCTACGGAGTCGATTGGGGCCTCGATCTTCCGGGCATCGCGGTCAGGACGACGATCGGCCAGAGCTTCCGCCTGGACGACAAGCCGAGCATCCTTCCGCCCGGGACCGGCCTTTCCGACCGATTCTCCGATTATGTCGGCCGGACCAACGTCAAGGTCGGCCGCAAGCTCAACCTCGTCCACCGCTTCCGGATCGACAAGGAGAGCCTGGACATGAGACGCAACGAGGTCGACGCGGTTGTCGGCGGGCGCCAGACCTATGCGACGATCGGCTATCTCCGGCTCGACCGCAACATCGACCCCTCGATCGAGGATCTGCGCGACCGCGAGGAGATCAGGCTCGGCGGCCGGGTGCGCTTCAAGCGCTACTGGTCGATCTTCGGCTCGACCGTCATCGACCTTACCGACGCCAAGGAAAGCCCACTCTCCTCGGCCGACGGCTACGAGCCCGTTCGCCACCGGATCGGGATCAGCTATGACGACGATTGCCTCGAGATCGGGGTAACATGGCGGCGCGATTACGACAGGGTCGGCGACATCGACCGGGGCAATACCTTCCAGTTCCGAATCGCGCTGAAGAATCTCGGTCGCTAAGTGGCCGGTGCAACGGCTGCCCCGCGACCTTCGCCGGTCGGGCCGTTCAGTTCGCGGTGGCGCTGAGGAATCCCGGGCGCTAAAGATGAACGGTCAAGCTGGGGTTCAGCAAATTTCAGGCATCGCTAGCGGCCTGCTTTAATTGGAGGAATGATGAAGCTCGGCATCTATCACGGAGCGGCGCTCATGCTGGCCGGCTCCCTTGCCGCCGCCGCGGCCGTTGCGCAGACCGCCGGCCCCGGGCCGCGGGCGCCGTCGGCGGGCCTCAACATCCCGGCGAACCCGCAATTCATCACCGACGAAGATCCCAATGTCCGAAAGGCGACCGCAATCGTCAACGGGACGGTCATCACCCGCACCGAGGTCGACCACCGGCTTGCGATCATCAGGATGGCCGCCGGGGGCCAGATCCCCGAGGAGGAACTTCCGCGCCTTCGCCAGCAGGTGCTCCGCAACCTCGTCGACGAGGTGCTGCAGATCCAGGCGGCCGAGCAGGCCGACATCAAGATCACCCGGGGCGAGATCGACCAGTATTTCGCGCGCTACGCCCAGGGGCAGTTCAAGATGACGCCCGACCAGATGGCGCAATTTTTGCGGTCGCGCGGAGCTTCGCCCGATACGCTGAAGAGGCAAATCCATGGCGAGATGGCCTGGACTCGGCTTCAGAGCCGGAAGATCGAGCCGTTCGTCAACATCAGCGAGGACGAAGTCACCGCGGTGATCGAGCGGCTCAACGCCGCCAAGGGCACCCAGGAATTCAAGGTCTCCGAAATCTTCCTCTCGGCCACCCCGGAGACGGCCCCCGAGACCCGCGCGAATGCCGCCCGGATCGTCCAGCAGCTTCGCGGAGGCGCCTCGTTCCTCGCTTATGCGCGGCAATTCTCGGAAGCGTCCACGGCTGCGGTCGGCGGCGATCTCGGCTGGGTCCGTTCAGCCCAGCTGCCGGAGGCGCTTGCCGGAGTCGTGCAGTCGATCCCGGTGGGAAGCGTCAGCGATCCGATCGCCATTCCCGGGGGCTTCTCGATCGTCCAGGTGGCCGACACGCGGCAGGTGCTGACCGCCGACCCGCGCGACGCCGTCCTCAGCCTCAAGCAGCTGACCCTGCCGCTTCAGCCGGGCATGAACCGCGCCCAGATCGAGGAGAAGGCCCAGACTCTGATCCGGGCGACTCAATCGATGGGCGGCTGCGGCGGCGCCGAGGCCACCGCCGCCTCGCTCGGGGCCGAGGTCATCTCGAACGACCAGTTGAAGGTGCGCGACCTGCCGGCACCGATGCAGCCCTTGCTGCTTGCATTGGGAATCGGCCAGTCCACCGCCCCCTTCAGCTCGGCCGGCGACCGGATCAGCGTTCTGGTGCTGTGCGGCCGCGACGATCCGGACCCGGCCTCCAACGTCAGCTTCGAGCAGGTCTACAACCAGATCGCCGAGAACCGGGTCAACCTTCGCGCCAGGCGCTTCCTGCGCGACCTGCGGCGCGACGCGGTGGTCGACTATCGCTAGGATAGCCCGCTCGTGATCGCTCCCCTGGCCGTCGCGCTCGGGGATCCTGCCGGGATAGGACCCGAGATCACGGCGAAGGCCTGGGAGCGCCGGGTCGGGGACCGGGTGTCGCCGTTCTTCGCCGTCGGTTCGCCGGAAGCGCTGCGCGCGGTCTGGGGCGGCCCGCTGCAGGTCGTCGCCGCCCCCGACGAAGCCGCCGCCTGCTTCGAGACGGCGCTGCCGGTCATCCGGATCGACGCGGCCGGCGAGACCCGCCCCGGCCAGCCGACGCTCGAGGGCGCCCGAAACTCGCTTGACGCCCTCGAGCTCGCGGTCGGGCTGACCCGCTCCGGAGCGAGCTCCGCGCTCGTCACCGGCCCGGTCTCCAAGGCACAGCTCTACGCCGTCGGGTTCACCCATCCGGGCCAGACCGAGTTCGTCGCCGAGCGCTGCGGGATCGCCGCCGAAATGGTGGCGATGATGCTCGCCGGACCCACTCTGCGCACGGTGCCGGTCACCACCCACGTCGCTCTTCGCGACGTGCCGGGGCTTTTGACCACCGAGCTGATCGTCCAGCGCGGCCGGACCACGATCCGGGCGCTTCGGCGCTTGTTCGCGATCGAGCAGCCGCGCCTCGCGGTGGCCGGGCTCAATCCCCATGCCGGCGAAGGCGGAGCCCTGGGCCGCGAGGAGATCGACATCGTCATCCCGGCGATCGACCGGCTTCGCGAGGAAGGGGCGGAGGTGACCGGCCCGCACGCCGCCGACACGATGTTCCACGGCCGGATGCGATCGACCTACGACGCGGCGCTGTGCCTCTATCACGACCAGGCGCTGGTGCCGCTCAAGACTCTCCATTTCGACGAAGGGGTGAACATCACGCTCGGCCTTCCGATCGTTCGGACGTCGCCCGACCACGGCACCGCCTTCGATATCGCCGGGCGAGGCAAAGCCGAGCCGACGGCGATGCTCGCCGCGCTGAAGATGGCCGCGGAGTGCGCGGCGCGGCTGGCGGCGGCGTGACTCCGCTGCCGCCGCTGCGCGAGGTGATCGCGCGGCACGGGCTGAGGGCCGCCAAGTCGCTCGGGCAGAATTTCCTTCTCGACGAGCAATTGCTCGACCGGATCGCCCGGGTGCCCGGCAATCTCGAGGGTGAGCGCGTCTATGAGGTCGGCCCCGGCCCCGGCGGTCTCACCCGGGCGCTGCTCAGGGCGGGCGCCGAGGTCGTGGCGGTCGAGCGCGACCGGCGCTGTCTCCCCGCCCTCGCCGAGGTCGGCGACGCCGCCGGGGGCCGGCTTCGAGTGATCGAAGGCGATGCGCTGGCGATCGACGAAGCGCTCGAAGCCGGAGCAGGCGCGCATGTCGCCGCCAACCTTCCCTACAATGTCGGGACCGCCTTGCTGGTCCGCTGGCTCGGCGGCGAGGCCTGGCCGCCCTGGTGGCGCTCGCTGACCTTGATGTTCCAGCTCGAAGTGGCCGAGCGGATCGTCGCCCGGCCCGGCACCGGCGCCTACGGCCGGCTCGCGGTGCTGGCGCAATGGCGAAGCGAGGCCCGGATCGCGATGAAGGTCCACCGCTCGGCCTTCGTGCCGGCGCCCAAGGTGATGTCCGCGGTGGTGCACATGGTCCCTAAGGCGGCTCCGGAGGGGGTCCGGGCAGCGACTCTCGAGCGGCTGACCGGCGCCGCGTTCGGTCAGAGGCGCAAGATGCTCAGGCAAAGCCTGAAGGGGCTGAAGGGAGCGCTGGACGCCCTGGCGGACGTGGGGATCGATGCCGAGCGGCGGGCGGAGACCTTATCGATCGAGGAGTTCGTCGCGGTGGCGCGGGCGATGGCTGACTAATTCCTCCCCGAGATTTCTCGGGGAGGGGGACCAAGCGAAGCTTGGTGGAGGGGATCTTCGGACTCAGTGAGCCCCTCCACCGCGCTTCGCGCGGTCCCCCTCCCCTGCAAATGCAGGGGAGGATTTCGAGCTCAAGGCTTGGGCGCTACGGCTACGGGCCGCTGGGCGGTCATCACCTCGGCCGGCGGGCCCTTAGCGATCACCGCCGCGAGCTGGGTGGCCTGAGGGCAGGGATTGGCGCACAGGGTCCGGATCCGCTCGAGATTCTTCTTCGCCCGCTCGACCGCTCCGCGCTGGACCAGCGCCTCGCCCTGGCCGGCGAGCGCGGCGACGTCGTTGGGCTCGAGCTTCAGGGCCTCGAAATAGAATTTGATCGCCTTGCCGGGGAGCTTCAGCCCCTGCGCGGCCCGGGCGAGTCCGATATAGGCCTGGCGGTTGCGCGGATCGAGGACCAGAGCGGGTTCGAGAAGCTCGGTCGCTTCCTGGAAGCGTGCCTGCTGAGCCAGAGCCTGTCCCTGCTGAGTGAGCGCCACCGAGCGGGCATCGATCTGGTCGTCGGGCTTCTGGCCCTGGCCGGCGCTCGCCAGGGTCGCCAGCGCGATGGCGACGGTGAGGGCGATGGGGGTGAGGCGCATCAGTAACTCCATGATCCTGTCGAGCGAAGGCCTAGCATGGGGCCCGCCACCGCGCGACGAAAAAGCCGTCCGTTCCGTCATGGGCCGGGGTCAGTATCCGCCCCGGGCCGGCGGTCCGTCCTCCCGTCATTGCACCCAATTCCGGAACCATGGCTGAACGGGCCGAGAAGGCTTCGGCCTGGCCCCTGCCCTCCTCGGCGAGGAGCGAGCAGACCGCGTAGACGATCCGACCGCCCGGCTTGATTATTTCCGCCGCCAGATCAAGAAGGTAAGCCTGGAGCTTGACATATTGCGCGAGCCGCTGCGGGTCGAGCCGCCAGCGCAGCTCCGGGTTGCGCCGCCAGGTGCCGGTCCCCGAGCAGGGTGCGTCGACCAGGATCAGGTCGGGAGCGTCGACGAGGTCGGCCAGCGCTTCCAGTTCCTTGCCCGGATTCAGCAATCGCGGCTCCACGATCGTCACCCCTGCCCGCCTCAGCCGAAGGTCCATCCGCGAGAGCCGGCCGCGGTCGGTGTCGGAGGCGACGAGGCGGCCCGAATTGCGCATTTCGGCGGCGAGGGCGAGGGTCTTGCCGCCGGCGCCGGCGCACAGGTCGAGGACCGTCTCGCCGGGCTGTGCGGTGCAGGCCAGGGCGAGGAGCTGGCTGCCTTCGTCCTGGACCTCGACGAGGCCGGAGCGCCAGGCCTCGCTGTCCTCGACCGGGATCGAGTCGGGGAGTCGAATGCCGATCGGAGACAAAGGCGTCGGAGCGGCACCGGCAAAGGCGGCGGCGACCTCATCGCGTCCCGCCCGAAGGCGGTTGACCCGAAGGTCCAGCGGCGCCCGGCCGAGGAGCGACTGAAGATCCGCCGGAGTCACGACCGGATCGAACCGGCGGACGAGCCATTTCGGAACCGCCGAGGACCGCGGCGTCAGGCCCTTTTCCTCCGGCGAGACCGCGGCCGGACCATGGGGGGATCCGTCGAAGGCGGCGAGCAGGCCGGGATCCTGCGATGCCAGTCCAAGCATCCCGGCGCGCCCCGACAAGGGCGGCTCGGGCCAGGCCCGGATCGCCCGATAGACGAGCTCGCGCACCGCCCGGCGGTCGCCCGAGCCGGCATAGCGGCGGGTCTTGAAATAGCGGGCGATGAGCGTGTCCGCGGCCGCGCCCCCGCCTTTGGCCGCGGCGATGATCTCGTCGAGCAGATCGATCGCCGCCTGGGCGCGGGCCGCCGGGATCATGGTTCAGCCCGAGGTCGGATAATTGGGAGCCTCGCGGGTGATCGAGACGTCGTGGACGTGGCTTTCGCGAAGGCCGGCGTTCGTGATCCGGACGAACTTGGCCCGGGCCCGGAGGTCCTCGAGGGTGGCGGCGCCGGTATAGCCCATCGCCGCCTTGATCCCGCCGACCAGCTGGTGGATCACGTCGCGGGCCGGGCCCTTGAAGGGAACCTGCCCCTCGATCCCTTCGGGGACGAGCTTGAGCTGGTCCTTGATGTCGTGCTGGAAATAGCGGTCGGCCGAGCCCCGCGCCATCGCGCCCACCGAGCCCATGCCCCGGTAGGATTTGTAGGAGCGGCCCTGGTAGAGGAAGGTCTCGCCCGGCGCTTCCTCGGTGCCGGCGAGAAGCGAGCCGGCCATCACCGTCGAGGCTCCCGCGGCCAAGGCCTTGGCGAGATCGCCGCTGGTCCTGAGGCCCCCGTCGGCGATCACCGGGATGCCCGAAGCGGCGGCGGCCTCGGCGCAGTCCATGATCGCGGTGAGCTGCGGCACGCCCACGCCCGCGATGACCCGGGTGGTGCAGATCGAGCCGGGGCCGATCCCGACCTTGACCGCGTCCGCCCCCGCCCCGACCAGTGCCCGGGTCGCCTCCGCGGTCGCGACGTTGCCCGCGACGATCTGGACCGCGTTGGAGAGCTTCTTGATCCGCTCGACCGCCGCCGACACCTCGCGGTTGTGGCCGTGGGCGGTGTCGATCACGATGAGGTCGCACTCGGCGTCGATCAGAGCCTCGGAGCGCTCGAAGCCCTTGTCGCCGACCGTGGTCGCGGCGGCGACCCGGAGTCGGCCTGCCGAATCCTTGGTGGCGTTGGGGTAGGTCACCGCCTTCTCGATGTCCTTGACGGTGATCAGCCCAGTGCAGCGGCCGGCCTCGTCGACGACGATCAGCTTCTCGATCCGCCGCTGGTGGAGCAGCCGCCGCGCCTCCTCCTGGGTCACTCCCGGGCCGACGGTGGCGAGATTGTCGCGGGTCATCAGCTCCGAGACGGGCTGGCGCGGGTTCTCGGCGAAGCGGACGTCTCGGTTGGTGAGGATTCCGACGAGACGGCCGCCCCTCTCGGTGACCGGGATCCCGGAGATTTTGTGCCTCTGCATCAGCTCGAGCGCGTCGGCGAGAGTCTGGTCCGGGGTCAGGGTGATCGGGTTCACCACCATCCCGCTCTCGAACCGCTTCACCGCCCTCACCGCCGCCGCCTGCTCCTCCGTGGTGAGGTTGCGGTGGAGGACCCCCATTCCGCCGAGCTGGGCCATGACGATCGCCATGTCGGCCTCGGTCACCGTGTCCATCGCCGAGGACAGGATTGGGATGTTGAGCCTGATCTCGCGGGTCACCTGAGTGCTGGTGTCGGCCTGACTGGGGAGCACCGACGATTCGCCGGGCTGAAGCAGCACGTCGTCGAAGGTGAGCCCTAAGCGGATGTCGGAAGAGCGGGTCGGATCGGCCATATCGGCCTATGCCAAGGAACGAGCGATTCGCCAAGGCGTATCGGGCCGGGCGGATCGGGCACGAGGCCGGCGCACGAGCGAAGCGGCCCGGGCCGGCAGCCGCGAACAGCTACAGCCATGGTCGGACGGTGCCGCTGAACGGCCAGTTCCAGCAATGAATAGGTATTTGTCCGTAAAAGACGAAGTCCATTCCGTTTGCTATGCGCCCGAATCGGCGGGACCCTCGACTTGCGGTCCGCCATTGCTCGAAAGCGAGCGGATAGTGATGCAACGAACCTGGTGAACGGCTGGCCCTTAACGCTGTTCGCCGCCAACGCGTGGGAGCATCGTATGCCTGACACGGAACAAGATCCGATTATCATCACCGGCCGCTTTGGCGGCAGCTTCTTTGGCAGCTACGGATTCAACCCTGCGGATTTCCAGTCCGGAATTGGATCCTTTTACGTCGGCGGCCTGACACTGGCCAGCTACTACGCCGCCAATCCGAAACACCTCAAGCTTCCGGGGACCGCGAACAAGCCGGCGACTCAAACCAACAATTTGAACAAGGATCAGCTTGCGGCCGTGCTGTCGTCGCTCGACAATGCGGACAAGGACGCCGGGCTTTCCTCTTCCTTCAAGGAAATGGCCGAGAAGGGCGTCAAGATGACCGTTACGGTCCAGGCCGCGGTGCCGGACTGGTTCGAAGACCCGTCCTTCCAAGTCGCGGGAGTGCGCTTCAGCGGCACGGATACCAATGCGGATGGGAAAGCGGACTCATTCTCGTCGAATTCGACGGTAGAGATCGTCATAGTCGCCGGAAGATTCAACGGAATCTCCGGCTTCAAGAGCCATCTCGCGCATGAGCTCACTCATCTGATCAGAGGTTCGTCAGGCAATTTCCTGTCCGAGTCGGGAGTCCAGCAACGGGAAAGCCAGACCTACGACAACATTTTTGCCGGCCTCAATATGGATGACTATGCGGAAAGCATGGATTATGCCGTGGCCATGCCAGGAAATCAGACCAATTACTACGGAACCAACGGAAATAATCAATTCACCGATCCTGGAAGTTATAATCAGATTTACACGGCGTCCGGCAACGATATCGTCCAATCCGGCGACTATTCCGACCTGGTCGTGGTGAACGGAGCGGGTCTCAAGTTCGTCATCGACTACGGCTCCGGATGGGATGTCCTCGAAGCGCAGACGATCGCAACGATGGCCGACGTCGTCTGGACCCGAATTGGTCTCGATTTATATATCACCAACAGGCTTGCCGGCGTGGGTCCGACGGATGATCCCAATGCCATTATCCTGCTGGATTGGTACGCGATGCTTCCCTACGGACATATCGACTATTTGAAGACGGCGGACGGCGACATGATCGTCCTAGTCGACGTTGCGGGGCAAGGCGTTCCGGCGGGAGCGCCGATGGCCTCGTCCCCGGACGATTCCAGCCTGCAATCGTCGACGGCGGGTCCGGAACCGCTTGGCGGGGGACCCCAGGCACTTCACAGCACCGCGGCACGCTATGAGGGAATATTGTCGTACACTTCATACGCGGTCGACCCCGGCCAGATTCTCTCCAGCCGGGAAGCGGTGGAGGTGATGCAGTTGATTCACTCGCGCCCCAGCGATAGCGTGGAGCCGTTCCTTGGCGCACAGCCGGTCGATGGCGATTTCGACCTGCCCCTGGGTCTGGCTGTCCCGCTCCAACCGCTCAATTCACCGGAGGCTGTGTTTGGCTGACAAACCCGGAGGAGCCCGAAGGCCGGCGGGACTGGCAGCAGCCTTCATCGCGGCAGGACTGGCTTTATCAAGCCCGGCCCATGCGAGTTGCCGGTTCCCGGCGGGGTCCACGGACACGCCCAAGGACGTCGCCAAACTGCTATTGGCCAACACTGACGCCGTCGGGTTCGCGGTAGTCAGGCAGACCCAGGATACCAAGCTGAACCGGCACGAAGAGATTGAGATGATCTTTTCGCTGAAAGGGCCGCGAGGTAAGCTGGCAATGCGCAATCCGGCCATTGGCTCGTCGATCGCGGTAGGAAATTTTCAAAGTTCGTTCGAGGCTCCGGTGGACGCCCTCGTTTTTGCGGCTTTGATGCGGACGCGATCGGGTTGGGTGATCGGCGAGTGCACTTCCCAATTGTTGAACGCGTTTCCGTTGGCTGTTCTGGTGCCGGAACTGCAGCAAGAATATTCGAGCAGGCGCAGATGAGTTCAATCCGGTCATGGGACTTCACATCCTGAAGGAAAACATCGAAGCGGCCAGTCCGAGGACCGACCGCTTCGATTTTTCGAACGGGCTGGCTGAAGCTTAGAACTTCAGGTGCAGGCCGACGCTCGGGCGGATGGTGTCGAACGACACGGTGTCGACCGCGACTCGAAGGCCCATGTTCTTGCCGACCGCGATGTCCGCTCCCACTCCGACGAGGTAGTCGCCGATCGTGTCCGACATGTCGAGATCGTCGTCGTCGATCAGGTCCTCGTCGACTCCGATGAGGCCCGAGCCGTCGATGTTGATCCACTGGTAGCCGGCGCGGGCGAAGACGACCGTGCCGCCCTTCGTGCGCACGCCGACCCGGCCGGCGAGGCCGTATTCGGAATCGATCGGGCCGTTGCCGAGGTTGTAATTGCCCTCGACTCCGACGATCGCGGACTTGCCGAGATCGAAGTCCACGCCGCCGTAGACGCCGTAGGTGAAGGCGTTGTCGTCCAGATCGAAACCGCCGGTGTCGATCTCGTCCTCGTCCACGTTGAGATCGTGGAGGGCGCCCTGGACGCCGACATAGGGATGGGCGCCGGTCGATTCCTGGGCGTGCGCGACGCCGGGAACGGCGAGCGGCAGAGCCACGGCGCTCACCAGCAATGCAAGTTTCTTCATTTCAACTAGGTCCTTTTCAACTGTCGCCTGTCTGCGATCAGGAGCCCGGAAATTAGGGGATTAGCGTCCGCCTGCAAGATGGCTACAAGACATTGCGGTGCAGCGTGACCTTATAGCCACAGGATATGTTAGGTTTCGGTCGGCTAGATGACTTGGAGATTAACAGGAGTCGGAGACGCTATTCCGAATTTGCTTTTTTGGCCGAAACCCGACTTCCAGCCGGCCCGTTCTCGGCGCGATTGCATGTCCAGCAACTGAGTCTCCCATTTTTGCAACCGCGGACTGGCGGATCGCTGTCAGGTCCTTCGACCGGGCACATTCGGATCGCCGGCGAGGGATCCGCTTTGCGAGTGCCCGCCCTGCCCCTCCGTTCACCGATGAGAAGTTCGGGAAGTGACTGCCCCCTCCCCTTTCGTTAGCGTTACGCCCGCGACGAGCGGGAGAGAGACGTGACCAACCCAAGGCCCTTCTACCGGAGCCTCTATTTCCAGGTGCTGGTTGCGATCGCGCTGGGCGTGCTCGTCGGATGGCTGTTCCCGGCCTTCGGGGCCTCGCTGAAGCCGCTCGGGGACGCATTCATCCGGCTTGTGAAGATGATCATCACTCCGGTCATCTTCCTCACCGTCACCACCGGGATCGCGGGAATGTCGGACATCAAGGCGTTCGGGCGGGTCGGTGCGAAGGCGATGGCCTATTTCCTCACCTTCTCGACGCTGGCGCTCGCGGTGGGGCTGGTGGTTGCGAATGTCGTGAGGCCCGGCGCGGGGCTGAACGTCGATCCGGCTTCGCTCGACCAGGGGGCGGTGGCGACCTATGTCGACAAGGCGCACGACCAGTCGATCACCGGCTTCCTGCTCGACATCATCCCCGACACCTTCTTCAGCGCCTTCACTTCCGGGCAGATATTGCAGGTGCTGTTCGTCTCGATCCTGTTCGGGATCGCGCTCGCGCTGCTCGGCGAGCGGGGGGAGCGGGTGCTCGGGGCGATGCGGGTGCTCACCGCGATCATGTTCCGGATCGTCCATATCCTGATGTACGCGGCCCCGATCGGCGCGTTCGGGGCGATGGCCTATACGATCGGCGCTCACGGGATCGGGACCCTGGCCAACCTCGCGGCTCTGATCGCCACCTTCTACGCGACTTCGCTGGTCTTCGTGCTGGTCGTGCTGGGGCTGGTCGCCCGGGCGGCGGGCTTCTCGATCTTCGCTCTGATCCGCTACCTGAAGGAAGAGCTTCTGCTCGTGCTCGGGACGTCGAGCTCCGAAAGCGCGATGCCGCTGCTGATGGAGAAATTGGAGCGGGCGGGCTGCCCCAAGCCGATCGTCGGGCTGGTCGTCCCGACTGGCTACAGCTTCAACCTCGATGGGACCAACATCTACATGTCGCTGGCGGCCCTGTTCATCGCCCAGGCGACCAACACGCCGCTCGGCCTTGGCGACCAGATGCTTCTGATGGCCGTCGCGATATTGAGCTCCAAGGGCGCGGCGGGAGTGACCGGGTCGGGCTTCATCGTCCTCGCCGCCACCCTGTCGGTGCTTCCGACCGTCCCGGTGGCCGGGATGGCGCTGATCCTGGGCGTCGACCGGTTCATGAGCGAATGCCGGTCGCTGACCAACTTCATCGGCAATGCGGTGGCGACCATCGTCGTCGCCCGGTGGGAGCGGGCGGTGGATATAGGGCAGTTGAATGCGGCGCTCGCCGGACGAGGCGGCGAGTTCGAGGAGCCGGAGAGCGACGCGCTTCAGATCGAGGGTCGGAGCGACGTGGAACCCGGCTGATCGGACCGGCGCTTACCGAGCCTATTCTCGGCCGCCGAGCGAACTCGTTTTTTCAACGCAAAGACGCAAAGACGC
>DASVSP010000132.1:0-2952 GCA_036388065.1 Allosphingosinicella sp.
CCCCCTCACCCTGCCCTCTCCCCGCCGGGGAGAGGGAATGTTTGCGACGCCCTACCACCATCGCTAATCGGCCACCCCATGCACCCCCTTCCTCCCTACGCCGAGCTGCTCGGCCTCCGAACCGCGCGCTCCGACGGCGACGCACTGCTCTGGATCATGCCGTTCCGCGAGGAAGTGGTCGGGCGGCCCGGCTTCCTGCACGGAGGCGCGATCGCCGGCCTTCTCGAGTTCGCGGCGCTCGGAACGCTGTACGAGGCGCTGGGCGAGGGCGCGACCGCCAGGCCGATCAACGTCAGCGTCGACTTCATGCGCGGCGGCACCGACCACGACACCTTCGCCTCGGCCGTGGTGACCCGGCTCGGAAGCCGGGTGGCGAACGTGGAGGCCCACGCCTGGCAGCAGGACCGCAGCAAGCCGATCGCCGCGGCTCGGATGAATTTGATGGTTCGAAGGGGCTGACCGTCATCCCCCTCGCTTCATCACTTCCCTTGCGATCACCAGCTGCTGGACCTGGCTCGTCCCTTCGTAGATCCGGAACAGCCTGACGTCGCGGTACAACCGCTCGATCCCGTAGTCGGCGATGTAGCCGGCCCCGCCGAAGATCTGAACCGCGCGGTCCGCCACCCGACCGACGGTCTCGCTCGCGAAATATTTCGCCGCCGCAGCTTCGAGCGTGATCGGATCGCCGCCGTCCTTGAGCGCCGCCGCTTCGAGGACCAGAGCCCTGGCGGCCATCGTCTCGGTCTTGGAATCGGCGATCATCGCCTGGATGAGCTGGAACTCGGCGATCGGCTTTCCGAACTGCCTGCGCTCGGCGGCATAGCCCACGGCGTCCGCGATCAGCCGCTCCGCGATCCCGACGCAGACCGCGGCGATGTGGAGCCGCCCGCGGTCGAGCACGCGCATCGCGATCCGGAACCCCTCCCCTTCCTCGCCGAGCCGGTCGGCGGCCGGCACCGGGGTGCCGTCGAAATTGACGTCGCAGACATGGGCGCCCTGCTGGCCCATCTTCCTCTCGGGCTTGCCGACGCTCACTCCGGGCAGGTCCGCGGGCACGAGGAAGGCGGAAACGCCGTTCGCACCGGGCTCCCCGGTCCGGGCCATGACGGTGAAGAGGGACGCCTTGTCGGCATTGGTGATGTAGCGCTTGGTCCCGGTGAGGCGATAGACGTCGCCGTCGCGGACCGCCTTCGTCTGGACGGAAGCGCTGTCCGAGCCGGCGCCGGGCTCGGTGAGCGCGAAGCTGGTGATGATCTCGCCGCTCGCGATGCCCGGAAGCCACCGCGCCTTCTGGGCTTCGCTCCCGGCCATCGCCAGGCCCTGGCTTCCGATCCCGACATTGGTCCCGAAGACGGAGCGGAAGGCGGGGGTGGTGCCGCCGAGCTCGAGCGCGACCCGAACCTCCTCGGACATGGTGAGGCCGAGGCCGCCAAATTCCTCCGGGATGGAGAGTCCGAAGAGCCCCATCTCGCGCATCTCGGCGACGATCTCGGCGGGCACCTCGTCCTCACGGTCCACACGCTCCTCAAGGGGGCGAAGGCGTTCGCGAACGAAACGCCGGACGGTGGAAAGGAGCAGGTCGAAGGATTCGGGATCGAGGGGCATTCGCTGTCTCCTAAATCCTCCCCGGCATTTGCCGGGGAGGGGGACCAGGCGAAGCCTGGTGGAGGGGCTCTTCTCCGACTCCGAAGGACCCCTCCACCGCGCTTCGCGCGGTCCCCCTCCCCCGGAAATCCGGGGGAGGAACTTTCAGTATCCCTTCATCCGCGCCAGCTTGTCGGCGTGGTAATTGGAGTCCCCGAACAGCTCGTTCAGGGCCCGGTCCCGCTTCATGTAGAGGCCGATGTCATATTCGTCGGTCATTCCGATCCCGCCGTGCATCTGGACCCCCTCCTGGACCGCCAGGGTCGAGGCCCGGCCGGCCTTGGCCTTGGCGACGCAGACCATCGCCTCCGCCTCCGGGCTTGCCTCGTCGAGCAGCTGCTGGGCCTTGAGCGCCGCCGAGCGGGCGATCTCGAGCTCCGAATAGAGATGGGCGGCGCGGTGCTGGAGGACCTGGAACTCGCCGATCAGCCGGCCGAACTGCTTCCTCTGCTTGAGATAGTCGACGGTCATGGCCATCGCCGCCGAGCCCAGGCCGACCATCTCCGAAGCGGCCCCGGCCCGCCCGGCGTCGAGCACCCGCCCGAGCAATGCCTCGCCGCCGCCGACCTCGCCGACGACCGAGTCGGAATCGACCTCGATTCCGTTGAAATCGAGCCGGGCGCCGATGCTGGAATCGGCGAGCCGGACGCCCTCCACCCCCAGTCCTTTCGAGTCCTTCTCCACCGCGAACAGGGTCAGGCCTTCGTCGGTCCGGGCCGCGACCACGATCAGGTCCGCCGAGGCGCCCTGGACGACGAACTGCTTGCGGCCCGAGAGCCGGAAGCCGTTGCCCGACCGCTCCGCCTTCATCGCGATGGCCTCGGGCCGGTGCTTGGGCCCTTCGTCGACGGCGAGGGCCGCGACCGAGTCGCCGGCGAGGATGCCGGGAAACCAGCGCCGAGCGTGGTGCGTGCCCTTGAGCGCCTCGACGACGGCGACCGCGCTGATCAGGAAGGGCGAGGGAGTCAGGTTGCGTCCGATCTCCTCGAGCACGATCCCCGCCTCGACATGCCCGAGGCCGAGCCCGCCGTCCGCCTCGCCGATCAGGATTCCCGTGAAGCCCAGCTCGGCAAGCTGCTTCCACAAGGCGTGGCCGAAGCCGTCCTTGCAATCCATGTCGCGATATTTGCGCAGCTGGCTCGAGATCGAGCCTTCCTCCGCCATCAGCTGCCGGGCCGTGTCGCGAAGCATGACCTGGTCTTCGGTGAGATAGAGCGGCACCCTGTCTGTCTCCTAAGCTGGCTGGATTGCTTCGCTGCGCTCGCAATGACGGCCTGGATTTCCGTCATTGCGAGGAGCAAAGCGACG